>JAHJAR010000197.1 GCA_018814045.1 Planctomycetota bacterium | reverse complement strand
CCAGCGCGGCATCATCTATCTCGACGAAATCGACAAGATCGGCAAGACCTGGAACAACGTGTCGATCACCCGCGACGTCAGCGGGGAGGGCGTGCAGCAGGCCTTGCTGAAAATGCTCGAGGGCACGGTCAGCAACATCCCGCCCCAGGGTGGCCGCAAGCACCCCGAGCAGCAATATATCCAGCTCGACACCTCGAACATCCTGTTCATCTGCGGCGGGACATTCGTCGGGCTCGACAAGATCATCCGCAAGCGCATCGGCCGCAAGATGATCGGTTTCAACGAATCCGGGCGCGACCCCGATGAGGTTCACGAGCTGGGTGTCATTCTCGAACAGGTCACGCCCGACGACCTGATCGAGTTTGGCATGATTCCCGAGTTCGTCGGCCGCCTGCCGTTGATCTGCGCCTTGCAGCCGCTGGACTCGGCGGCCCTCGTGCGGATCCTGACCGAGCCGCGCAACGCGATCGTCAAGCAGTACAAGAAGCTCTTTGAGCTGGAGGCTGCCCAGTTGGACTTCACGTCGGAGGCGCTGGAGGAGATCGCGACGCGGGCCCTGAAACGTGACACCGGCGCCCGGGCGTTGCGCGCGGTCGTCGAGGAGTTCATGGTTGACTTTATGTATGACCTGCCCGAGCTGAAGCATACGGCCCGCTACCAGGTCACGCCGGAGGTTGTCCGCGGAGAGCAGGATCTACTGCTGCCGAGCCGGTTGCACAAAGAGTCTGCCTGAGCCACATGGCCGGATGGGTGCGAGTTGGGAATCTCGCACCGGCGGCCTCCCCAACGAAAGCCGGACGTTCTCTGAAACAACTCTAATCCGCCCGCGCGTGGCCGGCTGGGCGGGCGGCCCGACAGTTGCATCTCAACTCAGTGAGTCTTAGGCGCATGACGGGCGACCCCTCGCCACGGTTCGCTGCCCGTTTGAGCTCCTCGGCCATATCGCTGATGGCCAGTCAGCCATGGGCGCCGGCTTCGCGTTTGGGTTGACCGGCTGCCCGCTGGAGACCGGCGTTGTCGCCTTGGACGAGGGCCGCTTCCAGTTGCTTGACTCTGCCCGGCCGGCTGTCTACGAAGCGATCGCTCAACGCGGCCAGACCGGGATCATGAGCGGGGGGAGCTGACCAGCGGCTCGATCCGCGCCGCGTCGATCAGCCGCACCAGCGCAGCGCGCGTGATCGGTTGAGTCACCCAGGCGCTGCACCCCAGCTCCAGGCACCCTCTGGGGACTTCCGGCGCGGTTGCCGTCGTGAGCGCCACAATGGGGTTGGCGTAGCCGCGCTCACGCAGCGCGCGCACCGCGGCGTAGCCGTCAAGATCAGGCCGGTCCATATCCACCAGAATCAGGTCATAGCCGGCCGAAAGCGCCAGATCGACCGCCGCGGAAGCGCAGTCCGCCCAGGCCAGCTCGACCTGGCGCGCCTTGAGCAGCGCCGCCACGAGCTGGTGCATGGCTGGGTCGGCAGCGACGAGCAAGACCCGCACGCGCGTGGCACCGCGGTGGTACAACTCCACGTCGACCGGCCGATCGAACCTCACGCCGGCCTCGTGAAGAAGTGCCGACCTCTCCACGTAGCGGCAATGGGCAATCTCACCCGTGGCCACCACAGTCTGGTCATGTATCGTCCTCAGGTGTGTGCGGCAGCGCGCGCCCGGGTAGACGAAATTGCCAAACAGATACGCGGCACCGCCCCGGCTGATATTGCGCGACGGCACCGCGTAACGCGGACCGGGCGCGCCATCGCGCTCGACAAACTCCACGGTTAGCATACTCATGCGATAGCGGTAGCGCTCGAAGCGGCGTCTGCTGACCGCCGCGCACCCGGCCGCCTGGCAGTCGAGTCGGTCCAGGACGGCGGTTATTTGTTCGGGATTGCTGCGCAGGATTGGCCGCGGATCGTCGTTCGCAGGCATGGCGGTTCCGGTTTGCGATGGTTGTACTGTGGCCGCCGCAGCGCAGCCAGCACGCGCCGACTCGCGCCGCGCCACCGGTCTGAACACTATATCGCTCCGAACCGCGCTCACCGTTAACCGTGCAGACGCAAGCCAGGAGCGCTTTCAGAATCAGTGCGGCGATCGGGCCGGATATGTGGACCGGGCGGCAAAACCGCGCCAGCACTACTTGCCCGAGGGCTGCTCCAGGAGCCAGTCAACAACCTGCTGAGTGGGGGAGTCGAAGACGTATTCCCGCAACTGTCCCACCAGGATCCAACGGATCTCCGCGTAGCCGATGGCCGTGGGCTCACCCCGGCGGATACCGCAGAGACAATAACGGTAGGTCACGACGTGCGTTCCGAACCGGTGCTCGAAGGGCGGCTGCCCGATAAGGACTTCGAGTTCGACACCCAGCGCGGTCCGGCACACGCGGCGCAGCACCGCTTCGGGCATCTCTCCACTGCGGACCTTCCCGCCGGGAAATTCCCATGGGCAGGTTTCGTCCGTGTGCGGCTTGGCGATCAGGTAGGTGCGGCCGGCGCGCTGGATCAGGGCCCGCGCTTCGATCCATCGCTTTACCTGCTGGCGACCCATAAGATCACGGTAGCGAGCCCCCGGTTTCCTGTCTACCCAGACATGGCATGTGCGAGCGGACGCGGATAGGATAGGCCGCGCTGGGCAATGCGCCAGTTGATACGGCAACTCGGCCGCAATGGTCGGCGGTCCAAATACCCGCGGCGCGGACGGCGCCCCGGCGCGAAACTCTATGAGGCTATCCAAGCGATGCGCGTGCTCATTACGGGATCCAGCGGGCAGATCGGGACCAATGTCGGTCTGGCCTTGCTGAAGCGTGGCGACCAAGTGCAGGGGATCGATCTGCGTCCGAACACTTGGACGAGCGAACTGCCGACCATCGAGTGCGATCTGGCCAAATGCGCGCCCGGAGAGTTGCCGGCCGTGGGGCGTTTCGACGCCGTGCTGCACCTCGCCGCACACGCCAAGGTCTTCGAGCTGGTCGAACATCCCGAGCGTGCCCTGGAGAACGTGCAGGTCAGCTTCACGGTGCTCGAGTATTGTCGGCGGAACGAGACTCCGGTGGTCTTCGGCAGCTCGCGCGAGGTGTACGGCGATATCCACCGGCACATCACCGATGAGTCGCAGGCCGATTTCGTTGTGGCGGAGAGCCCTTACAGTGCGTCGAAGATCGCCGGCGAAGCGTTCATCTACTCCTATGCGCAGTGTTACAACCTGCCCTATCTCGTGTTCCGCTTCAGCAACGTATACGGCCGGTACGACTGCGACATCGCCCACCTGGAGCGCGTAATCCCGTTGTTCATTCGGCGCATCGCGGCCGGTGAACAGATCGTCGTCTTCGGGCCGGAGAAGGTGCTGGACTTCACATACGTGGACGACTGTGTCGACGGCGTGCTGCGCGGGCTCGACGCGCTGGTGGCCGGCAGGATCAGCCGCAGCACGATCAACCTCGCCTGCGGGCAGGGCTCGACGCTGGTTGACGTGGTCAACCTGATTTCGCTCGCGCTGCGGAAAGAAGCGCGCGCACGCTACGAGCCGACGCGCTCCGGCGAAGTCACGCACTACGTCGCCGACATCACCCAGGCCCGGCAACTGTTGGGCTACCAGCCCCAGACCCCGCTGACGGCCGGCATCCCGCGCGGCATCGAGTGGCAGCGCGAGACCGGCGTGCTGGCGGATCTATGACCAGCGCTTGACGGCGCGCAACCAGCGATGAACCGACGTCCTGCCAGTCCGGCCGTCCTACAGTGGATGCTTGCCCCGTTGTCGGTCTTGTATGGCGGCATCATCCGCGGGCGCAATTGCTACTACGATCGGACGCGCTCCGCGAGCCATCCCGCCGGCGTACCCGTCATCAGCGTTGGTAACCTGACGGTTGGTGGCACGGGCAAAACTCCCCTCGTGATAGAGATCGTGCGGCACTTGCTGTCTGGTGGTCGTAAGCCGGCCATTGTCACGCGCGGCTACGCCGCGGCGGCGGGGCAGACGGCCGACGAAGTCCTCGAATTCCACGCGGCGCTGCCGGACGTGCCCGTGCTGGTCAATCCCGACCGCGTGGCCGGCGCGCACGCGGCCGTCGCGCAGCACCACGCCGACTGTGTCGTGCTCGACGACGGGTTTCAGCACCGCCGACTGCGGCGTGACCTTGACGTCGTAGTCATCGATGCGTTGAACCCGTGGGGCGGCGGCTGGCTGCTGCCGGCGGGCCGCCTGCGGGAACCGCTGAGCAGCCTTGGGCGGGCGCACGCGATCATCATCTCGCGAGTGAACCAGATCTCCGAGAGCGCCGTGGATGACATCGTCGCGGAAACGCGCCGTTGCGCCCCGCAAGCCGCGCTCTTCCGCGCGACTGCGGAGATCGAGCGGCTGGTCGATCTGTTCGGCGAGCCCAGGTCGCCGGACGAGTTGCGCCAGCGGCACGTCCTGCCCGCATGTGGCATCGGCAACCCGCGCAGTTTCGAGCGTCTGGTTGAAGGCTGCACTGCTCAGAGCCAGCGCTGTGTCACGTTTGCCGATCATCATCGCTTTCGGCCGGCCGACGTCGGCGCTATCGCGGCGAGCGCGGCGGAGCGCGGTGCGAATCTGGTCGTGACAACGCGGAAGGATTGGGTCAAACTAGCACCGTTGTGGAAGCGGGCGGCCGCCGAACGCACGCTGCCGGAGTTGTGGCGCCTGGATATGCGCTTGCGGGTCCAGGATCGGGAGGGCTTCCGGCGGTTGCTGGCGTCGGTGTTGCCGAAGGCGGCTGAGGTGCACGCGAAGGAAGGAGCCTGAGTTGGCTGCGCTGAACTGGTCGGGGCTGCGCATGAAGTCACGCCGAGAGCGGGTCCACAAGGTTCAGGTCGGCGCTCTGGGCCGAACGCCGGAAGTAGGGTGTTCCTTTCGCGAGTGGTTCGCCGGTCTGCCGACGTTCCTTGGGGCAACCGAGCTGCGCGCTATCGTCTCGGCGGTCGTAGCTGCTCACCGTGCCGCTCGGCCGGTGGTATTCGCTTTTGGGGGACATGTGATCAAGACCGGCTGCGCGCCGTTGGTTGTGGACCTGATCGAACGTGGAATCGTTACCGCCGTCGCCAGCAACGGCTCCGGGGCGATACACGACCTGGAGCTGGCGGAAACGGGCGCGACCAGCGAAGAAGTAGCCGAGACGATCCGCGACGGCAGTTTCGGCATGGTGCACGAGACGTGCGCGCAAATGAACAAAGCGGCGCAGCGCGGGCAGCAGATTGGACTCGGTGCCGCGGTGGGGGAACTGCTTAACGACGGTGCCGCGCCGTACAAGCACTTGAGCATCTTCGCCGCCGCGGCGCGCCTGGGTATCCCAGCCGCGGTGCATGTGGCCATCGGCACGGACACTGTGCACATGCACCCGGAAGCCGACGGGGCGGCGCTGGGCGTGGCGACGCTGGCGGACTTTCGCATGCTCTGCGCCGTGGTGGCTGACCTGGGGGCGGGTTCTCCGGGGGGCGCGGGGGGCGTATGGTTGAACGTCGGCTCGGCCGTGGTCATGCCGGAGGTGTTTCTCAAGGCGGTCTCCGTGGCGCGCAACCTGGGGCACGACCTGGACGAGATGCACACGGCCAACTTTGACATGTTGCGGCACTACCGCCCGCAGCAGAACGTCGTCACGCGCCCGGTGCGGCCGGGACATGGTCATCAGGTCGTCGGTCAGCATGAGATCCTGCTGCCGCTGTTTCGCCAGGCAGTGCTCGAGGAGTTGGGCAAGTGAACAGGTGATCGCTGGTCGCGCTGGTGGGCGACGTTGCCCGCACCACCGGGCGGCCGATCAGGCAGGTTGGGCCCATGAACGACAGCACGAAACAGGCCGTGATGGCAGAGCGCGACGTGCCGGCCGAATCAGTCACACCGTCTCAGGCGGCACCGCTGCCAGCCCTGCACACCAGCGAGCGGCCGGCGTTGGTGCGGGACCGCCGCAGTTCCGACAGGCGCGCCAATGAGTTGCTGGAGCATCTGGGACGGATCGAAGATCTGCTGGGCCAGATCCGCGGGGAACTGGACGCCACCGCGCGCGACCGGCAACACAAGGACTTCTCGGCGACGCGTCTGTTGGGCACATGTGTTCAGGCGCTGGTCGTGGCCTTGCTGGCTTGGGCGCTGTCGGACTGGATCTTCCAGATCTCTGGTGAAGCGCTCCTGATCAAGCTCGCCTTCGCGGCCGTACTGCAATTGGTGGCCCTGACGGCGCTCACGGTTGCCCGCCGGGAGGAATGAGGCGGGGCGCGGGCGTCTTGGCGGTCAGTCAGTTCACCACTGTTGCCAGGAGTCTGGCCCAGCCCCCCCGGATGATGTTCATGCGAACCACTTCTGCTGTGCCCCTGGCCACCCCGACCACCATCGTATGAGCGTCGACATCAATGCCGACGGTGTCGTTAGCGGTTTCGACGTCAATGCACTCACAGGTCGGCCCGGGGGGGGCTGACGGGCAGACGGGGGTTCCAACAATGAGCTTGATTCCGGCGGCGAGCCATCCATAGTATCGGACGAAGGTGGGACCGGGATGAGAGGTTGCCCCTTCCAAGTCACCAGGGTCCCGGCTCCGCGGCGTGCGCGCAACGAGGCTTGTTTCCGTACCGTTCGGAAGCGGGTAAAAGGCAGAGAGAAACAGATCGGAAGCCGAGTAGCTTTCTTGATCGTGTTCGCCAGACTGATTCTGGATGTCACGCGACGCACAATGGCGAGCGCCGTATCGTCTACGTGTGCGCGCATCAGGCGTCTGGGCCAATCTGGCACAGGCTGAACCCAGCAGGACGCCCGCGGTTTTCCTGGGGGTGCATCCCCGAGATTCCCCGACCGGGCTTCGTGGAGGAAAGCAGATGAACCGACACAGAATCATCTGGGGGGGCTTCATCGTGGCGATGTTGGCCGGCCCCGCATATACCTTCTACAGCGTCGCCACTTCCACTGAACCGGAGAACGCCGCAGCGCCCGCGAGCCGGATCATAATACCACCCGACGAAAGTGCGCCGCGGCAACCCGTTGCTGAAGGAGCGGCGGAGGTCTGCCAAGGACAGGAGTACGGCGCCGGCAACGGCTGGCGTGGGTGCAGCTACGTTGAGGTCTACACCGATCGCATGAGTTACGCGCCCGGTGATACCATCTTCCTGCACGTCTCGACCACCTCGCTGACGTACAAGTTCGAGGTCTACCGTGAGACTTGGACCAAGCTGCGTTTGGAGCGGATCCCGGCCATTCCCGGCATGTTCCATGCTGTACCGGACAAAGAGCCGTGGCTGGGGGCGAATTGGCCCGTCAGTTTCGCCTGGCGCATCCCGGGCGACTGCGAAACCGGCAGCTACTTCATCAAGCTCACCAACAACAACGACGGGACGTACACCTATCGCCCGTTTGTCGTCACACCCCGTGAGCCAGGCTACCGTAGCCGCGTAGCCTTCATTACCAACTACAACACGCGCACGGCCTACAACGCCTGGGGCGGCAAGAGCCTCTACTACAGCTATGTTCCCGGCGAGGACCGTACGGCGCGCGTCTCGTTTCTCCGCCCCTTCGACGATTGGAGTGGCAAGGGTGGGTTCTTCTATGGCTCGTACTGTGCGCTCAGCGAGTTGGAGGATGCCGGCTTCGCGCCGGAGTATTGGACCGAGTGGGATATCGAGCAGGACCCCGACCTGCTGCACGACTACGACGTCGTTGTGACCGCGGAGGTCAACGAATACACGACGTGCACCTACTACGATGCCCTGGTGCTCCACCATCGCCGCGGGGCGCACATCGCTTCCTTCTCGGCCTGCGACATACACTGGCAGGCGCGCTACGAGAATGACGGCACAATCATGGCAAGCTGGAAGGGTAGCCTGGACGACCCGCTGTGGGGCACGCCGGGCCAGACCACGCGCTGGGCCTGGGAGCCGCTCAACCGTCCGCCGTCGGTGCTGATCGGCACTGAGTTCGCCCAGTATTCTCAGCAGTTTCTCCCCGAGGATCTGGTTGTTCAGGATACGCCCGCTTCGGAGTGGGTCTTTGCCGGCACCGGTTTGCAGCCTGGGGATGCGTTCGGGCACGAGACAGCTTCGGGCGAGACGCAGGTTCTGACGCAGTACTCCCCCGCCGTGGATACTGTGGCTTCCGTCACGTTGCAGCGCCCCGAGTACCCCGGGAACCCCCCGCCGGTCGATTACGTCGAGTGCCACGCTGTTTTCTACGCGGATAATGCGGAATACGGCTTCCCAGACGGCAATGGCGGGCAGGTGTTTCATGCCGGCTCGACCATGGGGTGGACGCTGGCGATGCGCTCGAACCAGCCAGACTACGAGAAGGTCCGTCAGGCGACCCGCAACGTCATCCAGCACATGCTGGGCAGCCCGCCGCCCCCGGACTGCAACTTCAACTACTGGCCGGATGCCCGAGACATCGCCGAAGGCACGTCGAGCGATAAGTGGCCGCCGTACGGTGTTCCGGACGAATGCCAGTTCGCGGATGACGGGACGGACGCTCTTCCCCCGAGCGGGGCGGAACGCCGCATTCCACCGCCTTAGAAATTGCGGCCCAGCGAAGAGGCACGAGTGTGGAACGACTGATGGCGTTTGCCGGTGCGTTGTTGGCGACGCTGGCTCAAGCGGCACCGTACATCATTCTGGGGTATCTTGTGGCGGCGCTCATCCGCGAGTACATACCGCGGGACACGCTGGGGCGTTTGCTGGGACCACGGGGCAGCCGGCCTTTGCTTTGCGCTGTCGGCATCGGTGCCCTACTGCCGATCTGCTCGTGCGGGACCGTTCCGGTCGGCATCTCCCTACATCGCAGCGGTGCCGCCCGCGGCACGATCCTGTCTTTCATGACCAGTTCGCCGGCCATCTCGCCAGTAGCGCTTGTGCTGGTGTGGCAGTTGCTAGGCGTCAAGTTCCTGATGGTTTACGCCGCGGTGACTGTGGGTGGAGCGTTCTTGCTGGGTCTGCTTGGAAACCGGGTGCTGCGGCGCGCGGACGACGTGCGGCGCACGCCCCGGCGACCGGTCTTCGTAGCGCGGGAGAGTGAGAACACCGCCGCGGGCGCTTCGGGCCGGCTCGCCCGCGCGGCGCGCTGGGCCTTCTGGGATCTGGGCGCCGAGGTCAGCCTGGATCTGCTATTCGGGCTGGCGTTGGCCGCGCTGCTGATCGCCTTCCTTCCGCTGGATTGGGTGCAGACCTGGCTTGGACAGCAGCATCTGGGCTCGTTGCTCTATGTTGTCCTGCTCGGCATCCCGGTCTATGCCTGTTCGGTGCCGTCGGTGCCGTTGGTACAGAGCCTGTTGTTGCTGGGAGCCAGTCCCGGTGTCGGCGTGGCCTACCTGATCGCCGGTCCGGCCACCAACCTGGGCGAGTTGAACGCGATCCGCCGGGGTATTGGGCGGTCCACGGCGGCTTTTTATGTCGTCAGCCTGGTAGTACTGGCGCTGCTGGGCGGTATGCTGACGGACCGACTCGTCTTCCGGGACTACCGCTACCAAGCGCACTTGGCCCAGGGCACGCTCGTGGTCGAGCGCTGTTGCGTGCCGGTCATCTTCGGCCAGCGCGCGGTGCCGGCTAGTCTTGGCGGGGCGCTCAGGAGTGTACCGACCTGGCACTACCCGTTTCTGGCCGCGCTACTGGCAACGCTCATCCTGGGGGCGTACAAGAAGCTCCGCCTGATCCGGGTGGAGCCATGTCAGCACTGCCACTTCTGGGAAGGTGCCGTTGGCGAGGCGGGGTGCGCCGGTCGCTGCTGGCTCAAATGGTTGCAAGTACGGCTGACGGCGATGTTCCCAGCCGTGTCTAGCCCTGGCGACACCCACCCCACATTGGCCCGCACAACCCGCGCCACCGAGGCGGCCGGTGCTCGCAGATCGAGCGGCATCGGCCTGCTAGCCTTGGCTGCGCTCGCCCTGGTTTGGAACTACGGCTTCTATCGCGTCCTGCGGCCTGGGGCCGGGGCGCGCGCCGGCCCCGCGCGCGCGAGCGTCTGGCAACCAATCGACACCATTACGTTCGGGACGCTCGCCCCGGTGCGCGAGCCTGAGATGTTGCTCACCTGGGATGACTTTCGGGAGCCGGGCGGCCCGACCGCAAAGGTGGCTGGAGCCGGCGAGGCTGGCCTGACCCCGGCACTTCAAGCCGCGGCCGGCGGCAGGTTTCGCGTGAGCGGTATCGGCTTGCTTTTCCAGGCGGGCACCGAGGCGGGCACGGTTCACACATTTGCCTTGCTGCCGCCGTTTGGGTTGGCGGTATGTTGCCAGCCGGTCGCAGACGCGCGCCGCGAATGGACGGTGCTCGTGGACTGCTCTGCGAGCCCCTGGCCTCGCCCGCGGGCGGGTAATCTGCTGAACGTGACGGTGGAAGGGACGCTGCTGTTCGGACAGCCCAATAGATTCGGCTTTCGGGCGGTTCTGCGTGACGCGCGCGTGATCGGCGTCCGTCCGCTGGATAGCGCTCAGCAGGGCCGGGGAACGACTTGCGCCAACGCCGCCACCGGCGCGCTGTAGGCCGCCGACACTCCCGTCGGCTTGCCGGCGGCGCGCAGCTCGCGTTCGGCCAACTCGACATCGGCCGCGACCATCATTTCGATTAGTTTCTCGAAGCGGACTTCGGGTCGCCAGCCGAGTTTCTCGCGCGCCTTGCGTGGATCGGCCAGCAAATGGTCCACTTCGGTCGGACGGTAGTAGCGCTGGTCGATGCGCACGAAGTCGCGGTAATCCAGGTCGAGCAATCCAAAGGCCAGTTCGCACAGCTCCCGCACCGAATGTGTCTCGCCGGTGCCGATGACGAAATCCTCCGGCTCATCCTGTTGCAGCATCAGCCACATGGCGCGGACGTAGTCACCCGCGAATCCCCAATCGCGTTTGGCGTCGAGGTTGCCGAGATAAAGCTCTCGCTCCAGGCCGACCTTGATCCGGGCGGCGGCGCGCGTCACTTTGCGGGTGACAAACGTCTCACCACGACGCGGCGACTCGTGATTGAACAGAATCCCGTTCGCCGCGAACAACCCGTATGCCTCGCGGTAGTTCCGCGTCACGTGGTAGGCGAACAGCTTGGCGGCGGCGTAGGGGCTGCGGGGGTCGAAGGGGGTGTCCTCATTTATTGCTACCCGGCAGGCGTTGCCGAACATCTCGCTGCTGGACGCCTGGTAGAAGCGGGTTTGCGGGTTCACGTCGCGGATGCACTCGAGGATGCGCAAGGCCCCCAGACCGCCGACGTCGGCGGTGAACTCCGGTTGATCGAAGCTGACGCGGACGTGGGACTGCGCCCCGAGATTGTAGATTTCGTCGGGCTGGGCCTTGGTCACCACGCGGCGCAGGCTCGTGCCGTCCCCCAGGTCGCCATGATGCAGGCGCAGGCGCGCGTCAGCATCGTGGACGTCGCGGTAGATATGGTCGATGCGACCGGTGTTGAAGGAGCTGCTGCGGCGGATGATGCCATGAACTTCGTAGCCTTTGGCGAGCAGCAACTCTGCCAGGTACGAACCATCCTGCCCGGTCGTCCCGGTGATCAGTGCAGTCGGCATGTTGGCTCCAGCGATGCCAGGGGGCGGCGGCCGGCGCTCGCAAGGGGAGCACCTCCTCCTTCGGATATCGGTCGTTGGCCAGAGACCGCTGAACCCGACGGATGTGGGTCTGCGCCCGGGACCGACAGGGAAAGATCGAGCGCGGATGGCCTGAGCGCGCGGCACTCGCCAGCCGATAGATTCCTATCGCCGTGGTTCTTAGGGTTGCGGATCCACAATGTGGCCCTATCCGCGGGGCCGACTCGTTTTGCACATCGCCGAGATCAGGGAGTCAGACTGTGCTGTTACACGGAAAATGGTTCGCGCTGGCTGTCTGCACCGTGTTTCTCGGTTGCACTGGTGCGCTGGACGTAACGACACCGGAAGATGCGCCGGACGGCAGTGTCGGAGGCGCCGTCACGCTGACTGGGACATTGGTGGGTTCGCAGGTCGCCAGAACCGCGCCCGGCGCGGAGTCGGGCCAGGCGGGCTACATGGTTATCGCTCAGAGCGATGCGACGGGCGAGGTTTACCGCGGCACAACCGACGCGGTGGGGGACTTCGAAATCGACATCCCCGCCGCTGAGAGCGGTAACTCGTTCATGGTCACTATCCTCGGCCCTGATGGCCGGGCTGTCGGTCCGGTGCTGTTCGGGGTGGCTGACGGTAACGGGCTGGCCGGGCTCAAACCTGAAGGAGAGACGGCACTCGGCACGATCGAGTTGCCGGATGATCTGACCACAAGCCCGATTGAAGTCGGCGCCGACGCCGACTTGACGGGGCTGCTGGATGCCGACCTGACCACGCGGCTCAACGCGGGCGGGGTGCCGGTCGGCCTGGCGTCGCACGGAAAGGGCGGCGCGGCCCAGAACGGCGCCGGTCCCGGCCCCGGTCCCGGCGGACGTCTGGTCGACGCCGACCGCGACGGCCTGATTGACATTCTGGACGCCGACGATGACGGCGACGGGATTGTGGACGATTTCGATGGTGATGGCGACACGGGCGGGATACCGTCTGATATTCGCGTAAACTTCTTCATGAACCTCAAGATCAGCGCCGAGCAGGCTTCGACCTACTACAACGGCACTGCGGCCGAGATATCGGCGGCCTTGGCGGCCGATACTGTCATCACCTTCGAAGCCCTGCCCGAGCCCGGCTCGGCGCGCACCATCACCGCGGTCGAGGCGCTCGAGACTCCCGGCCCCACGTACATGCCCGACGCGGACGTCATGAGCGACACCGGCATGGCGCTGGCCTATACGAACTGGGGCGCCGAGGGCTACGCATTCGGTGAGGCTGCCGATCGCTTCGAGGCCTTTGTCCGACCCAACGACGAAATGGAAGCGGGAGACACTTTCACGATCGACGTCAGCTTCGACGATGGCACAACCGAGCAGTACTCGCGCATGATCAACTACGTCTTCAAGAACATTCCCACCCTGGTGCGCTACGGGGCCAGTGGAGCGCTGACCGACTTCGACATCGCCGACGCGACTGTCAACGGCACGCTGCAACACCCGATTCCGGTCGATGGTACGCAGGACCTGGTGCTGCTATTCAACCCGCCGCCCGACGAAACCGGGGCGTATCTGACTGGGTTGGACTACAGTTTCCAGATCTTCTACTTCGACGCCGACGGTGTTTGCCTGAACGAGGAGATCGACGGCGACGCTACGTGGCCGACACGGCCGGCGGGATTCCAAGGGACCAGCTACTGGATCAACGCGGATGACCTGACTCTGGCGGCAGACGACACGTACACCATGACGCTGCCGCAGGAAGTGCTGCCCGACACGATTCAGACCAACGCGGGGGAACAGAAGGCGGTCGCGCAGTACAAAATCGACATTACCGCCGAGGCTCCGACAGGGAACGCCGCCATCATGCTGGCGTTCGTCAAGCAATAGGGGCGACATCTCAGCGGCCCCCCTAAACCGCCGGGGCCTTTCAAGAAACGGCGGATTCACATAAGTGGAACGGGTCAGCCACACCAGGCTGGCCCGTTCTGTTCGTGGTGTCGGGCAGGGCACGTTGACTCGGAGGGGAGAGTCCTCTGGGAGCCTTGATGGCCGGAACCCCGAGAGCGTTTTCAATCCAAATGCAGCGGCCGGTGTCCGTGCCGGCCGCAGAATCTTCTGCACGAGACCACATCGGGCACGGAGACCCGACGCTTGATCTGAATCCGCCCTAGTCGCCGCGCGGGCGGCGGCGATCCTCCTCGGACTCCCGGTCTTCCGGGACCTCCCCCTTCTGTTCCTTCAGGAACTTGCCGAGCGTCTTGATGCAGGCCCCGGCCAGAGCCTCTTCACCGCCAGCCCTGAAGGCCTTGCTTTCGGCCCGGACGATCATGTCCGCCACGAGCTCGCTATCCTCGTGCATCTTGACACGTGCGATGCACTCCGCCCCGCTGAGCATACCTTTCTGCTGGAAATAGAGGATCTCGCTGGAGATTGCGAGCAGCGGCGGCCCGCCGGGGAAACCCCCCTGCGAGAGCTCCAGCGTGAGCGCGGCCGCGTCGTCGTCCCACGCCCGGCGCAGTTGCATCGGACACATCTGCTCTCCGACGGTGGCGGTGACCGGCTCGAAGCGGAGGCTCTGGTAGCGGGCGAGCAGGTCGCTCGCAATGTCGCGCACCGGCCTGACTTTGGCCTGCGCCCCGCGCACCTCGTGAAACGCCTGCTTGGCCACCGTCGAAATCCCGCACCCGCTCAGGGGCAATGGTGCCACGATCAAGATCAAGCCGATGAGCCGACCACAAGCCATCATCGAGTGTATCTCCTCGTCGGTTTATCTGCGCGAGACGCCGCCTCGTCTCTCCATACTCCCGCCTCACCCTGGCAAACGCGCGCCGGGCAGATTTCCACTGCCGTGGCGCATCCGCCACAGCAACCGCACTGCGCGGCTTCAGGTTACTCCGTCAGGCGCGCCAGGTCGGCTTCGGAGATCTCGAAGTTGCTGTAGACCTGCTGCACGTCGTCGTGGTCTTCGAGGGTTTCGATCAGCTTTAGCATGCGCTCCGCCTGCTGGCCTTTCAGCGTGACCGTGGAGGAGGGCAGCATCGAGATTTCGGCGCTCTCGATCTTGATGTTCGCGTCGGCCAGCGCCTGGCGCAGAGCCTCGAACGCGTCCGGGTCACACGACAGCTCGAACGCATCGCCGGCGGACTCGAGATCGTCCGCGCCGTGCTCGAGCGCGATGTTCGTCAGGGTGTCTTCGTCGGTTTCGGTCTGGGCCACGACAATGACGCCGCGCTGCGAGAACATCCACGCCACGCAGTTGGAGGAGCCGAGCTTTCCACCCCGCCCTTCCAGGATCCTCTTGATCTCCGGGGCGGTGCGGTTGCGGTTGTCGGTCAGCGTGCGGCATAAGATCGCGGCGCCACCCGGTCCGTAGCCCTCGTAGACCAGCTCCTCGTAGGACACGCTACCAAGTTCGCCGGTGCCCTTCTTGATGGCCCGGTCGATCGTGTCTTTGGGCATGTTCTCGGCTTTGGCCGCGTCGATCGCGTAGCGCAGCGACAGATTGGCCTCCGGGTCTCCCCCGCCACTGCGGGCCGCCACTATGACCGCCCGCGCCAGCTTGCTCCACAGCCGCCCACGCCGTGCGTCGGTGACCGATTTCGCCCGCTTGATGCGGGCCCAGTGTGAATGTCCTGCCATCAACGTTCCTCTGCTACCAGAATTAGGTCTATTCTAGAGCAACGGCTGCACGCGGCAAAGGACTCGAATCGGCCCGTCGAGGGCGCCGCCACGCCGGTGCGGTGAGGACGAATACGCACGCAGCCTGGAAGCCGACCGCACCTATCAAGCCGCACAGCTTGGTGACGGAGAGCGGCTCGCGCGGGCGGCTACTTCACCGCCGGCAACGGCAACGGCGGCAGGCGGTCCGGGTGCGGGGCCCGGGCGCGCACCAGGTACGCCTCCAGCCAGCCGCGCGTCTTGTCCGGGTGCGCCTGGGCGTATAGAATCGCGTCGTGATCCAGCTCGTTGATGCGGTCGTTAGCGGCCCGCAGCGCGTCCATGTTCACCTTCAGGGCCACGTCCACCGGCATGCGCTCCGGGTTGATGTCGATTCCGAAGTAGCCGCGGTAGCCGTGCATCTTCAGCGTGTAGAGCAGCGCTTCGAGTTGTTCCGGCGCGACCACCCCCACGTTGAGATCCTGGTCATAGTTGCCCAGCGGCTGGCTGTTCAAGTGCGTGTGGGCCAGCCGGCCTTCCGACAGCGGCCAGCTATAAGCGTATGCCAGGTCTTCGTACCCCATCAGCACGTGCCCGATTTCCGGGTTCAAGCAGCAGAGCGCATGGCCCTCATCGAGCAACTTGCGGTTCTTGGGATTGGTCAGCAGCGACTCCACCTTGTGCCCGAGCAGCATGCCCTCCACCGTGGTTCCGTAGAGAATGTGCCCCCGTGGCTCGTAGGGCTTGGGCTCGACCGCCACCCGGACGCCCGGTACCGCGTCGATTGCCTCGGCCAGACCGGCGGCAAAACGCTCGCGCATGGCGGCAAAATCCACGCCGAAAGGGTTCTCGTAGCCGTCGATTCCGGGCCAGACGATGGCGAACTCGGTGTCCAGCTCACGGTTCAGGGCGAATGTCTGCTTCGTCCGCTCGATTGCCGCCTGCCGCGGGCCCGCCAGCGGGTTCGACAGCGACCCCCACTCGAACTGCTCGTCCCAGAACAGCAACGGAACCACGGTGATCAGCTTGATACCGGTATCCGCCGTGAACTTCTGCCACAGGTCAAGGTTGTCCTCGTTGACTTCATTTGGGTAGTGGGCTTCGATTCCCCGCAACCCGTAGTCGCCCAGCTTCGCCGCGATATCGAGCCGTTGCTCGATGTTCAGCTCGCGGCCGTAGCGGGCGTGAAACCGGCTGGCCGGCGGCGAGAAGTACCAGATACCGGCCGAGAAACGCAGATCGAGCTCGAACGATTTCAGATGCTGCAACAACTCGTCAGGGCTGCGGTGCGTCGCCTGCGCGCGAAGATCAGAAAGCGCCATGTCGCTCACCTCCTGGGGTCGCTCATTCCATGTGACCTCTGCCGCGCAGATGCTACCGTCGCCTGGCCGACTCACGCAAACGCGCGGCAGCCCGCGGGCAGCAAGCGGGCCGCTCCGTTCCTGCGTCCCCCCGGAATTTCGGCAGTCAGCGGGAACTCTGACACCTGCCAACCGTCTCAGGTATTGGGATTCGCGGGAATTGTCTGTCGATGACGTTCAGGAGATAGGGCCATGAAGCACACCTTCACAGCCGTTCTGCTCGTCCAGGTCGCCGTCCTCGCCCACGCCGACACGTTCACAGCGCCGCACGTACGGGTCGAGTATGTGGGCCTCGATGAGGAGCACGTCGAGGCAATCGCGGGCGTCGTCTCAGCCGCGTGGCAGGTTTACGTCGACGACTTCGCCGCCAATCTGCCCGGGACGGTGATCACCGACGCCCGCTGCGCGCGGCAACCGACGCGGCTGTTCACCGACGGGCACGACCACATCTTCCTCACGTTGTCCAGCACGCAGAAGCTCGCCCCACCGGCGAAGTCGGGGGTCTTCAACGTCTACGGCCTCTGCCACGAACTGGGGCACATGATGATGTACCGTTTGCTCGAAGACCGCGACTGGATGACGACCGCCGCCGCCGAGGGCTGGGCCCATTACGCCGGTTCGGTCGTGATCGACTCCGTCCACGCCGCCAAAGGCGACTCGCTCTGGTGTTACCCGTACGATTACAGCTCCGATGGTACCGCCCGCCTCGAACGCCAACTCGCCGGTATTCAGCCGTCCGAGGTCGAGCGCGGCGCGGGGGCCTGGCGTGAGCTGGAGCGGATCATCGATCACGGCGGTTTTGCCCGGCTTTTCCGGGCCTGGCAAGCGGCTGACATCGATCCCACCGAACCGACCGACGCACTGCTCGCCGCCGCAACCGGGGCATTTCCAGCCAAGGCGGTGGCGCTGAAGACCTGGTGGAAGGACGCCGCACCGCTGCTCGTCGAGCCTGTGAAAGCGAGCACGACCAAAGCCGTTCGGGTCAGCTCCCGCCTGCTCACCGGCCAGCCGCTTGTGCTGGCCTTCGACGACGACGCCAGCGAGGGCAAGCGTTCCATAGCCGGCGGCGGCCATGCCCGCAAGTTCACCGCACCTGGGAACGATTGGTACCTCCGGGCAGTGTCGCTCTACGGGGCACGTTATGGTCGCCCGCGAGAAAGCAGCAAGTTCGACATCGCGCTGTGCGACGCTGAGATGCAGCGCATCGCGCTCTGGAAGAAGCCGTACACGACGTTCGAGCGGGGCCAGTTGGGCTGGGAGCGGATCGAGCTGCCGCCCACGAAGGTGCCGCGGGAGTTCTACATCTGCTTCGACTTCCATCCCACGGCGACCAAGGGCGTATACGTCGCCTACGACGACAGCACCAGCGGCAACTCGCTCGTAGCCACGCCTGGCAAGCCCGGCGCGCCACTCCGGGAGGGCGACTGGATGATCCGAGTTGAACTCGATCAACTCAAGACAGCCGACGCGCTCTCCGGAGAGTGACGCCCGAATGTGCCGCGGGGGTATGGCTCGCGGGCGGCGACGCGGCGCAACGTGCGGCCGGCCGAGCGGTCTCTTCCGCCCGGCCGGCCGCCTGCTTGCACTGCTGACTAATAGCAGCGTCTCTACCGTCCTGCCCCCGGCTTCAGCGCGAGACTGTCGTAGTAGACCGACGTGGAGCCGTTGGCGTAGAGGTCGAGCGCGGCGATATCCGCCGCCCCAGCGCCGTCGCCCAACACGCCGCCGGTCCAACTGTACTCACCGAAGCCGATGTCGTCGTAGTAGATCCGGGTCCAGTCCTCGTCCAGGTCGACGGTGATCTGGACCTTGACCCACTCGTCGGGAATGTACGGTACATCGACCGTGTTCAGCCCGTTGCCGTAGTAGACCTTCAGCATGCCGTCGTTGGAGTCGAAGTTCATCTGGATAGACCAATCCTGCTCTTCGTGCGGCCCGCCATCCACGTAGGTGTTCATCATCACAATGTAGGTACCCGCGAAGTCGCCAGTGCCGTTCGATGAGAAGTCACCCGGGATATACTGCCAAGTGGTGAACTGCCAGCGGCCCGAGTCGGCCCCGGAGAACTCGTGCACCAGGTCGGCGGCGCCGACGATGTCCGCCGCATGCGGAACGCTGCGAGCTTGTGCATCGGTCACAACGGCGTCGAAGGTCGGATCGTTGTCCCAACCCTTCCAGCCGCCTTGACCGTGCAAGCCGCTCCCGAGCAGGTAGGAGTCGAAGTTCTCGCTCCAGCGGACCAGCGGTGCGAGGGGCGCGACCGACAGCGGCTCGACAAAGCCGGCAGGACCTCCTTGCTCGGGCCCCTCGGGCTCGGCGAACGCGAACGACATGGCCACGTTGTCAATCGCGACCGGGCCGGCACTCGGCTCGGTGAACACGTACCAACGGAAGTCCACCCAGTCGGGCGGCGGGGTTACGTCGAAGGTAATCGCCAGCCGGAACCAGCCCTCGTGCAGCTCGGTGATGTTTTCCTGGCGATTCTCGATCATGGCCCCGGGCGACGCCTCCTCCTCCCAGCCGATTAGACCGCCTTCGGCCATGTAGAAGTCGAATTGGCAGCAGACCTGTTGCACACCATCCGGCGCTTCGATGCCGTCGAGCCGGGCCGCCAGGACGCCGTCGGTGGGCATCCCGCCGCCTGGCAATCCCATCACGCCGGCATGATCGGTCACAGCCGGCAGCCATTCGGGCGGGTTAACCCCGTAGCGGTCCCACTGCGTCGGGCCATAGCCGTCCGGGAGGTCCTCGTAGCCGGATTCCGGCGGCCAGACGGGGACATCGAAGAAGTAGGAGTCGGTGCCGCCATAACACCCATAACTGTGCTGGCAATGCGAGCCGATCTTCAGGTTGTCGATCCGGAGCGTGCCCGAGAGGACCTCGAACTTGAGGTCCTCCCATTCAGGCTGGGGCGTGATCACGTACCTGATGGTGCGGCGGTGCCAATTGCCGTGATGAAAAGTGTCCTTATCGTCGAGCTGCTTCTTTGCTTTGGTGTTGGGCGGAAGCTCAAGAGCGCCCGGCTTCCACGCCGCACCATAGCCGTCGTAGTCGTACTGAATCCAGAGGATCTTCTCGTTGGGCTGATAGCGAACGTTGTTGACGCGAATGGTAAGTGTGCCGGTAATCTCCAGTACGCCGCCGTTGACTCTGCCCTGCCCGGTCCACGTGGGCTCTGCGCCCTCGTGTTGATCGCCCGGATTGTCCGCCTGCGGTGGCCAGGCGTCGTCTTCGAACCCATATTCCCGGCTCTCTGTGTGCGGCCAGTCGTTCTGCCTGCCCCACCAATCGGGTGGATCGTCCAGACCGCCCAGGGCCGGGACGGTCCAGAAGGCCACGGCCACGAAGATCGCGGCGCTCAGAGTTGTGCGAAGTGAACTTGCTGCAAACATGGCTTTCTCCTGCTTTGAAATGTCCCCCGCGTTACGGAAAGTGGCTTGGATCTGGCTGTGTGCGGTCACGTGCATTGCCCACCTCCGGCGGCCTACCCGCCTTTCTCAGTATTCGTCAGACTGCGTTGGCGGCCAGGCCGCCGCTGCTCAAAATGTCGGCCCACAGTTGAAGACGGCCGAAGCGGCAGAATGGCTGGCCAAAAAGCGGCTGACTGCGGCGTGACGGGGAATGTAAGGACGCGACAACGAAGATGACCGGACTGATGCCCTCAGCTCATTAGAACCTATCCCACAGCTCCTTCCGAGTTCTCATGGGGCCTGCGCCGCACCCACGGGGGATGAAGATCCGAATTCCTGATTCTCTACGTCACTCCGGTTGTTAACTCCTTGTATGTGACGGCCTTGCGGTCGAGTGCCGCGACGACCAGGCGGTCGAAGAGGTT
>JAHJAR010000196.1 GCA_018814045.1 Planctomycetota bacterium | reverse complement strand
CCGTCGCCGCCGACCCGGCGGACACGACCCGCTACGGCTACGCCGGCTCATACGGCTACGAATCCGGCCTGCTCACGCTCGCCTGCCCGGACCCCTCGCTCCCGCCGATCACACTCCAACACGTCGGCGCCCGCTGGTACGAGCCGGCAATCGGGCGGTTTGTGCAGCGGGATCCAATTGGGATCGGCGGTGGCATCAACGTATATGCATATGTCGATGGCAACCCGGTAGCGAGAGTGGACCCACCGGGTCTTGCCGCCCAGGATCCTGACTATCTGGCTATTGTCGATAAAGCGGCCGCCGCGGCTGCCGGCGCTGTGGGCGCAGGCATGGCCGCCGGCGCCGTCGGTGGACCCGTTGGCAGCGTGACAGGAGGCGTCGCCCTCGGCCTCGGGGCCGCGGCTGGTGTGGGCGTATACGAGTCTGGAAAGTACACTTGTGTCAGCCTCTGGGATATTGGGGGGAACTTGCTAAAGGCCCGGAAAGCAAAGGCGGATCAGCTGCGCCAAAGGCGGGAGAATCCGGAGGTCTTCCCTCCACATCCGCCAGTAATAAACGCGCCGGACCCACCACCAGACTGACTGACGCACGTTTTGTGATAGCCCATTGGGCTGCCGGACGGTCGTCCGGAACGATGACGTGATAGGGAATGGCAGCTTTGTGATCTGAGTACGGGCACGATGTCTGGGGTTGCAGCGGGCCGAAGAACGACGCGTTCGCGTTCCAACGCACAATGAAGCGGGTCCGACGCGCTGCTCTGGACTGACGGTGCAGGCGGTGGGAAGTGGTCCCCGCAACCCTGATTGCGCTAACGTCTGTAGGCAGAAAAGGGCAACTTGGACCAACGAACCTGATGTTTTGGGAGCGCGAGAATGATTGGCCTTTCTATGAACCTGCCCGGCGTTGATGACCCTGCAACGCGCGTGTCAATAGAGCGCATCTGCTACGAACGATGCCCCCCTTTAGCGGGAATCGTGCTTCTAGACGCACTCCTTGCAGGGGTCATCGGGGCTGCTGCCTGGCTCCTGCTGTTTCTCGTTATCGGGCAGCATGCGCTACAAATCTACTTCGTACTTCCCGCCGCAGCATTGGGCGGTTACTTCGTTCTCTGGCGGCGCAAGCGTCGCGCCGCCAGACTGCTAGCGGCTGTTCTGCTCTCGCTCGGCCGTTGCACTCGCTGCGGCTATGGGGTGGACGCTCCGACGGTCGGAGTATGTCCCGAATGTGGATTGCCGGCACCTCGGGCAGACGGTGATGAGCGTGACACGACCGCAACCGGCTGATCCAGGAGACGCGCACGCTCAACAACCAGGACGTGTATGACTACGTCTACGAGTACGATCAGCTCGGCAATCGCCGGCGGAAGGTCGACGTGCTCAACCAGCTTTACACGATCTACACCTACGACACCGATTTCGCCGACCCTGACGACTTGCCCTACCCGACGCGGAACAACCGCCTGCTGCGGTACATGGTCTACGATGGCGATCCAGGCGCTGGCGCCGGGCCGCCGTTGCCGCACATGGAGCCGCTGGACGGGCCGGTCTCGCCGCAGGGAGAGCCGCAAATCGACCCTTGGACAAACCCGCCGGATGTTGTGATCCGCACCGTGTGGTATACTTACTGGGACAAGGGTCAGGTCGCGAACATCACCGTGCGCGACGCGGTGGATCGCTTCAAACGCTACGACCTGGCGTTCTACTACAACGGGAACCGGACGCTCTGGATGGCGGTGCACGACGAGTGGCAGGTCGACGAGGCCGGCGTGGTCGCGGATTCGTACGCGATCACCGCGGCGCGGGAGTTCCGCTTTGATTCGCCGCGGGCACGGTATTTGTGCCGCGATATCGACCCGGCGACGGTCGCGACGGGCGATCTGACGCCGCTGGAGCCGCAGCGTTGGACCGACTACGCCGGCGATCTGCCGTATATCGACTACGACGTAACCGACAATGGCAACGGCACGGCGACGGTCAGCGACACGCGGCGTTATTTGCTGGATGGCGGCATCGCCGGTCAGTACGACTTCGCCACGCAGCAATCGACCTACCTGCACGGCGACATGCTCGGCTCGACCGTCCTGACGACCAACTCAGCCGGCCTGGCGGAGCAGTCATTCGCCTACACCGCCTTCGGCGAAGCCGTCGCCGCCGACCCGACAGCCACAACCCGCTACGGCTACGCCGGCTCATACGGTTACGAATCCGGCCTGTTGACGCTCGATTGTCCGGACCCCTCGCTCCCGCCAATCACGCTCCAACACGTCGGCGCCCGCTGGTACGAGCCGGCGATTGGGAGATTCGTGCAGCGCGATCCGATTGGCATCGAGGGTGGGTTGAATGTCTACGGGTATTGCGTTAACAACCCACTGGTTGCAGTCGATCCGTCCGGATTGTCTGTTGATGACCCAGGTGATCCGAAGAAGGGGGCTGGCGTGTTCCTTGTTATTGTCGGAACGATGGCCGTATCAGGCATCGCGGGGACGCCCGTCGGTTGGGCAGCAGGCGCCGTCATCATCATTGGAACAGCGTTATGGGGTGAGGATGACTTGAAGGCGATGTGCGTCAGCATTCAAAACGGCGAAACGCGCGCAGGCGGGGCCCTCAAGGAGGGGATTATGGATGCAGATGAGAGACGCCAAGAGCGCGAACAGAACGGGCAGATACCGCGCGGGCCAGGTAACTGCCCCTGGATGTAAGTTGGCTAACGACATTCGACTCCGGCGGCCGCGCGATTGCCCGGCCGAGCCAGTAGGGACCCGCTCAAGCGGGCTCATTACGCCGCGCAATCGATGCGACCGTGAACCTAGAAGTGCTGGCGGTGATAGCTCTGCTGACCCTGTCGTTGGGCAGATGCGAGTGCTCGGCAGGCGGTCTGGCGGTGGTTGGCACGTGAAACGACAAGTGAAATACCTGATCGGGCGTTAGCTGACTAAACTGAGTGTGCACCAATGGATAGGATCTTGGTCCACCTTATGTGGCCAGAAATCAAACGGGTCGAAGGTCGCTACGAGCAGCAGTCCATTCTCACCGAGGCGCGGCGCCGATACAGAATGACTAAGCGGTATCGACTTGTGTCGGTCTTAGCCATTGTGGCGTGGGCCGGGCTCGGTTTGGCTTTCGTGTATGAAGCAGAACCGCAATTGGCTCGCCACATTCCGGGGCCGGTGTCGTACGGGACATATTTTATTGTGGCCCCAGTCGCATTGGCGGCAGGGTTCATATGGGCCACGCGACGCACGCGTGAACGCGTCCTACGAGAGGTTCTTAATGAGCGTGGAATACCCATCTGCGTCACTTGCGGTTACGATCTAGGAGGCGCGCCCTCCCAGTGCTGTCCTGAATGTGGAACAGCACTCGACCCACCGAAGGTACCCACGCTTGAGGGTTATCTTGCACCGGATGAGAATGGGTAGGATTGACACTGTGTGCGCTAAGGGAAGAGCGTCGCGTAAACCAACCGCCGGCTGCGGTACATGGTCTATGACGGCGACCCGGGGGCCGGGCCGTATTCGGCGCCGCTGGATGGGCCGGTTTCGCCGCAGGGAGAGCCGCAAATCGACCCTTGGACAAACCCGCCGGCGCTTCGCACGGTGTGGTATACT
>JAHJAR010000195.1 GCA_018814045.1 Planctomycetota bacterium | reverse complement strand
CGCGCGTGGAAAGCTCCCGCCGCAACTCGCGGAAATTGTAAATCTCGCCGTTGAAAACGACCTGCACGCTGCCATCGTCGTTGCTGATCGGCTGCTGTCCGGTCTTGAGATCGATGATCGACAGCCGGCGAAACGCGAGCCCACAGCGACCACGCGCATCGAGGTGGTAGCCTTCATCGTCCGGGCCGCGGTGCACCAGTTCGGCCGCCATCGCGCGCAGCTCATCCGCCACGACCGGTGCCGCGTCGGGGGCGAGTCCTACAATGCCGGCGATACCACACATGTCATAGCGGTCCGAGTGCGTGAGGTCACGGCCGGGCGCGGGCGCGAACGGTCCACAACCTATCCCAAGCAGCTCCTTCCGAGCCGCGACCGTAAGGGAGCGGTTGCCGAATAACCGCTTGCTGGCGCGCGCGGCTCGGTTCTGCTGTCCACCTCCGGACGGTTCTGGGACATGTTCTGGCAGCCCCTGTCCGGGTCCGGCTCGGTGATCATCACGGGCGTGATCTTACTGCTTAATGTACTGGCTGGCGCGGCGACGGGTTCGGCGCTTTCTGGCCGGTGGCTGGCAGGTGGGGCAGATATGTGTGCCCCGCTGCGCGACACGCAGAGCTGCGATGGGGGTGCCGCAGCGGCGGCAGGGCTCGCTCGTCCGGCCGTAGACCCGCAACCGCTCTTGCATTCCCCCTCCGGGGTAGGCCCAGTCGAACGACGTGCCCTGATGGCGGATGCCCTCGCGCAGGACGTTACGGATCGCGCGGTGCAAACGCTGTATTTGCGCTTTGCTCAGTTCATCGGACCGGGCCTGGGGGTGCAGACCAGCGCGAAACAGTGATTCGTCGACGTAGATGTTGCCGAGACCGACGATGACGGACTGGTCCAGCAGCAGCGGCTTGAGTTGGCGCGACCGGCTGTGCAGTTCGCGCTCCAGCAGCGCCGCGGTGAACAACCGTTCGAGCGGTTCGTGTCCGAGCTTGGCCGTGGCCGCCGCCAGGTCACGAGTGTAGATCAGCCGCCCGAATTTGCGGGCGTCGCAGAAAAGCAGCCGGCTGCCGTCGTCAAGGTCCCAAGTGGCACGGACGTGGCGGGGGGCCGCGCTGTTTGCGTCTGCCCACTCGAACCGCCCACTCATGCGCAGATGAACCAGCAGGAAACCGCCGTCGTGCAGGTGGAAGACGATGTGCTTCCCCCGCCGTCCAATCCGCGTGATCGTACGCCCCAGGATGCTGTCCCGGACCTGGGGCGCGCTGGGACAGGCCTGCTTGCGCCAGCGCGAACGGAATCCCACGATCCGCCGGCCTTCCAGCCGCGGGCGGTAGTTGCGGACGATGGTTTCGACTTCGGGCAGTTCGGGCATGGGGGAATGATAGCAGCGATCGCAGTGCGCTGCGCGTCCCAACGTTGCCGGTGCGCCGCGCTCTGCGATCGCTCGTCGGTTGTCCGGTTGTTCGACCGCGGCAAATGACTGCCGCTCAGTCGGGCTTGGTGCAGTTCCTCACGCTGTTTGCATCTTATCCGAGCCGCAACCGTAAGGGAGCGGTTGCGAGTAGCGCCGATCGCCTTTTGACACAACCGCTCCCTCACGGTCGCGGCTCGGTTCAGAGACGATGCGCCGCTTATGACCAACTACACTAGCCGCTGGCAACCTCGATCTTCCGCTGCCGCGCGGCGGCTGCCTTGGGCAGGTGCAGCGTCAGTACGCCGCTGGACATCTCCGCGCTGATCCCGGTCGCGTCGACGCCGTCTCCCACGCGGAACGAACGGTGAAAATCGCCCACGCCGTACTCACGCTGGATGTAGTTCGTCTCCTTCGACTGCCGCTCGGCGACCACAGCGTGCACGGTCAGCACACCCTTTTCGTAGTTGACGTCGATGTTCTCGGCCGTCGCGCCGGGCACGTCGGCCTGCAACAGCAGCTCGTCCTTTGCCTCGATGATGTCCACCGCCGGCATGTAGCAGCGCGGACGATGCGCTGCTTCGGGCTGGGTAGTGCCGTCACATTTCTCGATCGCTGTAGCTTGCATGTCACACCTCTGTCGGATGCATTGACTTCTGTTACCGGGAACCGCGCGCGTGCCGCGCTTAGCGGGCTTTGACCGCGATCTTGCGCGCCCGCGCCGCTTCCGCCTTGGGAAGCTGGATGTTCAGCACACCGTCCTTGAGCGCGGCCTCGACCTTGTCGGCATCAACCTCCGCCGGCAGCATCGTGTAGCGCGTGAACTCACTCACGCCGCGCTGTCGGCAGTGATAGACGCGCTCCTCGTCGGTAGTGAAATCGCGCTGCCCCTTGATGGTCAACTCGTTGCCGGCGACGAGGATCTCGAGCTGGTCCATGCTGAAGCCGGGCACTTCCGCTTCGGCGTAGAAGCAGTCTCCGTCTTCCCAGACGTTCAACGCCGGGAACGTCCGAGTCCGTTCGGTCGCGTCCAGGTCAAAGCCGGCGGCGAAGCGCGCCAGAAGCTGATCCAGACCGCGGTGCAGACCGGTGAGCGGCGAAACTGCAAAGGTCCGTCTTGCCAACATCGTTTGTTACCTCCTGGTTATGCCCATCTGGTCTCGCCCAGCTTTGTTCAAGCCCTTCTGCTCGCTCCCACTGCACCCGGCGTGCCAATCAAGTGCGGCATCATAAGCAACTTATTAACAAGTAGTTACGCGACCATTCCTATTCGGCGGAGCGCGGATAAGTCGGTCATTCTGTCATGTGCGGCAGGCAGTTGCCGGGCAAACACGCCTTCCTGGCCACCGCGTGCCGGTGCCTGAAAAGGCGCTTGCCCGACCAACGAACCCTGTACTAGAATGCCCGAACTCGGCGCCCCAGGAGGCGCATGCGGTTCGCTCGGCGGCGTACCCAAGTGGACCAAGGGGACGGATTGCAAATCCGTTATTCATGGGTTCGAATCCCATCGCCGCCTTCCATGCAAGCCACACATTGGGCGAGCTTTGCGCTTCGGCGTGCGGCCCGCCCGTTGCATTTGGCGGTGGTTTGCCCAGTTGCAGGCTTGGCGTGTGCGCCAGCCCGGCGTGGCCAGGGCGAGGCGTCGGCGCGGAGCCGCAAGCGCATCGTTGTGGGACTGGGGTCTGACGGGGCAGGACCCGCTCGCTTGCGCTCGGGGCTCTGGTTGTTGATCCGTCTGCGGTAGGGAGGAAGCTCAGCCGGTCAATTGTCGCTGGGGGGTTGGCTCTCGTGCTCCCAGTTCGCGCGGACCAGGTGCAGTCCGTGCACGCAGAGCTCGAACTGCTCGCTGAGTTGTCGCAGCAGCGCCGCCGGCGGGACCACGTCGCTTGGGCTAAGCGCGCTCGCAATCCCGTACGAGCGCTTGCCCTGCACGAGATACCCGTGGAGCTTGAGACCGCGGTTGCGGGACGGGTGCAAATGCTCCGGGTACACGCCGCTCCAGAAGAGCGTGAAGTCACCGATGTAGCGGTTTATCAGCCACTCGCGCTCGGCCTCGGAATACTCCCCGCCCAGGCAGGCTTCAGCTTGCAGGCGCGAGACGTCGCGGATGACCTCCCCGTCCACGGTCTGCATGCGATAGATGCGGTCCATGTGCACGAAGTCGAGCAGCAGGTTGCCGAGATAGTCGATCAGCTTGAGGTCACAAACGCCCAACTCAGTCATGAAGACCTGCTCCACGAGACCGCGGAAGAGTGTTCGCAACGGATGGTCTGGCCGGATATCCGATCGCATGGTCGAACCCTGCTCAGCTTGCGGGGCGCCTCCCGGCGCCGGGTGTCTCCTGCCTCTATTGTAGGAATCAAAATCAAGCGACACGAAGTCGGGCAGGGCCCGTCCACCAGCGGCGCTCGATGGCATTACCTGTGCGTTCGACCAGATGCGGCCGGCGGTTTACGAGTGGCGGCAACCGAGAACATGCCGGTTGCGCAGGCGCTCGGCAGGCGCATCATTATGGGGCGCAGCCGGCGCTCCGGTGGTGATGAAGGGACGCGCGTCGCCGGGATCAGGAACGGTGGCGCTGCCGGCGCGGTGTAACGGGCGAGCCCTCGGGACGACCGAATATCATGCGACCCGCCGACGTTTGCAGCACGCTGGTCACGACGATCGGGACGTCTTCGTTGATCTTGTCGCGCGAGTTCTCGGCGACGACCATCGTGCCATCCTCGAGGTAGCCGATGCCCTGTCCGAGTTCTTCGCCGGGCTTGATGATCTTGACGGTCATGCCCTCGCCCGGCAGCACGACCGGCTTGAGGGCGTTGGTGAGGTCGTTGATGTTGATGACATCGACGCCGCGCAGCCGAGCCACCTTGTTGAGGTTGTAGTCGTTGGTGACGATGCGGCCCTCGATCTTCTTGGCCAGAGCCAGCAGCTTCTGGTCAACGTCGCCGGCTTCGTCCACGCTGGGCAGGCGCGCGTCAGATATGCGAATCTCGACCTTGTCGTTGGTCTGGAGCTTGTTGAGCATGTCGAGTCCGCGCCGCCCACGGGCGCGCTTGAGCTTGTCGGAGCTGTCGGCGATGGCCTGGAGCTCCTGGAGCACGAAGCGCGGGATCAGTAGCGTCGAGTCGATGATCCTCGTTTCGCAGATGTCGGCGATGCGGCCGTCCACAATCACCGACGTATCGAGGATCATCGGCCGCGCCCCGCGCGATTGCTTCGAGAACTCGACGTAGGGAATCACGAACCGAATGTCGTCCTTGGTTTGCAGAATGAAACTGATGGCGAGGTAGCAGCAGATGATCCCGAGCGACAGCTTCACGGCGCTGACGACCGGTTTGCCCTCGAGGCTCGTGGCGTAGACCGCGATCACGTGGTCAACGATCAAACCAAAGCCGAACGCAAACACCATGCCGACCAGGAGGCCCAGGAAAGCACCCGACAAGGCGGCCAGCGACTTACGGGGCACGAACAGATCCACTGCAACCACGACGCAGGCCAGAATGATGGCCGCTACCAGTTGCAGCATGGGATAGCTCGTAGCGCCGTCAGCCTCCCGGCTGGCCGCCAGGAAAGCCACGGCGGCGACGAGCACGATGAACAATCCACGCAAGACCCAAAGCACCATCGCTGCTACCTCGTATAATGCCGTATGATCGAACCTGCTTGCTGTATCACAACACCCGCAGGAATTCCAGTAACCTGGATACACATATGAACACTGAACTGCCGTGTACCAACCCGCATTCTACGGTTTCGCCGGCGTTGCTCAAGCTGTTGGCCCTGGTCGCCGTAACATGGCCGACGATGGCCCCGGCCCAAACACCGGATTCCGCGGGTGATGCCGCTCTACGGAGCGACCTCGCCCGGCTGCTCGAGCGGGGCGAGATATCTGAGGCGGTCGCCCGGGCGCAGGCGGCCGTGCAACAGCGCCCCGAGGCGCCGGGCGTGCGGCAGGAGTACGTCAACCTGCACATCACTCTGGCGCGGCGCTGGCTGGCCCAACACCGCTACGACGATTGCCTGACGGCGCTGGAGGCGGTGCTCGCCGTGGAGCCGCAGCACCCTACCGCCCTGATGCTGCGGGCTGAGATCGACGCGGGGCGCGCGCGGGCCGCCCAGGGCGCCGTTCACGTCGAGCAGTTGTTGCGGATCGAGTTGTTCGACGCGGCCCTGGAGCGCATCCGCGAGATTCGCGCGCTACGCTCGGCGCCCGACACCAAACTGGAAGCGGAAGAGGCCGCGGCGCGGCGCGGGGCGGCGGATGACCACTACCTGGCGAAGAATTTCCGCGAGGCATTCGCGCTTTACGAGCACCTGCTGACGCTGCACCCCGACGCGGCGGCCGACGTCCATTCGCGTTGGGCGCTCTCGCTCGCGCTGACTCTGGCCGAAGGTGACTTCACACAGACCAGCGATCCAAACAGCGCGGGACGCCTGCTGGCACGGGCCATCGACGTGCTGCGCAAGACGGAAGAGCCGATCGTGGGCCAGATTCTGGCCGGCTTGCTCAACGAACAGGCCGGACACCTGCTCGACGCGGGCCGCGCGTACGCCGAAGCTCTGGGCCTCGAATGGCAACTGCCCCCAGCCGACCGCCGGCGCGCGGCCGTAGCCAGTCTACGGGCCCGGGCCATACAACACTTGCGGCACCTCTACGAGCGGACGCCCACCGGGCGGCGCGCGGGGGCCTGGCTGATCGCGCTGCCGCACGTTTGGAAGCAGCGCCGCACGCCCCACTTCGACGTGTACGCGCGCAACGACCTGATTGCGGAACGCCTCGCGGAGGCCCTCGAATACCACGTGACGCGGATCGCGGAATGGCTCGGCGTGCCCCTGGCCGAGACGTGGCAGCCGCGCTGCGAGTTCCGCATCCATGCCAACATGGACGCTTTGCATGCCGCGACGGACACGCAGGGAGTGACGCGCGCGGTCAGCCACACACGCGTGCAGGGCGGCCGCGTGCTGATGCGCAAAGTGGAGCTGTTTCAGACAGACCCGTGGCTGTTGTGCAGCACCGTGCCGCACGAGTTGACGCACATTGTGGTGGCTGACGCCTATCGCGACGGGAAGCTGCCGCTCGCCCTCGACGAGGGGCTAGCGCTGCAAACCGAGCCGCCAGCCCGACGGCTGCAATTCAGGCGGCTGCTGGATTCGTCGCCGGGCAGTGCGAGCGCCTTGCTGGCGAAGCAACAGATCAGCGGCGACCTGCTGACGTTCTATGGCCGCTGTGATGCGTTAACCAGTTTGCTTCTGGAACGCCTCGCGGCCAACCGGGCGCCGGGTGCCCGGCAACCCGTGGCCGCCCTGCTGCATCTGGCGGGCCGCGGGTGCCCGCCACAGTGGTGGACGACATTTGGCTGGGAGAGCGAGGCCGCTTCGGAGGTGGCCTGGCAGGAGTGGCACAAGCTGCGCCGCTTCCCGGTACGAATGCCGCTCATGATACTGACCGAGCCGTCACCCGAGCATCGGACCGACCGCACGTCCGACCGCGAGCAGGCGCATACTCCATGAACCGCGAGACTCTGTCACTCACGAAGGCCGCGGTCGAGCGTGCCCGGCGGGACCACGAACGCCGCCAGGCCGCGCTCGAAGCAGTGCGGCACCTGCGGCGTGTCGACCCGCGCCTGGGCGAGATCATCCGCAAGATCGGCCCACACCGGCCCATTATCACCCCCGATCCGTTCGTAACCCTGGTCGGCGCGATCGTGCAGCAGCAGGTCTCGATGAGCGCGGCGGCGGCGATTCAGAAGCGACTCAAGGCCCTCTGTCCGCGCGGCCGGACGACGCCTACGGCGATCGCCCGGTTGCAAACGGATGCGCTGCGCAAGGCGGGGCTGTCGCGCCAGAAGGTGCGTTACGTGCGCGACCTGGCCGGGCATTTCACTGCTCGCCGACTCACGCCCCGCAAGCTGCGCGAGGCCACCGACGAGGAGGTCATCGCAGCCACAACGCAGGTGAAGGGCGTCGGTCGATGGACCGCCGAGATGCTGCTGATCTTCTGTTTGGAGAGGCCTGACGTCTGGCCCACCGACGATTTGGGATTGCGCAAGGCCGTACGCCAATTCCTGGGAGACGCGGACATGCCCACCAATGACGTGATGGAGCTGGTGGGTGAATCGTGGCGACCGTACCGCACTTACGCGAGCTGGTACCTGTGGCGCAGCCTGGAAGGGCCGTTCATGCCTGGCATGGCGTTGTGAGCTTGCTGATGCGCAACGGTCGACTGGGCAACCGCGTCAATGCTGCAACCCGCCACGCAGCGGCCGCTTCCGCTTACGTTCCGGCGGCGGTGCCTGTGGCGCTGTGGCGGGCATCTGCTCGGCCTCGCTCGGCGAGCCGGGAATGCCCTTGAGGGACAGAGCGATGCGGCGCTGCGCCGTATCGACGGAAAGTATGCGGCACTGCCTGACCTGTCCTGGCTCGGCCACGTCGCTGACGCGCCTGACGTGCTGATCGCTCAACTCTGAGATGTGGGCCAGCCCCTCGACCCCTTCCTCAAGCTGGATGAAGGCACCGAAATTCGTGACCCGTGTAACGCGGCCACTGACGATCGCGTCCGCCTGGTAGCGCTCTTTCACGCCCGACCAGGGGTCGTCGCCGAGAGCCCTGAGGCTCAGGCTGATGCGGCGTTTGTCCGGATCGACCGTGAGCACCGCGACGCGCACGCCGTCGCCCTCATTCAGTAGATCGCGGGGATGCCGCACGTGCTGTGTCCAGCTCATCTCGCTGATTGGGATGAGGCCTTCGACGCCCAGTTCGAGTTCGACGAAAGCACCGAAATCCATCAGCTTGGTGACGCGTCCTTCAACCACGTCATGCGCGCGGTAGTTGGCCTCGACCACGTTCCAGGGGTCGGGCGCGAGCTGCTTCAGGCCCAGCGAAATGCGATCCCGCACCAGGTCGATCTTGAGCACCTGCACCTCGATCTCGTCGCCGACCTTGAGGATGTCGGAGGGATGCTTGATGCGGGCATAGCTCATGTCACTGACATGCAGCAACCCGTCGATGCCGCCGATGTCGACAAAAGCACCGTAGTCGGTCAGTCGGCTGATCCGGCCGGTGCGGACCTGACCCTCGGCCAGAGTGTAGCGCAGCTCCTGGCGGGTTTCCTCGCGCTGTCGTTCGAGTACGCGCCGCCGACTGACGACGAGATTGCGCCCCTTGCGATCGAGTTCGACGATCTCGCACTCCAGGCGTTGGTTGAGGAAAGTGGCCAGGTCATCGCGGCGCACGAGGTCGATCTGGCTCATCGGCATGAATACGCGTTGATTGTGGATCATGAGTTCCAGCCCGCCGATATTGCTGCCGGTGACGCGGGCTTCGATGACATCGCCGATCTGAAGCGATTCCCAGTCGGCTTCGCGGCGTACTTCGCGCAGCGAGAGGCGTGTCAGACCGCACTCCTGATCGATCCCCTGGACCACGAAAGTGCGCTGCTCGCCCACGGTTGGTGGCTGGTCCGGCTCGAACTCGTCGAGCGTCAGCACCCCTTCGCTCTTGCCGCCGATGTCCACGAACACGTCCGCGCCGCGAATACCGAGGATGCGTCCGGGGATGCGGCCCTTTTCGTCGGGCTGCGCCAGCGGAGTGGGTGCTGCCAAGTGCTCCAGCTCCCCCGGTGCCAGATCGCCCAGCGCGTCGTCGATTTCGCGGTTCAGATCTTCGTCGTCAAGTTCGCGGGGATCGATGCTCACGGGCCGTCCACCTTTAGAATGCTGATCACCGTGTGAATCCTAGCAGCAACGGCGCGGAACACAAGCAAGCCGGGCGCGGTCCGGGAGGGGGGACGCATGCGCGGTGGGAGGGGCGGCGCACGGAAACGGGGCGGGAGGGTCTTGCGACCCATCCCACCCCGCGGAAGCAGGCTCGGAGAGTGGTCTAGGGAATGATCAACGAGTCTGTTTCGGTCAGCGGCCCCTTCTGATCCTCGGGCAACTCGCCGACCAGTGAGTTGATCAGGAGGTAGTCGTCCTGATAGGTGTAGATGTTGTCATTGTTCACACCCGCCACCGGGCGCTTGACGAACTCCACGTGACCATCGATGAACAGGACCGACTGGCCCTCACCGTTGTGATTCCGGCTGTTGTACGGCCGCCAGGACTCATTGTCGGCCTTCAGGTAGCTCTGTGCGTCGGTACCGAAGTCCGGTAGCTCGTTCGCCGTGCGATAGCGGTCCGGGTAGCACCACTCGTCGGCATCGCCCTCGCCCTTGTTGCCCATGTCGAAATAGGGGCCCTTGTCGGCGTTGACGGGCATGCGCGTGTCGAGTGCCTCGCGGGGTTTGCCGCGCCGGCCAAACGGCATCTGGTAGCCGTAACTCAGCGAGCCGTAGCTGTAGAAGTCGAAGCGGTTGTAGCCGGGCTGAGCTGGTTTCTCGTCGGTGCCGCCCAGATCGTTCCGCAGCGGATCCTGCACGTCGCCAGAACTGGGGCAGATGAACTGCTGGGGCGTGGATTGTCCGCGGATAATCATGAGGAACATCGAGCGGCTGGGGTGCGTCTTAGTGACCTCGCCCGTCTGCCAGCTCTTGACGTGCGTCGTGACCATGTTGGCCAAGACGCCGTGATAGTTGATGCCGGTCGCGTTAGGATCGCCACTCGCGTACGTCGCGTCGTACTGGTCGTGCGGGAACCACTCGAAGTTGTCGTTGGCGTAGATGTGTTCACCCTGACCGATACCACGCAGGTTCGCGCGGCATACGGCCCGCTTGGCGAGCTCACGAGCACGCGACAAGCTCGGCAGCAGGATGGAGATCAGCAAAGCGATGATCGCCACCACCACGAGCAGCTCAATGAGCGTAAACGCCTTCCGTTGTTTCATAGCAGACCTCCTGCAACAGCACCCATGCATTCCACCGGACCTGGTGCACTTCGCGGAAGACCGGTCGTTGGAATCGAATTAATAGAGCACTTCCTCAATCGCCGGAACGGCCGAGCAACCGGAGTGGCTCACGCCACGCCACGCAGTGCCACCAAAACAGCCGCGCCTCAAGCCTGACCGAACGACGGTCTGGCGCTAGACACCTGCCATGGGAACAGGCTCGCGCGGATTACCTACGTCGGAGTTTAACGCGAAAGAAGCGCAGACACTAACCGGCATCTAGACGCACTTCTCACGCCTACGTTGCCGGCACGCGCTTCACACGGGAATGACTCAGTTAGGAAAGGTTCGACAAGAGTTTTATGTGGCTTGATTATAACAGCTTATGATTAGTGAGAATACCTTCTCGGATGATCCGCCACAACTCCTGTTCGTTCCAGTCGCGTACCTTCACTACGAATAGAATAACCGCACGTAGCCCCGTGTCAACGGAAAAATGCCAAAATCGACGATTTCATGCGCCGTGCGCGGTTTCACTGCGCCCCCGCATGGTGCACCAGATGTTCGATTTCCATCAATCGGCGACGCCCAACGTCGAGATCCGCAGCAGACGACAGGTACGTGACGCGCAGATTTGCATCGGTCTCCAACTGGCGACGCAGCCGAGCTAGAGTATCGAGCCCGATCGCGTCGACCGCCACTGGGTCGTAGCCCAACAGAATCCCGCCATATGGGAAAAGGTCCTGGTCCTCGGCGTCCGGTCCGCCTTTCACGACGACGCGTAGCGCATTCACGACGTTCAGCTTGAGTTTTGAGCTGACAACCGGCGAACGCACAACTTGCCCAACGTATGGCGAGCAGCCGTTGGCGTGGTAGCGCGCGGGGTGCCGCAGCAGAGCGTGGGAGAGGTTCTTCAGGCAACCCGACATGCCGGCGATCTGATGAGTCTTCAGGAACGGCACGTTGATGATCGCGTCCGACTCATCGAGATAAGCGGCCAACTGCTCTGTAGAATCGCCGACAACGATCGACTCCCCCCAGCCGCCCGTCGCCCGACGGGTACCCAGCTCTGTCGTAAGATGTTCTGGCGCCTCGACTAAGGCGATCGTGCCTGGGGCGTAGCCGGCATCCGCCAAGGCTTCGACCAGCGTTCGAGCCATGATGTCCGTGGTCTGAATTGCGTCGGCGGCGACGTGATTGAACTTCAGGACGATACGGCGAGCGGAGCCCAGCACGGAGCGCCAGGCGCTGCGGGCGTCCGGCACGCCGGCGAGAATCTGGATGGACTGAGCCAGCAACTCCGCCAGAACGGGCTTGTCAACAATGGTGGCCCTCAGGACATTGCCGGCGCGCATGTCGACCACCCGGGAGCGCGGGTGATGCTGGGACATCCACCAGGGCCGGGGCGAGCAAACGGGTGGGGCCGGGCGTGAGGCGACCTGCCTCCCGGGAGCGATCCCGGCTACCGCCAGGACACCGGCTGAGGCCGCCACGGCTTGCAGGAGCTCACGACGTGTACGGCGAGCGCCGAGGACCGTATCGAGTTTGACCTGCTTGTCCGGCACAGATACTCTCATCGTGCGCTTGGTGCTATTACTCTTGAGGGAACTGCGTGACGATGGGCACAATTGATGAGCGCTACTTGCGTTACAGACAGTCTTTGCAGCAATTCGGCCAGTCGCATCTGCTGACGTACTGGGAGGAGCTGACCGATCCACAGCGCCAGCGGTTGCTGGACGACCTCGATCAGGTCGATTTCGCCAGATGCGCCGAACTGATCGACCCCTACGTTCGCAACAGGCCGGTCATACCACTGCCCGAACGCATCGAGCCGGTGCCGGCGCTGCCGGCTGAGCCCGACGCTGGCCGGGTCGGTTTCTACGCCAAGGCGGTCGAGGTGGGTACGACGGCGATTAATGGAGGGCAGGTCGCCGCGTTCACCGTCGCCGGTGGCCAGGGTACTCGCCTGGGCTACGACGGTCCCAAGGGGGCCTTCCCGGCCAGCCCTGTCCGGTCGGCGTGTCTGTTCCGGCTCTTCGCCGAATTCCTGCTCGGCACGCAACGACGACACGGTGCCTGCCCGCGCTGGTTCATTATGACCAGCCAGGCGAACCACACCGAAACGGTCGCGCTGTTTGAGGAGCACAGCTACTTCGGCCTGTCTCACGACCGGGTGCGTTTCTTCCGCCAGGGTCAGATGCCGGCGTTCATGCCCGATGGGCGGTTGGCGTTGGCCGACCGGCACCGGCTGGCCCTCTCGCCGGACGGCCATGGCGGTAGCCTACGGGCGCTGGCGGCCAGCGGCGCGCTGGATGAGATGCGCGCGTGCGGCGTCGAGTACATCAGCTACTTCCAGGTTGACAATCCGCTCGTGAAAGCGATTGATCCGCTGTTCATCGGGTTGCACGCGCTGACCGGCTCGGAGATGTCGAGCAAGGCGGTTACCAAAGCCGACGACCTCGAGCGCGTCGGAAACTTCTGCCTGGCCGACGGCAAAGTGGCTGTGATCGAGTACAGCGACCTACCGGACGAGCTCGCGCTACAGAAGAACGCCGACGGCAGCCGGCGGTTCGATGCCGGCAGCATTGCGATTCACGTACTCAGTCGAAAGTTCGTGGAGAAGCTGACCGGGCGGGGGGCCACGCTGGAACTGCCCTGGCACCGGGCGGAGAAGCGTGCCTCGGTCTTGAACGAGGCCGGGCAGAAGGTGGAGCCGAACGAGCCGAACGTCGTCAAACTCGAGTTGTTCGTGTTCGACGCTATCCCGCTGGCACACAACCCCCTGGTGCTCTATACCCGCCGCGAAGAGGAGTTCAGCCCGGTCAAGAACGCTGAGGGCGTGGACTCGGCGGTGACCGCCCGACGCGACATGGTGCGCCGCGCGGCGCGCTGGCTAGAGGCCTGTGGGTGCCGCGTGCCACGGGATGCGGCGGGAGAGCCGGCGACGGATTTGGAGATCAACCCGGCGTACGCGCTGGATGCGGACGACTTGCGCTCGCAGTTGACGACCTTGCCGGTCATAAGACCGGGTTGTCCACTGCTGCTCGGAGGCGAGTAGCGCGGTCCGTGGAACCCAGCCCTGGTTCCCAACGCCGGGAGTAGGCAAAGGGTGTATCGTCGCGGCCGGCGGCGTTGGTCATGAAGCGCATTGTTCCGGGCTTGACGCCAGGGTATAATAGCGACGTGGGTTCTCAGTGCGCTCTGCGGGATGGGTTTAGACATGTCGAGGACAGATGGGGCTGAGAGGCCTTCTATAGGAACGCCCGCGGTTCGCGCAAAGTCGCGCGTGAACCACGATGCCCTGGGTGATTTCGATACGCAATTGATGCTGCAAGTTCGCGACGGCAACCGCGAGGCAGCGAATGCGCTCGTGCGCCGCAACTTCGAGCGCGTTTCTCGTTACGTGGCCCGCGTAGTGCGCCAGCCGCGCGCCGTCGAGGACCTGACCCAGGATGTATTCGTGCAGGTGCTGACCCACGCCAATCGCTACGAGCCAACCGCCAAGTTCTCGACATGGTTGTACCGGGTAGCGACGAATATGGCCCTCCACCATCTAGACCGCGCACGCGTGCGGCGCCGGGTGGCTGAGCCTGTGGGGCCTGACCTGGATATCGCCGACACCTCTGATGCCGCGCCGGACGTGCGGATGAGCCTCGACGAACTGCGAGACCGCGTGGCGCTGGCGATCGGGACATTGCCGGCCAAGCAGCGCGTGGCCCTGACGCTCTTCGAGTACGAGGGCCTCTCGTACGAGCAAACCGCCGCCGTGCTGGAAGTGACGGTCGAAGGTGTGCGCTCGCTCCTGATGCGCGCACGGACGACATTGCGGCGCAAGCTTATCGGACTGCTATAGTTGCAACGACAGCCGAGGCCGACACTACAAGGCGTCCTGGCGGTTTAACATTAGGGGAAATAGGTAGAGTGCCCTAGGGTGTCGCCCATGCACCATCTGGACATTGAGTCGGCCCACCGCCTCGTCAGGGGGCTGCTCTCAGCGTCTGATGAGCGCCGCTGCCGCGATCACGCCGACACCTGCCCACGTTGCCGCGAGTTGCTCGCAGAAGAGCGTGCGTGGGCCAACCTGTTGGATCTCGATCCTGAACGGCCACCGCCAAACGGCGCGCTGGAGCGTGTGCTCGACCGTATCGAGAGCGTGGCCCCGGCACTACGACGGGTTCGGCTGCGCCGGCGGCTGGCGGGCGCGGCTGGCTGTGTGGGGCTGATCGCGATCGTGGTCGCTGGCGTGTTCACGTTGCGCGGGCCGGTCGACGAAGCCGAGCACCTGGCCCGGGCGCTGGGGATTTCGCCGCATTTGCAGGCCGAAGTGATCGCCAACTATGACGCGCTGGCGGCACTTGGTGAGGATGGCTGGTTGGTTGAGGACTACGTCGCAGTCCGGACGCTCGACAGCTTCATCGAGGGGGGCAAGCCGTGAACGGGCTGTCACGGGCGCGTATGCTGATCGCTTTGGGAGCTCTCCTGGCAGTGGCCGCGGGAGCCACGGCGATCAGCGTCATTCCGCGGACATTGTACGTTTCGGCCGAGGATCTTGCCCGGTGGCGTGCTCTGCCCGAGCGCGAGCGGCTCGATTGCGTGCGCCGCTATGAATCAGTCGTCAGCAGACCTGACGGGGAAGAACTGCTGCGGCACGCGAGCGAGTTCGCGGCTTTGCCGCCGACGCGGCAGCAGCAATACCGGGCCCTGCAACGACTGGCTGAGGACGTAATCCGAGCGGAACCGGGCGCACGTCGGCGTTGGCTGCTGTCCCTTCCACCCCGCGCGCGGGCCTTGCAAGTCTACCAACTGCTGGAGGCGAAAGCCCCGGGGGAATTGGCGGACGTAACCCGCGTGTTGCGCGCGCAAATCGGCGCGCGCGAGAGGCGCTGATCCGGCACCCTGGTTGCGGAACGGTTTGCGGCTACGCCTTTCGCAGGACGTAGATCACCCAGGGCGGGATCGTCATTTCGTTCACCCAATCGCAGGTCTCATCTGAGTGGCCCAGCGGCCGATGGACATCGATGACCTCCAGACCGGACGCGCTGTAAACGTCGCGGTAGGCCTCGTCCGGCCAAATCACGTCGATTACCGGCCGCTGATCGTCGAGGGCTGTGACAATGATCCGCACCTGGTCGCCGCACTTCGCCCGTTGGTTTTCAGGGAAGTCACTGGTAGAGAACGATGCCCATTCGTAATGGTAGATCTCCGGCGCGGAAACCAGGTTGACGATCCTGCCCCGCGACGTGAGCACCCGGGTCAGTTCGCCGAACAACGCGATCTTGGCTTCCCTGGTCGGGATGTTGTCGAACGTAAACGTCGACAGCACGAGATCGAAGGTGTCGTCCGCGAACTGTCCGAGATCGCCGCTGGCGATGAGGCGATAATCGCCCGCCGGACTAAGGGCCTGGGCGGCGCTGATCATCTCTTCTGCGATGTCGACGCCGATTGCGTCGAACCCCAGGCTGACCAGGAACCGCGTGGAACGCCCCGCGCCGCAACCAAAATCCAGCGCCTTGGCTCCCGCGACATGCGTCGCCAGAATTTCGGGTAGATCGCGGAAGGCCAGGTAGTAGGTGCCCGGGAACTCCAGCCGCGCGTAAGCCGCGGCGTAGGAGTCGTCTTCGTATGAGTTCTTGAAATCCATGTGTGCTCACACCAAGCCTGACAGGATGGCAGCCAGAGCCTCGACGAACGCGTCGATCTCCGGTCTGGTGATTACGTACGGTGGAAACAGCCGAAACGCGGCGTTGTGCGGCTGGTAATTGACGATGAAACCGGCATCAAGCAATCGGCGGGCAATCTCCACGCCCTTGGGCGAGTAATCGCGGTCAAGCTCTATGCCCACCATCAGCCCCTGCCCGCGGACATCAGAGATGCAAGTCATTCGCGACTGCAGTCCCTTCAGGCGGGAGCGCAGATAGTCGCCGCTTTCTGCGGCGCGTTGCACCAAGCCCTCATCCTGAAGGGTCGCGATCACGGTCGTCGCGATTCGTCCCGAGAACGGGTCGTTCTGATGGGACTGCATGTGTTCAAGGTGGCCGCCACAACGGCTTTCGACCTCCGCGGTCGTCGCGACTGCCGCCACGGGCAGGCCGCCGCCGAGAGCCTTGCCGATGACGAGAATGTCCGGGACGGCGCCGTCGCGCTCGAACGCAAACCAGCGGCCGGTGCGTCCCATCCCAGTGGTGACCTCTTCCGCGATAAACAGGGCCCCGAGTTGTGCCGCCAGGTCGCGCAGGCAGGCGCTGTATCCGGGGGGGGGAACGATGATGCCGGCGTTTGCCAACACCGGCTCGAAGATGATCGCCGCCACTGAGTGATCTTGCTTCTCGATCAGCTCGCGCAACCTAGCCAGACAGGGGAAGCCCTGGCAGGGCCATCTCGTGCTGGCCGGGCAGTTACGGCAATCCGGAGCGGGGATACGAATCGTTGAGCCGAGCGGTGGCAACCAGCGTACGTTGCGGCCCGCCTCCGAAAGCGAGAGCGCGTAGGTGGTGTCGCCATAGAAGCTGCGTTCGACGACCGCGATCCCGTTTGCCCCAGTAGCCGCGCGGGCCATCTTGAGCGCCAGTTCGACCGCCTCGCTGCCGGTGTTCAGGAAGACCACCCGTTCCAGCTCGCGCGGCAGGATCTCGGCCAACTGCGCCAGCGCGCAGTGGATCTCGTCCGCCAGGAATGGTGGGCCGGCGTGGATCAGCCGCGCGGCCTGTGCCTGCACGGCATCGACCAGGCGCGGATGGCCGTGACCGAGCACGGCGCACCAGCAGCCGGCGAGCAGGTCCAGGTAGGGTTTGCCGCGCTCGTCCCACACCGTGCAGGCCGAGCCGCGCGTCAAAACAACATCCTCGAACGAGTTCGTTTGCCATACGCGCATCGGGAGCCCTCGTCGTTGTGGGCAACACACCACCCGTCGGCGGATCAGGATGGGCGGTCGGCGTGCTGGTGCACGCCAGCCGCGATCGTGTTCGCGCCTTTCTTCTATCAGTTGAACGTCGTTGTCGCGAGTAGGCGGCAGAACACCGCCACTCCTCCGCATTCCATACGCCACACGGGCGGCGTGGTTCTCGTTGGTTCGATGGGCGCGCACCCGACGCTCGCGGCGTCCGGCAGCGCGCCGGATGCCGCGGCTTCGTGGTTCAAACGTGCAGCTCCACGATGTCCCGGTCGTGCAGCACGTGGTCGAGGTGCACGTTCTGCCCGTCGGCGACCCCCTGCCCCCAAAGGCGGGCGGCATGGACACGTTGTTCGAGTCCGCGGTACACCTTGCGGGCCAACTCGTGCACGTCGCTGTCGGTCCGCAGGATGAACGGGTCGTCCATATCCGGCTTCTTGCCCGGGGGCTTGGCGTACACACGGATCACCCGGATCAGCCGGAACAACAGCTCCGGCAGCGCGGTCAGCCGCCCCGCGGCCTGCGTCGAGAACGGTTCGATGCGCACGCGCTCCGCGAAGAACTCGCGCAGCAACTCCAGTCGCTCAGTCGCCCCAGGGAGGTCGATCTTGTTCGCCAGCACCACACCCGGCACCTTCAGCGAGGCGCCCGTTTCGGCCGGTGACGTGCGCGGGCCGTCGCTCAGCTCGATCTGCCGCTCGGCCAGGTGGGCCAGGCACATTTCCACGTCTTCGAGCACCCCATCACTGGCCAGGTCCGCTACGACCAGCACTGCGTCCGCTGACCGCCATAACCCGGCAAGACCCGGCGGGACGTGCTCGGCAGTCACAGGCGGCGTGTCGACCAGTTGGATCTGAATGTCCTCGTAGCTGACCATCCCGGGCAGCGGCAGGGGCGTAGCGAAGGGGTACTCGGCGATATTCACGTGCGCGTTGGTCAATCCGCCGACGATCGACGACTTGCCGCCGTTCGGCGCGCCGAGCAGAACCACCTGGCCGGCGCCGGTTTTGGGGATGGCGAACGGGTCCGCCTTGGCCGCGCTCTTCTTGCCGCCGTGCTGCAACGCTTTGCGCGCGGCCGAGAGCTTCTTTTTCAGCTCGGCCTGCATCTTCTCGGAGGACTTGTGCTTGGGCAGCTCGCGCCACATATCCTCCAGCGCGGCCAACCGTTCCGCGGGCGTGCGGGCCGCCCGATAGCGCGCGTCGGCTTCGTGGTATTGGGGCGTCAGGTTGAGGGTCATCGCGGCGACTCCGCCCACAGTATACCGCGCGTGTGCGGGCGCGGCAGCGCTCAGGAGGCGTGGCGAGCGACGGCACTACCGCGATCAATGTCCGCCGCGGAAGACTGTTCGCTGCGTTGGAATCGCGTTACGGCGGCGGCACGACCCAACCATCGATGGAGCCGATGGGCGCGCCGGCGGGAACGTCCTGCAAGTTGAAGTCGCAATCCCTGAAGAAGGGAGATTCGGCTGGCGGCCCCGTCCAGAAGAGCTTGAACTCGGCCCAATCACTGCAGTCGATGTAGCCGTCGAGATCGAGGTCCCCCGCCGCGCAACCGGCTACCACCGGACCGCCGCCACTGCTGGCAAAGCAGACCTTGAACGCACGATAGTCGTTGGTGTCTACGTCGCCGTCGCAATCGAAGTCCCCGGGCGTCGGCATAAGCCACGGCCGGGCGGTGACGCGGGCCTCAGCCGCCGCAAGCATGTCCGGCCAGGCCGCGTTGTCGATCGGGAATCCGTAGTCGTTTGTGAAGCGTGTTCGCAAGTCGTCGCTGGCGGAGGCGCTCAGGGCGGCGACGAGCCACGTGGCCTGCTTCACGTCGTTGTCCAGCACCACTGGCAGCGGGTCGTCCGCCGGGACGAAGGTGCTGAAGACGTCATACCAGACCTGCGCGGTGTAGTCGTCGTACATGTCCCAGAGGATGTCGCAGATCACTTCGACCGTGATCTCACTGTAGTTGGCACCGGCGGCCTGATATTCGTGCAGAGCCACTCGTCCGGATGGGTCGATATTCGGGAAATGCTCCGCGATGCTCTCAACGTTGGCCGGGTCGATTTCAGGGGCGCAGCGGGTCAGGCGATACCACGACCACGCGCCGGCCATCGACGCGAAGGCTTCGCTATACATCCAGCCATAGGTTTCCGACGCCGAGCAGAACTGTGCGAAACCCCACGAGCGCCAGGTGAAGTTGTGCCCCATCTCGTGAAAGAAGACACCCCATTGTGGCACGCGGTGCTGTGGATCGTTGACAATGTAGCAACTGTTGTGCATCGGCTCGCCGTAGAGCCACCCGAGACGCACAGGGTTGCCGCTGATGCCGCAGGGGACCGTCACCGGGTCGTCGGCCACATCGAGCACAAAGTAGTGCCGGCCGCCTTGAAACGGCGTGGCATCCATAAGCTCCGCCTGGGCGGCGTAGGCCAGGTCGGTCGCTGTCACCACTTGGAAATCGGCGGTGATTTGCGCGAGGTTGACACCTTCGATGACCGGCACGATATAGAACGATATGTTGGCGCCGGCATAGGTCTCGTGCGCGACGCCCAGGTCCGTGTTTGTCACCCGGATGATGGCTGAGTTGTCGGCCGCCACGCCATCTGCCCAAACCTGCACGTAGGGCGTGTCTTGGAACTGCACGGGGACCGCGTGTGCGGTGACCAGGCCGGTGTCATCCACCGTGGCGACTGCCTCGTTGGAGCTGCTGAAGGTCAGGTGATAGTCCCCCGTCGGCAGGAGATTGCCGGTCGCGTCGCGAATCTCGACTTCAAGCTGCCCCGTCGTCGGTCCCGCCAGAGCGAGCATCAGCAAGGGAGTGCTCAGGGCAACGTGTGCAGGTGGAGTATAGGGTAGCGTGTTAGCCACCGCGACGTCGGTCTCATGGTTGGCTGAAACAGCGACGTTATCAATAACGTGGAATGCGTCGCAAGCCCAGTGGAACTGAGTCGGATTGGCAATCTGCCCGAGGCCAATAGTGATCTGGACAAGATTGTCCGTGATCAGAACTGTGCCTGGCCCACCACCGGGCAGCCCACCGGTCACGTCCACGAAGCCGCCGCCGAATACGTCGTTGATGCAGACGCGGACGTTGAACTCTGTCCCGACCTGTTCGTGCGGCTGACCGGTGTTGGGATCGTTGTCGGCGTCCACCAGCCATAGGAACGTGATGTGCTCGTTTGGGTCTGAGATGGACTGAGGAATCGACTCACGCGTCTGGATGGAGAATGTGAGAAGTCCGCCGTCCTGCTCAATCCAGGCGTAGAGGATATCCACGCAGCCTTCGCATTCCGGCTGTAGCGGATCGGTCAATTCGCTAATCAGCTCCCCTGCCGGCGCGGGCGGAATGGTGACCAGCAACACGAACAGACTGATGCAGATCGATTCTGTGAATGGCCTTCCCATCTGTACCTCTCCCACCACCGATGCTCCAACAGCATTTTACTGAGATCGGCCACGTCATTACAAGGACAATGACAGCAGTCGGTGCGGCAGCGGCGAAACCTGGTGAGCTTGCGGAGTTTGGCGTTTGTTCGCGTCCTGGCTATGCTGTGGCGCAGGACGGGGGACGATGAGCGGCACGGCCTATGGATGCGGAAGGTTTCATCGCCCGGCTCGAGGTCGACCGGCGCTATCGACGACAGATCGTGCATCGGCGCTGCCTCGCGGCGCGGCCGGCGGAGTACCGGGCTACCGACCAGCCGCTGCCGGAGCAACTGCGCGTGTTGCTGGGTAATGAGGGAATCGAGCGGCTCTACTGCCACCAGGCCGAGAGCTACGACGCCGTTGGCCGGGGCGAGGACGTCGTCATCTGCACCGGCACGGCTTCGGGCAAGAGCCTGTCCTACCACCTGCCGGTGATGGCCGGGCTGCTCGCCGACGGCGACGCCCGTGCGCTCTACCTGTATCCCGCCAAGGCCCTCGCGCACGACCAGCAGGGCAACCTGCAACGCATGGTGGCGCAGGCCGAGCTTGGCGAGGTGCTCAAGCCGGCCTGTTACGACGGCGATACGCCCACGCACCGCCGGGCGGGCATTCGCCGCAGCGCCACACTGCTGCTGTCCAACCCGGACATGCTGCACCAGGGGATTCTGCCGCATCATGCCAAGTGGGCCGAATTCCT
>JAHJAR010000194.1 GCA_018814045.1 Planctomycetota bacterium | reverse complement strand
CGTTTTCGCTTGCAGGCGATGCGCGCCCCATCGTCCGTGGCAACATACTCGATCGGAGTGGCCATTCCACACACTCTAAGCGGTTCCATCCCAAAGAGACGAGTCGATGGTAACCCGACCAAGAGCGCCGCGATACGCCGGCCGGCGTCTCTCGGACGGAACTCCGCTCTGCCTCTGCGCCCGGCTGTGCCAGCGCCACCCGCCCCTCTGATATATTTTCTAGACTTCCTTGATTAACCAGATTGGGGCGCGTACCATCAGCAGCACAACTGGCCAGCCAGACCGCACCGGAGGCCGCGCTGATGACCGAAATCGCCCAGGAACTTATTACCCCCCACGAGGCCGCCCGCTGGTTCCGCCGCTCACCATCCTGGCTGCGCCAGCAAACCAGGCTGCTCCGCGTCGGCGGCCCCGGCGGCCAACCGCTCTACCATATCCGCGTCTGCCGAGCCTACGTGCTCGGCCAACTTTGCGGACTGGACGACCAGGAGCTGACCCGTGTGCAGAGAGACGCCTTGGCCGCTGCCTGCGGCCTGGACCACAACCTGCGCCTGTCCGCGGTTGATAAGTAACGGGGGCCAAGAGAGGCCTAGCGCCCCTCGTCGCCGGCGTAAGCCACCTCGAGCACATCCTTCAACTCAAGCGTCTTCTCGTAGAACGCCCGCCCGATGACCACGCCTTCAAGATTCAGTTGCGCCAACCGGCGAACGTCCTCCAGGTCGGTCACGCCGCCGGCGGCCACGACCGGCACCCCCGAAACGGAAGCCAGGGCGCGGATCGCCTCGATGTTGGGCCCCAGCAGCATCCCATCCCGGCCGATGTCGGTATAGCAGATGGTCGCCAACGGCCAGGCGGCCACCTCCTCGGCGAGTTCCACCGCGGTACGCTCGGTCTCGATCGTCCAGCCGTGGGTCGCGAGCTTGCCGAGCCGCGCGTCCAGCCCCAACGAAACCTTGTTCAGGAACTTCGGTTCGTGGACAACCGTCTCGAACCAGGCCCAGTCCTCCAGCGCCCGCGTGCCGATCAGGACCCGCTCGGCTCCCGCGTCCAACGCCGCCCGAATCGCGTCCTCGGTCCGAACGCCCCCGCCGAACTCGATCCGCGCTCCGGTCGCGGCCAGGCGCTTGAGCGCATCGAGATTCTGCAGCTCTCCGCAGCGCGCCCCCTGGAGGTCGACGACGTGGAGCCACGTGGCCCCGGCCTGGCGGAAATCGTTGGCAACCTCGACCGGATCGCGCTCGTACTCGATCACACGGTCATAGTGACCTTGCACGAGCCGGACGCACTTGCCGGCGAGCAGATCGATGGCAGGGAGAATATCCATGGCGACACCAGCCGCTGCATACTCAGCGAACAGACCGCCTGGGCCCGCAACCGAGCGCGAGCCGGCACGGGCACCCTCGTGCGCCGAATGCTGCCGGGCGGTCGTTATTGCCGTTCGACGGCGATGATCTCGACCCGACGATTCTGAGCTTTGTTCGCCTCGTCGTTTGGCGCGCGCGGGTTGTACTCGCCCTGGCCGCCCGCGATGATGCGGCTGGCGTCGACACCCAGTTTCTGCAATTCGCGCGCGACTGTCATCGCGCGGTTCGCGCTCAGATCGAGGTTGTCGTCCCAGAGGTTCTTGGTCACTTTGATCGGGTCGGTGTCGGTGTGGCCGATCACGAAGATCTGCCGATTCGGGAAGCTCTCGTTGATCTGCCGCGCGACCGCCGCCACCGTTTCGGCCCCGCCTGCCTTGAGCTTGGCCTTGCCCGAGTCGAACAGGAGATCACCCGCGAGCGGCACCCACGCGATCTGCCCGGTTCCTTCCCAGCCTTCCGGAAGATTGCCCGGCTGAGCCTCACCCTCGGCCAGCTGCCGCCGAGCCTCGTCGAGCTGCTGCTGGAGCGAGAGCGCCATCTGGCGAGCCTGGTCGCCCCCGTTCAGCGCCGCCGCCAACCGCGATTCGAGGTCCGACCGCTGAAACCGCAGGTCGTCGACCTGCTGTTGCAGCTCGGCGATCTGCATGTCTTTTCCACTCTCACAGGCCGGCAGCAGGATTACTGCCGTCAGTGCCAGAAGCACGCTTATGCTACGTAGATTCCGTTGCATCCGTTCCTCCCTTTCGCGACAGGTTCCTCAACGGTACGGGCACGACACCCGCGTGGCCGACGACCGACCGCGGCCTGACCCGCAGGATAGGACCGACCCGCCGGGGATGCAAGCGCGGTGACCCCGAGTTGACGAAAACTCGGCCGAGGACTAATTTGCACCTGCTGGATGCGGCGGGGGAGGGTTACGGGCACAGCAGCCGCCCGGTGAGGATAATCCATGCCACAAAAGCTCGCACTGATCTGCTCGCTGCTGGCTCTGGGTGTGTCACCTGCGCTGGGCGAGGGAGATTTCATCGACAGCTCGGCGTTACACGCGGCCGGGCTGGTAAAGTACTGGCAACTGCCGCTGCCGCTGCAACCAGGGCAGGAACTGGGCTTCAGCTACCTGGTCGACGATCAGGTGTACGCCGCCACGCGGGACGGATACGTCTACGCGATCGACGCCCAGACCGGCGCCATCCGCTGGGTCAAGCAGGTGACGACTGCGGGTTACCCCATTCGGCAACCTTGCCACGCGGGAAGCCAGACCGTTTTCGTGACGCCCCCCGCATTTTTTCAATACGACCGCTACAGCGGGCAGCCGATCCGGGGCGTGGAGACGCGGTTTCCAACCGGGTCGGCGGCGGTCAGCGATGGGTTGCGCTTTTACATCGGCGGGATCGACCAGAGGATCTACGCGTTCTTCCTGGATCAGGATTTTGAGGACTGGAAGGCCCGCGCCACCGGGCAGATCGTCTCGCAACCCGCACTGCTCGACAGATACCTGTACTTCGCGGGGGACGACGGCAGCGTCTACGCTTGCGTCGCCGCCGACAAGCAGTACTACTGGCGGGCCCGGCGCGTCGGCTCGATTACGGCCGATCTGGCCGCGAGCAATAACGGCATTTACGTCGCCAGCCGTGACCATTCGCTCTACGCGCTCAGCCCACAGGACGGCGGCGTGCTCTGGCGCACGCGTTTCTCCGGACCGCTCTACGAACCGCCCGTTCTCACCCCCGAAGTGGTCTTTCAGTATTGCCCCGACGACGGGCTGGCCGCGGTCAACGCCGGGACGGTCGGCGTCGAAGAGCGTGTCCGCTGGACGCTGCCACGCGGACGAAAACTGCTGACGACCGACGAGAAGTGGGCCTACCTGCTGGCGCGCGACGAGAGCATCCTGGTCGCCAAACTAGACGACGGGAACATCGTGCACGACATCCCCGCCGCTGGGTTCACCATGCCGATGCCTTCGCCCGGCGTCGCGGCCCTATACCTCGCCTCCAAAGACGGCCGGATCTTCTGCGCGCGGAAGCGCGGCGTGCCGATCGTACTGGCCGAGGAGGTCCGCCGGGCATCGCTGGGGCCCGCGGGCGCCGGCGAGGAGTCCGAGGCCACGGCTGAAGCGGCGGGCGCTAAGGCGGCCGAAGAGGACCCCCTGAAGAGCAAGCGACCGGGCCCGCCCATCGGCGGCAAGTCCAAGGTGAGCAAGGAATACACCGGCGACTGAAGCCTACCCGTTTGGCAAGCGCCACGCTCGCTTAAAGATGGGCACCTCGAACCGAAGGCTGCCCCGAGGAGCCGCGGACTTCAGTCCGCCCGGCGCAACCGCGCAGGAAGAGCCGCGGACTTTGTGCGGCGCGGCGCAACCGCGCAGGAAGAGCCGCGGACTTCAGTCCGCGCGGCGTGACCGCGCAGGCTGAAGCCTGCGGCTCTTCCCTTTGAGGTGGGACGAGGGATAATGTCGAGCACAGTTGACGGTCTGCGTACGGACGAAACCATGTCTGACCCAGTCAAGATTCGCCGAGCGCTGATCAGCGTCTACGACAAGACCGGGATCGTCGACTTCGCGCGGGCCCTGCACGACGAGTTCGGCATCGAGATCATCTCCACCGGCGGCACCGCCAAAACGCTGACCGAAGCCGGCATCCCGTTGACGCTGGTCGAGAACGTTACGGGCTTTCCGGAGATGATGGACGGTCGCGTCAAAACGCTGCACCCCAAGATCCACGCCGCGATCCTGGCCGACCGCGACAACCCCGAGCACATGCGCCAGCTCAAAGAACAGGGCATCGAGCCGATCGACATGGTCGTCGTGAACCTGTACCCGTTCGAAGAAACGATCGCGAAGCCCGATTGCACGTTCGAGGAAGCGATCGAGATGATCGACATCGGCGGCCCGTGCCTGCTCCGCGCCGCGGCGAAGAATTACAAACATGTGTTGGTTGTCACTTGGCCCTGGTCTTACGACTCGGTGCTGCGAAATCTCCGCACCGGCCCATCCATAGGAGCAGTCACCGATGAAAAAAGGGGGGACGCCGCGTTCCACGCGTTCGACGCTACTTCCCGCTACGACGCAGCGGTTTGGCAATGGCTCGGCGGCGAAGGACTGGACGGGATGCCCACGTGGCTGGCGTGGCAGTTCTTTGCCGAGGCGGCGCTGCGGTACGGTGAGAATCCGGATCAGATTGGCAGGCTGCTCACACGCGCCGATCAGACCTTCTTGCCGAACTTGGCTGAGGCGGTCATTGCTGGACCCGACGAGTATCAGCACGACGCGGCCG
>JAHJAR010000193.1 GCA_018814045.1 Planctomycetota bacterium | reverse complement strand
GCTTCGTTCCTGGTAGGCAGAGGGGGACGGATGCCGGCGCATCCGTCCCCCTTCGACGTTGCGGCGGACCGGCCGCGTCCGCTAGACCTGAAATAAGCGTGTCCCCCGCGGCCGCGCGGCGGGAGCTGGCCGGCGGATGTGCGGGGGGTTGAGGGTGGTGAGCGCGGGCACGGCGCTGGCGATTGGTGTTGGGGATCTGCTCACGGGAGTGTGGGAGACGCCGCTGTAGGCGGATGCCTCCCGGGGCCGGGTTTTTACGGACCGCGGCGTGCTTGCCGGGGATCGGCTGGATGTCCCGTGCGCGTCAGAACACCGTGCGCTCGATGGTTTGCCAGGCACTGAACAGCCGTTCCAGGGTCGGCTGGTAGCCGAGGAAGCGCATGACGACGCCACGGGCGCGCCGCACGACGCGGCAGGGAATGAGGATGAAGCTGTGGAGGAAGCGCCGGAACTCCATGTTCACCCCCTCGCGCCGGTCGCTGATGAGGTGCATCATCAGCGCATACCACGACTTGAGGTTCCAGGCCAGGGTCGCCATGACCATGTAGGCCCAGTTGCTGACCAGGTCGTAGAGCGGCACGCGCATGGCGTTGACGCCGTTCTTGAGCTGCTCGATGACGTTCTCCTGGTCGCAGCGCTGGTGGGCGCAGGCGACGACCTCGGCGGCGCTCAGATCGGTGCGGGTGGTGATGTAGAAGAAGAAGCGGACGTCGTCGAACAGGGCCCGTTCGCCCTTCATGGTGGTGATGTTCTTGCGCAGCACCACGACCCGGTACGGCCGCTGGCACTGGCCCGGCTGGTAGTCGAACTCGGCGACGTCCTCGTAGTTGAGCTTCAGGTTGTCGAAACCCCGCTCCTCGACGAGACGCTCTTTCACCTGGGGCTGACGGCGCTCCCGATCGCGGCTCTGGTCGGTGAGGGGCTGGTACTTCGGCGGGCGCACCAGCCGTTGCCAGCAGGCCTCCTCGAGCGCCTCGGCGCGGGTGCGCAGCGCGCGGTTGCAGTCCATGCCGAAGACGAAGTCGACCTGTTCGGCCCAGCGGTCGAAGTGGGCGGTCAGCGAGAAGTCGGTGTCGCCGCGCAGGCAGACCCGTGGCGCATGCGGCTTGACCAGCGCGATCGCCTGGTCGATCCAGCGGGCGGCATCCGTGTGGCTCGGTACGTTCCCCGGCCGGTTGACGACGTAGAGCACCTCCTTGGTGTTGGCCAACGACACCACCAACGGGTGGTAGCCCCAGATACCCTTGTAGGAGATGTCCATGCCCGCCTTGCGCTCACCGTAGGTCGGCGCGATCAAGCCGTCGGCGTCGAGGTAGGTGATCGGTCCCAACAGCTCCCGCCCCCGGCCCTGCCACAGCTGCGGCCGCACCGCGTTGATGCCCTCCATCAACGCGACCACGTCCTTTTCAGCGAAGCGCCGACAGAAGTCGCCGGCCGTGGTCGGATCGGGGATCAGCTCGGCCCCCAGGGCATCCATGTAGGCCGGGTCGTGCCGCAGGCGCTCGAGGTCCTCCAACCGCGTGCCGCCGCACACCACGTTGTAGGCCAGGTTGAGCACGTGATCCGACTCGTGATACGGCAGGTGCACCTTCAACAGGGACAGTCGTTCGTTGATCCGTTGCGGCAGTCCCAGCTTGGTGACCAGGCGATGAACACCCGCGATCCCGCCATAGCTCATGACGTTGGGGCGGGCGCCGATCTCGTAGTGCACCGGCCCCGAGTTGAACATCGGCTGGGACTGCGGGGACCAGTGCCCCGCCTGGCCGTGACGGGCCGCCACTTGCCGCCTGCGCCGGGCACTGTTCCTGCGACTCTCCTTGACCGACATTCTCTTCACCGGAAAGGCCTCCTGCGTCGGGGTAGCGAATTCCGCTCGAATCCTGCTAACTCCAACAACGGTAAGCCTTTCCGGCCTTCCAGAACAGCCCTATCTCAAACTACAGGCTTATTTCAGGACTAGGTAGTCCATTCTACGCCTCTCCGATGAGATACCAATACTCGACGATCTGATCAGTGTCAAGGCGACGACAACCGGCCTAGCTCCGGTCTGCAGATGGGCACGAAGCAGGTCGCTTGCCATTGTTCGCCAGGGCGCCCTACTTGGCTGCGAGTGCCTCCACCCCCTTACTGGACCAGGACCTCTTGGCTATCCCCAGCCCCAGGGCGAGACTCCGCCCTCTGCGCCTGTCAGATGCGGAGCCCATCTCCGAAGCCTGGGCATCCATAGGCTGGCAGAAGGACCCTGACCTCTACCGTCGGTACTTCCGCGAGCAGGAAGCCGGAGAGCGTGAAGTACTCGTGGCCGAGATCGAGGGCGAATTC
>JAHJAR010000015.1 GCA_018814045.1 Planctomycetota bacterium | reverse complement strand
TGAAGATCGACGCCACAGCATTCCAGGACTACGTCGCGGATACGGGCGCGACCATCTGCGGCCGCGTGCCCATTGCCGTGCTGCTGACCGTCCTCGAACGAACCGGACGCCCGTACCGGTGCGAACTGATCGAGTACACCACCTCCGGACGCCTGACCCATGATCACGAACACAGTGTCAGCTACACCAGCATCGCGGTCCTCGACGAAGAGACTGCCGACGACGACGGTCTGTCCCCCGCCGAGAACGCGTTCCCGCTGTCCGACGACGACAAAGCGCTGCTTCTGCGCCTGGCACGGCAGTCGATCCGCACGCGGCTGGAGGGTCGAGCCATGCCCTCCCCCGAGCCCACGGAGATCTCCGACACGCTCAAGACGGTCGCCGCTTGCTTCGTGACCCTTCACATCGGGGACAGCCTGCGCGGCTGTATCGGACACCTGGACGCCAGCGAGCCGCTCGACCAGAACGTGCTCCGCAACGCGCGGCACGCGGCGTTCGACGATCCGCGCTTCAACCCGGTGACGGAGGAAGAACTCGACCGCATCCGTATCGAGATCTCCGTGCTCACACCCAGAGTCCCGATCCGGTCGCCCGAGGAGTTCATCGTCGGCCGGCACGGCATCATCCTGTCAAAGGGCCGACGCGAAGCGGTCTTCCTGCCACAGGTCGCTCCGGAAGAAGGCTGGGACCGCGAAACGACGCTGGAACACCTCTCGCGGAAAGCGGGCCTGAAACCCGACGCCTGGCGGCGTGACGCCAAGTTCTATGTTTTCGAGGCCATTGTGTTCGGCGAAGAGGATGATGTGGCTTGGGCGTAGCTGGACCCCGCTGCAGAAGCCCGCGTGAACCGCGTTGAGAGCGCATGGCCGCCGGGCGTTGCACACCCCAATCTCACGCGTTTCCTCACGCCTCGGGCGGCGGCGCAGCCGCCGTGCCCTTCTTGCGCGACTTCAGGTTCACCGCCAACGCCACCAGCCGTTCGCGGTAGCCGCAGGCCAGCAGCATCGCACTGAAGCCCAGCAGCATCAGGCCGGAGGGGACGCCGATTTGCAGCACGAGCTTCATCTTGTAGGGCAGCACATCGACATCGGTGGGAATGTCGCCGAGCAAGCGCCCACAGCCTTTGTGGGCCAGGTAAGTGAGCAGGAACCCGCCGACGGTCAGCAGCGCCATGCGCAGCAGGAACGTCCACAGCCGGACACCGGACAGGATCCCGGTCTTGTGCCGCAGCACGAGCAGCAGAATCGCGTTCTTGAACACGCGGCTCAACGGGTACACGAGCGCCACTCCCGCCACGAGCACCGCGGAGTCCGCGGCCAAATCCGCCCGGGCCAGGCCCACGAGGCACAGGATCTGGAAGGCGCTCGCCACCAGACCCCAGATGGTCGGCCACCACATGCTCTGGATCGAGAACAGCCCGGGCATGAGGATATTCTCAATGGCAATAAAGGTGAAGCCGAGCGAGATCATGCGCGCGGCCAGGGCAGTCTGAGCACAGAATGCGAAGTCCGCATCCACCCAGTGCGCGTTAATGAAGAGCAACGCGGTCAGCTCCGGGGCCAGCACCAGGGTGACCGCCGCCACGGGAATGGTCAGGACCCACACCATCTCCAGCGTGGCCTCCAGGGTGCGGCGATGTGTATCGCGCCCCCCCTCGTGCAGAATCGCCGCAAGGTGCGGAAGCAGTACCACGCTCACGATCTGACCGAGAAAAACCAGCGGCAGATTGCTGAGCTGCCGGGCAAACTCGACGCTGACGAACCGCACGTGGTCAAGGTGGCTCTGCAGCCGCAGCGTGAACCCGTCCCGGAACCGCGCGGCAATGATGCCGACCAGCAACGGCAGCACCAAGGCCCAGGCCCGTGTCCCCCAGGAACTCGCCCACGCCCGCGCTCCCGTCACCCGCATCACCCAGCCGAAACTGCGCCACATGCCGACCACACTGACCACCAGTTGCAGCACGCAGGCGAGCGAGTAGGTCACGCCGATCGCCGCGGCGTCCCAGCCCAGAACTCGTGCAGCCACGACGATGCCCACACCCCAGCCGATCTTGTGTAACGCCTCGGCGCCATGCGGATAGGCAAACCGTTTCTCGGCGTGGAACACGAGCAGGTACATCTCGGCGAATAGGAGCATGAGAATGCCGGGCGCCATCTGCCGCATCATGCCCACCGTCACCGCGTGCTGATCGGGGGAAAACTCGGGCGCCATCACACGGACAATCGGGTGCGGACACAGCCACAAGATCCCGAACGTGACCAGCCCGATGAGCATGCCGATTTCCAACACCCCGCCCGCGAAACGCGCTGCCGCGTCCGCCCCCTCTTGCTTCTTGATTTCGTTGTAAAGGGGGATGAAGGCGGGCCGGAAGATGTTCAACACCGACGGGTAGATGAACGTCGCGATAAGCTGGCGGAACAGGAACGCGTAGGCCGAGACAATGGGATTGTCGGCATGCCAGGTGTGCGTGATCGCCATGCTGACGATCAGACTGCCAAAACGCAGGAACACCCAGCACACCGCCACCACCGCCAGCGACACGCAAATCTGCCGAGCGGGTGAGTCACTGGAACAGGAGGGATCGGGAGTTGGTGTTGCCTGGTCTGACATGCCTGTGCCGGGGCCGGGTTGCAGGACGAACTTCAAGATCGGACTGGCAGGACCGCCTCGAAGAGCGCGGCCCGCTGCCGCGCCAACTTTGCGGCATCGAATTCGGTTTCCACTAATCTACGCCCGTTCCGTGATTTTTCGCCTGCAGCTTCGCGCTGATCGCGGAATTCGAGAAGCTGAGCCACAAGGTGTTCAGGAGCACGCGCGCGGAAAACCCAGCCCGTCTGCTCGGTGATCGCCTCCGCCAGCCC
>JAHJAR010000192.1 GCA_018814045.1 Planctomycetota bacterium | reverse complement strand
CCGTTGTCGCCTCAGTCTGCCTCTGGACAATCTCGCCGCAAAGGATCGCCCGCTCGACGTCCTCGATGAGGAACCCGTCGTCATCCATCTCCTCGTCAGCGTGGATGGTGACGACATAGTTGCCGACTCTGACGGCATCGCGCATGCGCTTCAGCACGCGGGCATACGGCATCGGTCTGGTCTCCGGTTCACGATCGACTCGGTGGTATCATCTGGCGAACGTGGAGACATGCGAAGTCCCCGTGTCAGGAAACGTTGGCTTGGTCCCGACCGGGGCGGCGGGGACTTCGCATCATCTCGCTTGTTGGACTCTTGGTCGGTTTGGGATTCCCCGCGTCGCCTATGGGGGAAAGCTAGCGGTCAGTGGGCCGGAAGTCAAGGTCTGGAGCCGGGGCGCCGCGGGGGTCAGGGGCGGCTCAGATGGCGTCGTGGCGGGGATGGGGGCGAGCCGGAGAGGGCAGGATGCGTCGGACCGGCGCGATTGGTGCAGTCCGGCGGGCGCAGAGGCCAGGAACGCGTCGCACGCAGGCAGGTCGGAGCGTGCGTCGGCCGGGTGGTGACGGGTGTACGGTTCAGGCGGCATGGACGGGTCTCCGCAGTTCGCAGCGGTGGACGATGGGCGGGGCGCGTTCGCGGTGCAGGCGTGCGACCGTCTGCATCCGGCCCTTGGCACAGACCGGGCAGCAGGTCGGGTCAGGGCAGGTCGGCTGGGGCCGGGCTTCGGGCTCGGCCACGGGCTCGCCGAGCAGGGCACGTGCGGCGGCCAGTTTCTGCTGGCGGTGGCGCCCGGCCAGCAGGCCGTAGCAGCGGACCTTGCGGAAGCCGCGCGGCAGGATATGCCGCAGGAACCGCCCGATGAACTCGGTCGCCGACAGCGTCATCTTCCGCACCGGCGGCCGACCGTGCGCGTCCTTGTGGTGCCAGTCCTGGTACTGGAACGTCACGGCGCCATCGTCGGTCACCTCCAGGATGCGCCAGTTCGAGATGGCGACCCGGTGCGTGTACCGGCTCAGGTATTCGAGGACCTGGCGCGGCCCGGCAACCGGCGGTTTCGAGTGCACCACCCAGTCGCGTTTCTCCTCGGTTGCGATCAGCGCCTCGAACGCCGCCGGGTCGGCCAGGCGCGCGGCGTCGCCGGCAAACGTCAGTTTCGCCGCACGCAGCCCGGCACAGAAGCGTTCCCGGAACGCGCAGGACAGCGCCCCGACGTCGAACAGCAGGTCCGGTGCGGTCGCCACCCACTGCCGGCGGTCCGGCGTCAGGCCGCCACCGGTGACGATGCAGTGGATGTGCGGGTGCGGCCACAGCGTCTGCCCCCAGGTGTGCAGCACGGCCACGATCCCGGCTTCCACGCCCAGCCGCGTCTTCATCAGGTGCTGGATGGCGCCCGCGGCCGCCTCGAACAGCAGTGTGTAGATCACCCGCGCGTTGTACGGCACCAGCACGTTGAACGTGTCGGGGATGGTGAAAATGCAGTGGAAGTACAGTGCGTTCAGCACTTCGCCCAGGCGCTGGGCCAGCCACGCCCGCGCCAGTTGACCCTGGCAGGTGGGGCAGTGCCGGTTGCCGCACGAGTTGTACACCGGCCGCTCGTGCCCGCAGTCCGTGCACTGCTCCAGGTGTCCCCCGAGCGCTGCGGTCCGGCACGCCGCCAGCGCCTGCATCGCCCGCCGCTGATGGGGCGGCACCGCGTGCGTCCGCGTGTACTCCGGTCCCCAGCGCCGGAGTATCTCCCCCACACTGTGAAGCGGTCGCTTGTTCCCGGCATCGTTCGTCATACCGGGAATGTATCACCGATCAACGCTTCTGGCTAATAGATATGCGCTCTTTAATCTCGCTAATATCGCCGCGTCCGCCACGACGCATTGCCCATCACCACTCGCGATCGATCAACCCCTCGCCATCCTCTTTTAGTCCAACATACAGTCTGCGAAGTTCGTGGTTCGGGAAGCCTGGAATGCGAAGTCCGACCGGGACCTGGCCGCTTCCCCCGGTTCGTCTGCTGTCACTGTACAACTGCCTGGCGGGAAAAGCAAGATTGCTGGCCTTGGCATGGTTGACTATTAGACTGACTACTATATATTAGGTTGTATGGCGTCGATCGCGAGCATCAGAGGTTCAGGGCACCGGGGTTTGCTTCCGGGGGCAGGGCGTTCCTGCCGAACTTCGTTGGAGCCGGCGTGTTACCGTTGTGTCCATACCGGAGTTGCCTCCCTGTTCCCCGCGCGCATCGCGATTCGCACTTGGGCCGCAGTATCCCGCTCTGTGAAGTTCGCAATAGCGCGGAGACTGGATCACTCCCAATATACGAAGCTGATCATATAAGAGAGGCGAATATGATGACTGAGGACATGGCGGCGGCGCTGCGGGGGTTTGGGGCGTACTTGGTGGAGCGGGATCTGGTGCGGCCGGAGAAGGTGGGGTACCACGTGGCGTGGGTGCGCCGGTATCTGCTGAGTCCCGCGGCGGGTGTGGGGGTGAGCCGGACGGACCGGATCACGGCCTTTGTGGACGCGCTGGCGCGG
>JAHJAR010000014.1 GCA_018814045.1 Planctomycetota bacterium | reverse complement strand
GCTGCCGAGCCGAATGGCCGCCCTGGCACGCCGGATCGTAAGCCTGCTGGAAGCGCCGTTCCACGCAACCCGCGCACCCCTCCACCGAAACCACCAAGCCCGTCATCTTGCCGCCACGTAAGTGGGTTTTTCAGGGACGACGACTTAGAGCGACTAACAGAGCTTCAGCCGCGAGCGCAAGCGCAAGCGAGCGGACCGGCCGGCTCTGGCAACCGCTCCCTGACGGTCGCGGCTCGGGAATGCGCTCACTCGCGCTCGCGGCTCGGTCTTGTTAGGCGCTCTCGATCTGCATCGCCCACCAGCCGGTCGCTGAGATCGCGCGCCGCGCGGTCAATCTCGGCGGGCAACGTAAACACGCAGGCCGGCGCTGGGTGCGCCGGCCTGCACGCGTTCCCCCTACCACGAAACTCTGTTACCGACAGTCTCCCTGGAGCCTGCCAATGAAGGCGTCGATGTCGAAGCCGTTCACCACTCCGTCATTGTTGAGGTCGTTGGCTCCGATGTAGTCGCACGCGTACATGGCCTCCCACTCGGCCTGCCCGATCAACGCCAGCACAAACGCGTCGATGTCGAATCCGTTGACGACGTCGTCGCAGTTCGAGTCACCCTTGACGGTGACCGGAATCAGAGCCACTAGCTCGCGCGTGTTGCCGTCGAAGTAGTAGATCTTGCCGTCTTCGTCCTCGGTGGACGGTCCGAGCAGGGGCCCGCCGCGAATGGTGAAGGCGTGATCCGCAACGACGCCGGTGGCATACTCGACCATTGGCTCGTTGTACGCGTCGGTTACCGAAGTCGCGTCGATGCTGAAGTCAATGTAGTCGACCCGCGACAAGATCGGGAACGGTGCGGGAGCAGCGCCGGGATCGTCCTCGGCGTCGTCCACGCGAATGCGCGCCGTGTTCTCGACTATCGACGGATCGAAGTAGAGCAGGCGTTCGACCTTCTGCCACTGCTCGATGGCCTGCGGTGCGGTCGGGCCGGCACCGCCGAGGGCGTGGTACTTGCGGTCGATGTCCCAGGCGAGGGCATTATCGAAGCTGTAGCTGCCGTAGGCCCGCACGTTGTCGGTCAGGTCCGTGCGGTACTGCCACCAACGCATGATGACGTACTCGTAGCCGTACGCCGGGCTCGCCGGATCGAGCGGATCGACGACGTTGGCGAACGGCCAGCCCTCGAACCAGATGGTGCCGTCGGCGCCGGACGGATCCTGCAAGACGGCCTTGCCGGGACGCCCGCCGGGCAGGTTGTCGACGATATCCGGGCCGATCTGGTCGTCGTCATAGTCGATGACTCCCAGCCACGAACCGGCCACATAACCGGGACCATACGCTTGACCATCGATCGGGCCGACCGCCAGGGCATCGAAGCTGTAGGCGTAGATGCTCGTCCACGTGCTCGGGTCGCTGTTGATGTCGTTCGTGACCAGGAATTCGATGTCGTCGACCAACACCGGCCCGTCGTCGAAGCCGCCTTTCAGGGCCGTCGTGAGGTTGGCCACGATGACGCGGGCATCGTAGTCGCCGCCGAGATCGCTGCGGCTGTTGGTGCCCGTGATCATCACGGTGTTGCCGCCACAGTCCTTGACGATCTGCCCCAGCACGCGCGGCTCGCCGAACCAGGAGTTGAACTGCGCCATGTCAACGGTGAAGGTGTCGTCGCCGTTGTCGAGGTAGAGACCGAAGCGGCCATCGAAACCACCGGCGATGATGGTCTCGTCATCCCAATCGACGCCGCCGACATCGTAGAAGCCGTGCCCGCCGGACGGCTGCTGGCCGCCGCTGTTGAACGTGGCTCCCGTGATGGGGTCGTAGGCGTACATGGTGGCGCCCCAGTCATTCCAGGTGTGGGCGTAGATGCGTCCGACGCCGCCGCTGCCGGGCGCGTAGGGGTTGTAAATCAGGTGGCTGCGTGCCACCGGTCCCCCGCCCTGGGCCTGCCAGGCCTGCGTCGCTCCGCCAGTGGTCGGATCGGGATCGATCTTGATGCCGTGAATCTCCTCGAGGCCTTCCAGGCCGTCGCCGTTCGTAGCCTGGAAATACAGGCCGTGGTCGTCATCCGGGAAAACGTTCGGCACGAAGACCATCTGACCGCTGACCGAATAGATCATGTCGAAGGGGTCACTAACCCAATCGATGTTGCCGGTGGCGGCATCAATCTGGTAGACGCGCGAGTAGAAGCTGTCGCTCTCACCGAGCACGTACAGCTTGCCGTCGTACAGCGCGGGCGTGACCTGCCCGTCGTTGGTCCAGGGCGGCTCATCCGTCAACAGGGTTTCCCAGATCAGGCTGCCGTCAACCTTGCTGAAGGCCGCGATGACCGGTTCGCCCCCTCCGCCATAGGCCCCCGCCCCCAGGGCATAGACGCGCTGCTCGCCGACGACCGGCGAGGCGGAGTTCCAGCCATCGCCGAATACGAAATCACTGGCTCCGCCGGCGGCCTTGGCGACCCAGCGCAGCGAGCCGTCGGTTGCCACCGAGATCAGCTTGTTGTTGCCCAACGTTGTACGCCAGTAAATGTTCCCGGCGACATCGAAGACCAACGAGCCACGTCCGCCGGGGCGATCCGCTCCATAGACGGCGGCGTTGAGCCGCCAGCCCTCCTGGGCACCGGTGCCGGTACCGAACGGGACGATGATCTCGTTCGTCCGCATACGACCGTAGTTGTCAGCGTGAATGGTCGGCCACGGTCCTTCCAGATTGTCCTGAGCCAGCGCCGCGGGACCAGCCGCCAGGCAGACCACCAAGGCCGTCAGGCTCATTCGCCATATCGTCTGTAGCATCGCACCACCCTCCGTCCTTAGAGCGGACGCAAGAACCCTGTTCCGCCACGACCCACCATCCCGATGGGCGGACCGCCACGTGCGGTCCGCTGGGTGGGTATGGCCACCACGCGGGCAAGGACGTGCTCGCCTCAACCCGTCTCCGTCAACTCAACGCTCCACCCGGGGCAACCGCCGCGGTAAACGCGCGCGACCCCTGGCAAAGACAAAAACATCCAACACTCGTCGCAACGTTGCCCGCGGAATATCCGCGGGAAGAGTGCTGGAGCGCTTCTTCTCTCTCGGCCCCCGCAGTCACCATCCGGTGCCCGCCCAACTTCATCTTCCCCTTTCAACACCAAGCGAACTAGACAACTCGCGCCGTGGGCCTAAGGCCACTTCGGCAATGGCAAATCACCCTGCACAACCTGGTCCGGATCCTCGGCCACGTACGAACCCGTCGACGTGCCGCCACACTGTGGGCAGGCGGCAATCGCCGGCATGGTCGGCGGCTCGCCCTCATGCTTAATCGGTGCCGGAACAAACCGGCGCTGACAGTCGTAGCAGTACATCCACGGACAAACCGCCCTTTCGCCACAGCCGGGGCATTTCCACGGCGGCCGATCGGTCAGCTCGCGATTCGCCTGCACTTCGCTCCCGCACGCCAGGCAGACAGCGTCGGCCACAAACTGCGACGGAAGCTCGGCCGTAGACCTGCTTTGGAACAGCATGAACGCCGCCGCGGCCAGCACGACCACCGCAACCGCGCCCAGCGCCAGGTTTTTCTTCTCTTTGCTCATACCCGGCCTACTTCCTGTCCACGGGTCGCGCCGGCAACTTCTGCCAGATACGCTTGTATGTCCGGTAGTTGCAGCTCAACTCGGGCGGATAGTCCGGCGGCATGAAATCCAGTTGCTTGTTTGGCAGATCGATCACCGGTTTGCCATCGGTTTTTGTGAAGTCGGGGTAGCGCCCGTTGAAATACTCGATTGCCCCGGGGTATCCAGGGTCGTCATACTTCAGCCAGTCGAACCGCACGTTGTGTTCGCCGGGCAACCAGGTGAACGTCCGCCCCGAGTCGACTGTCTTGGTCTTCAACTCTGCGAGTGAAGGCGGATCGAGCGGTGCCAGCAGCGAGACGTGACCATCGACGTAAAGGACGTTGGAGGCCAGGTCGGGCGGATGCCGCCAGGCAACCATGGTCGCCTCCCAGGATGGCCAGGTCGTCGGATCCGGCCCAAAGCCCCGCCACTTTACGAACGTCAGCCAGGCCGCGTTGATATTCCCAAACCAGGTCCACCAGCCTTCCATGGCGTAGACCTGTCGGGCCGCATCCTCGAACTTGTCGCCGGGCTGGTTGTAGTGCATCAGCGAGTTCAGGCCGTAGCTGCTACGGACGCCGTAGGTCTTCTTCTCGTCTACGCCGAAGTTGTCGACGAAGCTGAATCCCCAGGATTGGCCGCGCGCCGCGGCGACGTCGTCGGGCCGTTTGTCGTTGGGGCAAAGCACGACTTTGATGTCGCCGAGGAATCCCAGGTCGAAGAGCACATCGGCCCAGGTGTACATGACGTACTCGCGGTTTCCACCGAGGAAGTGGTCGCGATAGCCGCCATCATCCCAGGTCGGGCTGTAGCCGCGGTTCTCGGTGGAGCATGAGCCGGCGGCCTGGCCGAGGGAGCGCAGGTTAGCCGAGCACAGCGTGCGTTTGGTCCGCTCGCGCGCGCCGTGCAAGCTGGGGAGGAGGATGGACATAAGCAGCGCTATGATCGCGACGACGACCAGGAGCTCGATAAGGGTGAAACCTTTCATCCCCGTTCGCTCAACACCCGGGACTCTCATTTCGGTTCTCCCTGCGTCGAACATCGATTCGACCCAATGCGGCGCCGGCCTGCAAGGAGGCGGGGCCTGTCAGGATGCCGGGCTCACACTGAGAATGTTACCGGGTACTGCCGAAACCCGCAAGCAAAACCCGAACCAAGACAGGTTTGGACACGCGTGGGCGGCGTCGGCAAGGACCGATAACGTGCCCCAATCTCACCCACTTACGGCGGGTGCCCCGGGGACCCGGCCGCCAAAGTGTAGCTTCGGCGGTGGGGCTATTGCTGTTGCTCGTCTTCGGAGGCGTGGCCGTCGAGCGATGATTTCAGGTGGCGCAGACGAAGCAGGTTGCGCACGCGCTCCAGAAGCTGGATCTTGTTCACCGGTTTGGTGATGAAATCATCGGCCCCGCACTCGCGGCCGCGTTCCATGTCGCCCACCTCGTTTAGGGCCGTGATCATCACGATCGGTATGTCGCGGTAGCGCGGATCGTCTTTCAGCAAGCGACAGACCTCGAAGCCGCTGCGCTTCGGCATCATTACGTCCAGCAGCACCAGGTCGGGCTGCTCACGCTCCACCGCAGTCAGCGTCGCTTGCCCATCAGCCGCAACCGACACCTTCACCGGCAGTGGCTCCAGATACGCTTCCAACAGCTCCAGGATCTGCGGGTTGTCATCCGCGATCAGGACTTTCGAGGCCGGGATGTCGTGCTCATCTGCACTCATTTGTCACTCCGATCGAAATGCAGCACGGGCAGTTTCGCCCAAACCCGCAGCCGATGCAAATCACACATCCGCAAATCAGTCGCGAGCCAGGTCCCGGTGCGAAGTACGGTGGCATCCGCTGCCGAGCGCGGACGCGGTGGGCTGCTGCGGGGACTGGCGCTTTCTGTCCTATAACGGCCTTGCTTCCATTGGCGCGCGGCAACGTCGGCGTTACCGGCGCGCCCGCTTCGCAGCAGTTGCTCCCGCCCGGCGGCCACCTGGGCTTGAGCTTGTCGGAAACTCGGGGGCCGTATATATTTGGGAGGAGCACCCGGATTCCAGGGCGAGCCGCGCGAATGTGGCCGGCGGCGGCGTCCCTGGGTTGCGGATAATTCTGCCTCCGAATGGAGTTACCTCAATGCATACGCGCGTTTCCAAGCGGGACGGGATCGTTGCTATCGCCGCTCTTGTCACCCTGGTGTGGGTGGCCGGCTGCGGAGGCGGTTCGTCGATCAGTTACTTCGGCTCGCCGTTCTTCAGCTACAGCGAGCAAGTACCGGCCGGGTCGACCGGCACCGGTGGCCAGGCGGGCGGGGCAGCGTTCGCCGGAGGCGACCGCTTCTCGAGCGATCCGTGCACGCTGGTGCAGAGCCGCAAGTTCGTGCGCATCTCGATGAGCAACCTGGCCCGGAGCGACTACGTGCACTACTTCCTGGTGCTGGTCGCTTATGTCAACGGCGACGTCTATCCGGACGGCGCGGTCTGTGCCGATGATGTCGCCCTGTACACGTCGTTCGGCTACGTGCTCATTCCCGAGGGGACATCGCGCGAGTTCGGCAACTTCTGCTTCGACGGCCCGGCGTTGCTGTACTTCCACGAAGGCGGGCAGTTCCGCACCGCCGGCGGCGTGAGCGGGGCCCAGCTCGCCTCCGCCATTCCACCCGCGTTGGGCACGGTGGCCACATACGACCGCTTCTTCACCAGCGCCGGCACGCAGGTGCCCGCCCCGGATCTGATCATCTTCCACAATCCCGGTACGGGCGACGGCGCGCGCTTGAAGATCAGCGACAATTCCCCTGAGCCCTGCGCGATCGGCCTCATTATCGCCGGCGATCCCGATTGCCAGCAGGATGCATTCTATTACGTGGACGAGCAGGACTTCATGAGCGGCTCAACCGCGTTGGGCACCGGTTCCGGCCGCCGCGTCCCGAACGAGTTGCAGGATACCGGCTGCGCCATCGGGTTCAACGACCCCTGGTACGCCCTGGCACCCGCCGGAGTCGATGCGAACAGCGCCACGCAAAACGAGTTCATTCGCGGCGGGAAGATCGACTTCGTGTTCCTGCGGGAAGACACCGATCCGCCGTTCCCCCAGATGGTCTGGCGCGTAACCGACGAATCCGGAGCGGTGGTACACGATTTCGACCCGCGGGCCAACATACCGTAGCGGCGTCGCACGCGTTCAACTCAAGCAATCCGCACCAGCGCGTTCTCGCAAGTGGTGATGGATGCGCACCATGCACTCAGAACCGAAGGCCCTCGGGCGTGGCTCTGTCGTCGCTACGGCAGACGCCGCTGTTTGTGCCGGCCTATCAGTCCGCCGCAAAAGACGTGTAGCGTCTGGGATCCGTCCCGGACGTTGTCGTGAAAGAGCGTTTTTCCCGCGTTCTACGGCCTCCGGCAGAGCCCGGCCGCTATTGGGACGAGTTGATCGGCTCCGGGCCGCCGCCCATAAAGACGCGGCCGGCCGGGCGCGGCTAGCCTTCTCGGCCCGCCAGCAGCGACTCGGCTGCGCGGAGCCCGTCGATGGCGCTGGTGACGATCCCGCCCGCATAGCCTGCTCCTTCGCCGACAGGATATAACCCGCGTGCCGAAGGCGATTGGAACGAGTCGTCGCGCCTAATGCGTACCGGGCTGGAACTGCGTGTCTCCGCGCCGTAGACCAGGCACTTCTCAACGACCACCGGCCGCATCTGGCGGATCATGGGTGGCACCGCCTCCACCAGGGTCTGGCTGACGCAATCGGGCAGCGCCGCGTGCAGGTCTGCCGCAGTGGCTTGCAGAGGCGTCCGCTCCTGCGGCAGCGACTGGGGCGTTCGCCGGGCCAGGAAGTCCGGCAGCGTGCAGGCCGGCAGCGAGTAGTCAGATCCGCCCGCCTGGAACGCCTTGGCCTCGATCTGGCTCTGCCAGGCGATGCCGGCCAGCGGCTCGGCGGCAGAGCCGCCAAAGTCGCCCGGCTCGACCGGTACCAGGAAAGCCGCATTGCCATACCCGCTGGCGCGATGCGACAGGCTCATGCCGTTGGTCGTCAGCATTCCCGGCGAGGACGCGCAGGCGATGACCAGACCGCCGGGACACATACAGAACGAGTAGCAGGCCCGGGCCCGGCCTTGCGGCCGGCGCGTCAGGCGGAAGCTGGCGGCCCCCAGGCGCCGATGCCCGGCGGACGGGCCAAACTGCGACTGGTCGATCTGCCGCTGGGGCGTCTCGATGCGGACACCTACCGCGAAAGGTTTCGGCGTTAGCGCCACACCGACGCGGTGGAGTATTCGGTAGACGTCGCGGGCACTATGCCCGGTCGCCAGCAGGCAGTGTCGCGTCGCGATCCGCTGCCCGTTGACGATCAGGGCGGTCAGTTGCCCGCTATCCAGCTCCAGATCTTCCAGTCGGCTATGAAAGCGCACCTGCCCACCCTTGGCAAGGATCAGCTCGCGCAAGTTCGGCACGATCTGGGCCAGGCGATCACTGCCCACGTGCGGCTCGGCGTCGATGAGGATGGACGCGTCGGCCCCGCACTGCACCAGCAGTTCCAGGACTGTCCGCATGGGGCCGCGGAGCTTGCTCTGCGTTGTCAGTTTGCCGTCGGAGTACAGGCCGGCCCCGCCCTCGCCGAACAGGACATTGCTCTCGCCGTCGAGTACCCCCTGCGACCAAAAGCGCGCCACGGTGCGGTGTCGCTCGTGAGCCGGCGCGCCGCGATCGATCAGAATCGGCTGCAATCCGCCCTGGGCCAGTCGCCAGGCGGCGAGCAGGCCCGCCGGCCCCGCGCCGACCACCACCGGAGCATAGGGCAGCGGCGGCCGGGAAGGGGCTGCTTGGATCGCTGCCAGCGCCGGCGGGGCCGAATCGGGAACGATTTCGATGCCCGTCATGTTCTGCCAGGCCGCGGGAGTTGTCGCGCCGGATGTGTGCGGCAGTTCCACCTCGACAGCCAGTATGAAGCATACCGGCCCGTGCAGACGCCTGGCGTCGATCGACCGGCGGACCACGGTGCAGGAAAGCACAGCCGACTCGACCACGCCAAGTCTCAGGCTGACGGCTCGCCGCAGGGACTTCTCGGTATAGTCGAGGTCCATACTGAACTGCGTCAGTCGGATCTTCATTGTCTTGGAGTTCCTCAGCGGCACCGGTTGCACGGCTTTGCCGCCACAGTTGTCCATCATAATAGAAAACCGGCGTTCGCCGGCGGTCTTCTGCCCCCATCCCCGCGTGCCTGACCTGCTCCCCCGCGGGCCACGACGATCACCAGGCACTCGCGCGTGTATTCAGCGAGCTGTTTGGAGGGCATCTTCAGTCTCTCCCGCCGCCAGAGCCGTTCCAGGCGTTTGTGATTCACCTTCCAGCTCTCCGCCCGCGGTAAGCCGCTCACGCGTCGGTAACCAAAACAACCATACTGGCCGGCCAACTCCACGATCCGCGTCTGACGCGTATCGACGACATGATCTTCGTCGTCTTTGCGGCAGACACCGACGCTGGCTGTCGGCTCGGCGTGGAACAGACCGCCGATCGAGAGCTTCAAGCTCGTCGGCTTTGGGGGACCAGAAGAAACACGCAACGGCGTGCTCTTTCCAGAACGGCTGGAGGGACGTTTTCTGCGCCTGGAGCGCCTCAATCGCGTGCAGCTCGCCGGCGGCGCTACCACCGAATCAGAGATCGAGTTGGCTGAGTCGGAGGATGTGGGGACTTGGCGTTCGCCGGGCCCGGTCATGGCCGGCCACTATCACATTCTCAGACTGGCGCGGACTTCTGCGGCGGTCTGTTATGGAGTGGCGGGCGCGGGTTGTGGTGACGAATCGCTTGGCGGCGCGTTCAATTCCTGAAGGTAGCGCTTGGCCGCCGCATTCCCAGGGTCTTTTTCGAGCACCCGCCGGAAGGCCTCGATCGCCAAATCGATTTGCTCAGTCTGCCGCAGCAATCGGCCCATCATGAGCAGTCCTTCCGGATCGTCGGGGGCAAACTGGACGGCCCTCCGGGCGATACTCAGGATGTCGTGATAGGTTAGCGTCCGTTGTACCTTCTCCTGCGCCAGGAGTAACTCGACCGCCTGCCGCATCAAACTGGCGGCCTGCTGCTCACGACCCGGGGTGACTTGGTCGATGCGCTCGCCGCGGGCATCCCGCTGGAACAGCGTTCCGCCGTAGGCGTCGAAGACGCGCCCCTGAAGTGCGTAAGCGTCCAGGAGACCACGCAGCACGGCGGGGTCAGCAGGTGTGGCCCGGGCGTTGTCCGTCGCCAGTTTTACCAGCGCTGCGGCTTCGGCCAGAGCCTTGTCGAATTCACGGTTCATCGACCGGACCTCGATCAAAGTCTGGCGCGCCTCTTGGCTGAGCGGGTCCGACTGCACGGCCCGCTCGGCGTATTCGGCGGCCTTGGCCATCGAGCCTTCGCCGCGAAACGCGATCGCCAGCAGCGTCTGCGCCTGCGCCTTGCGGTCGGCCGGCGCGAAACGCTCGGCCACCTCGAGGAACCTGGTGGCCGGCCGCCAGTATCGGCTGTGAATATAGAACTGGCCCATGCCGGCGTTGGCCTGGAAATTGTGGCCTTCGACGTCGATGACGGCCTTGTAGTGGTCGCGCGCGGTGTGCCAGTCCGAGCGAGCGATGGCCAGTTCCGCCGACATCAGTCGGGCCTGGATGCTCGCCTGGTCACGGCGCAAGACGGCATCCAAGGTGGCTTGCGCCTCGGCGAGCTTGCGTGCGCCGAGCAACTGCCGCGCCGTAGCCAACAACTGATCGATCGGTGTCTGGTCGAGAGAAACCGCCCCGGGCTGCTGTGGAGGAGGCGGCCCTTCCTGGGCATCGACCGGCACGCCGCAGATCGTCAGCACCAACACCAGTCCAGCCATTGATCGATACATCAGGCCAACTCCCGGCTTCATCGCCTTCGGCACCAAAGTACGTTCGCATGGTCGCAGTGCGGGCGCGGCACCGCGCGCGGACAGACTGCGGCTTTGCTTATTATCGGTCAACGACCGCTCCAACGTAAGTCACGCGCGGCCGCGCGGCTCCGTCTATACGCCGCTGAAGCGCGTCCAGTTCGCCAGCCACGCCCCACGCCCAAGCAGTCCGACCGGCGGCGAGCCACCTAACTAGCCGCTCCGGACGTGCCCAGCAACTCCAGGCGAAGCAGGTTCAGGGCCGTCATGGCGGCGCGCCCCCGAATGAAAGCACGCGGCGCATCGTGCCCAAAGAGGAATCGCTCGACGCGCGTCTCCGCCCGGGTATCGAGCCCGACATACACCAAGCCCACCGGCTTCGCTTCGGTGCCGCCACCGGGCCCGGCGATACCGGTCACGGCCACAGCATACGTCGCGCCAAGCGCCGCCCGCACTCCGCGCGCCATCGACCGGGCGACTGGCTCGCTCACCGCCCCTTCCGCGGCCAGAGGCGCGTTGTCGACTGCCAGCAGCCGCACCTTGGCTTCGTTGGCGTAGGTCACCGCACCACCCACGAAGTACGCGCTGCTGCCCGGCACATCGGTGATCAGCTTCGCGAGCAGTCCGCCCGTGCAAGACTCAGCCACGGCCAAGGTGGCACGCCGCTGCCGTAATTGGGCGCCCACGACCGCCGCCAGCGTGTCATCGCCCGTGCCAAAGACCAATTCTCCCAGCCGCCGGCGAAGCTCCCGCTCGGTCTCGTCGAGAAGCTCATTCGCCGCCGCGGGCGCGCCAGCCGCAGCGTTGATGCGGATTCCGATCGCGCCCAGTTTGGCGGTCGTGCCCACTTCGGGGTTTCGACCGCGCGTCATCATATCGCGGATCTTCGCCGCCAGGTCGGATTCGCCTAGCCCGAAGCACTGAATCTGGCGCGTGAGCAGAACCCGTCCGGTCGTGGCAGCGCGGATCACCGGCCGCACTGCGCGTTCGAACATGGTCTTCATCTCGAAGGGGACGCCCGGCAGCGCAAAGCAGGGCGTGCCACCCAGCTTGATGCTGATACCGGGAGCAGTTCCGCAGGTGTTCTCGAGCGCGGCTCCGCCCTTCGGGATCATGGCCTGGATGCGGTTCGTCGGCTGCATTTGCCGGTTGCGCGCGGCGAAGAACCCGCGCAGTCGCTCCAGGCTCGGTGCGTGCAATTCCAGCTCGACGCCAGCCAGGGCGGCTAACGCGTGACGCGTCAGGTCGTCATCGGTCGGTCCCAGCCCCCCGCTGACAACAACCACGTCGCTCTCGCCGGCGGCTTGGGCGAGTGCGTCGCGGATAGCGGACAGCTCGTCGGGCACGGTAACGTGCCGCGCTGGCCGGATGCCCAGCTCGGTCAGCCGCTGCGCCAACCACGCCGCATTCGTGTCCACCGTCTGCCCGAGGGCCAATTCTGTGCCGAGCGAGACAATCCAGGCTCGTTCCATCTACACCTCTGTCAGCTTGACCGTAGCATCCTGGCACTGTCCCGGACGTCACCGGTCAGGAGCGCTCCAGTGCGGTCCATCGGCCGAGACAGAGCTCGGCCGCTACACCTGTTGCGAAGGCGCTGCAGTTGTCGCAACAGCGTTGCGCGGCGCGCTCAGTCGGTTCGGCTGTAGCGGTTCATTGTAGAGTTTCGGCGGCCGAAGGCGAGCCAGGTCAGACGGCGCGGCTGTACCGGTCAATCGGCCTGGTCTAGAATGCGATGGCCACGAAAAACGCGTCCACGGGCCAGTAGCCCAATCGGCAGAGGCACAGGACTTAAAATCCTGACAGTACGGGTTCGAATCCCGTCTGGCCCACTGCGAACCGAACTCGCCGGAGATTGTTGTGTGGAACGCCGCGAATTTGTGGGCCGCGCGCGGCGGCTCTTGTGGTATAGTGCGGCGCCGCGTGTTAGGATGTGCGCCAACCGAGGGGATCGGGGCGGCAAGACTAGCTGGCTGGTCTTTGTGCTGGACTAAACTCTGTTCTCTTGGAGCACCATCCCAATGGGAGAAACACCCACCGAACAGCCGACACTGCGCGACCGCGTGTCGCAGGTCATCGAGAGCTTTCGTCCGTTCATTCAGGCCGACGGCGGCGACATAGAGCTGGTGGATGTCAGGGACGATGGCTCCGTCGCTGTGCGCCTGAAGGGCGCCTGCGTCGGCTGCCCGATGAGCGCCATGACCCTCAAGGCGGGCGTCGAGCGTCATTTGCGCGAACGCATCCCAGAGGTCACCGAGGTCATCAACGTGACCTGAGGATTGGCTCCAGGCTTTAATGCCCGCCGGCCCTATGGGGCGGACCTCGGCAGCCGGAATCACTGCGCCCGCCGGCCCACCTTCGCCCCGACCTGGATCAGTCCCGACGTACGTCGGGATTCCCCAGGTCGTACGCCAGCGCGAACGGTTGCGGCGGTCTGCCGCGCGCTACATTTGGTCAGCGGGCTATCGAAACTCGGCCACGTTATGCGAGCCCACCCAGATTTCGCCGCCGCTGAACACCAGATCGCCGGTCGTGCCCAGGTCGTCGTCGACGACCAGGTCACCGCCGGTGATCGTGATCGCGACCGTGAGGTTGGTGAATATGCTCTCGTGCGGTTCAGCGACGTCGGTCAACCTGATCTGGCCGGTGCCGCTGATCACCCACTTCGGCGTCGTGCTGTTGAAGCCCACGCACCGGATCTTGAGCACGCCGGCCCGGACGTCGAACTTCCCGGCGCCGGAGATCCGCTTACCCGGCGGGGCGTCTACGGCCTCGCCCAACGTGACCATGTCGTCGTCATCGTCGATGAGGACCTTCGCGAAGTCATTCTCAGAGTTGAACCTGAGTTTGAGGCCGGAATTGATCTGGAAGGTCCCGGTGAGTGTCATACCAGCCCCAAGGGCGAGGCGGTCCCCTGGAGCGTACCACTCGATCACGCCTTCGCGCCCGTCGTCGGCCTTGGCGGTGAGCGTCCCGGAGCCGTTCAGGTCGACCCACTTGGCGACTTTGAGAACGGCGTCGCGGTCGCCCGACTTCTGGAAGTAGATCGTCCCGCTGGTCGTTGAAGTGGTGTCCTCCGTGGTGCTGCCCAGTGTGAGCGTGCGGCCCACGATGCCGAGCGTTCCGCCGCTCTGGACATCGATGATCTCGGCCGCCTGGTTGGCGTCGATAACCTGACAGGTCTTGCCGTCGGGAATGGTGGCCTTGTCGCCTGCGTCCGGCGGGCCGTCAGGCGGGTACCAGTTGCTGCCGTTATCCCACGTGTTGCTCGTGTTACCGGTAAACGTGTAGTCGGTTGCCATTGCTGCTACAGAGCCGAACGTAAGCGTCACGGCGAGCAGCAGTGCATATCTTCGCGCTTTCATCGTATCTCCCCTTGTATCGCTCCGGCTGCCAGTGTGCAGGCCGCACACGTGATCCACCGGATACTCTGGTTTCTTGTCAGCAAGCTGCCTGCGCTCTACGGACTGACGGGCTGTGCCGTTAGCGCCATCTTCTTCGCCGCGCCATTCTGACCACCCGGCTGCTTGCGCCGCATCAGACGTATATCCGACCAGGGATAGTCACCGGATTGCCAGACGACCTCACCGCGGTCGTTGATGTCACCAGAAGCATTCCAAAAAGGGTCGTCCGAAAGCTGGTAGAACCAGCCCTTGCGATAGAGCCACATCTGGTACGTGGACTCGTTCTCGTACCAGCGGAAGAAGCACATGTCACCGTTGTCGTTCAGGCGCGGACCGCCACCCCAGTCCGTGAACAACGTGGTCACGCCGTTTTCCCAAAGGTGGATACCGTGCTGGCCCCCGCCAATTTGAAACAGCCACGCCACTTGCTGGCCGTTATTGATCGTGACCCCGCGCGGTGTGAGCGTCCCCACCGGGCTGATCTGCGTGGTGACCGCGTTCGAGTACATCATGATCGCGGATTCCCAGGGGTCTGCGCAGAAGTTGTAGCGAGTCCAGACGATGTCGTCATAGTCGTTGATATCAGCCGCCTGGTTGGCTACCTCTTCGGACAGGCCATCAGTAGTGATCTGTAGAATCTCCTGCCCATCGTAGAGGAATAGGTCCATGGCCTCATGGGTTCCGCAGATTTGGCCCATGTCGCGCGCCCAGACCACGTGCCCTGAGTTGTTAATCGCCGGGCTGTGATCCTGCCGGTCATTGTCCGTCAAGCGCGTGATCTGACCGTTCTCGTACAGGACGATCTCGAGCGTCGGCTCACCCGTCTGCGGGTTGATCGGCCCCAGGCCGCGGCACCAGACGATCGTGCCATCGTCGTTGATATCCGGCGAGCAGTCCTGGATGTAGTCGTCGGTGAGCCGGGTCAGCACTCCGTTGTCGTACAGAAATATCTCCTCCGTACGCCGGTCGGACGTGTCAAACCACACCATGAACACACACTGGCCGTGGTTGTTGATGCGCGGCACCGGCTCGTAGTGGGGATTGTCCGTAATCTGGACAATCTCGTACTTCGGCGGCACCTGGGCCGCCGCGCCGACGCCGAACAGCGTACTCAGGGTCAATGCGACTGGAATCGCTCGGTACATTTGTAGCTCCTGTCACGCTGCCGTAGCGTTGGGCACTGCTCACGGAGCAGTAACACGCGCCGCGGAGGTCAATCCCCGGTTGTGATCGTCGCCCCGCTGATCGTGACGCTGCGCGAGCCGGCCGGAGCCTCGATGGTCAGCGTGTTTACTTTGAGCGTCGGGCTGCCGCCGGCGCTGACGAAATTGACGTGTTCCTGGATCGTGAAGTTGTCGATCCGGTCGACGTCCATCACGCCGATCTCCCAGGCTCCGGTGCCGTCGGGGATCGTGACATCGTCATCGGTCGTACGGTCTGCGTCACGCTCCCCGACCGTGCGTACTAGTGACGCGGAACTCATCTTCCCCACTTTCAAGCAGATTTAGCCCGATTCAAACTCCCGCTATCGGGTAGTATAGCACACGTTCAGCCAACGTGAAGATGAAAACAGCCGCTTCCCGCGTCTGCTGCGTCAGACGCCGTAGAGTGGCTTGTACTTCGCGTGCAGGTAATCGATGTATGGCTTATGGGAGAGTTCTGCCCCGGTCACCTCGTGCACGAGTTCGTGGGCTCGATAGCGTTTTCCGTGTACATGGATATTCTCCCGGAGCCATTCGCGCAAGGGCGCCAGCTCGCCCCGCCGCAACTGCTCGTCCAAGTCCGGCAATCCCCGCCGCGCGGCTTGGAAGAACTGGGCCGCATACAGGTTGCCGAGCTGATACGTGAGGAAGTAGCCGAAGATGCCCATGCTCCAGTGAATATCCTGCAAGCAGCCCTCGGCATCGTTCGGCGGAGTGATGCCGAGGTATTCGCGGAAGCGCGTGTTCCACGCGTCAGGGATGTCGTCCACGGCCAGTTGGCCGGCGACCATCTGCCGCTCCAAGTCGAAACGCAGCATGATGTGCAACCCGTACGTCACCTCGTCGGCCTCGACGCGGATGAACGAGGGCCGCACGACGTTGATCGCGAAATACCAGTCGTCGAGCGCGACGTCGGCCAGGGTCGGGAACTCGGCCTGCAAAGCGGGGAAAAAATGCTCCCAGAAGGGCCGGCTGCGACCTACCAGGTTTTCCCACGTGCGTGATTGCGATTCGTGAATCCCGAGCGAAACGCTGGACGCCATCGGCGTGCCAGTGTGCTGCGGGTCGAAGCCCTGCTCGTACAGCCCGTGCCCGGTCTCGTGCATCGTCCCGAACAGGGCCCCCGGCAGGTAACGCTCGTTGTAGCGCGTCGTAATGCGGACGTCGAGCGGGCCGGCGGAGATGCAGAAGGGGTGGGCGGAGACATCGATCCGGCCGGCTTCGAAATCGAATCCCATCGCCGCGGAGATACGCCGGTTGAACGCGGCCTGCCGCCCGGCCGGGCACTCGCGCTCGAGCAATGTCGTGTCGGGCTGCCGCGGCGCGTCCTGGAGCGCCGCCACCAGTGGCACAAGCTCGGCCTTCAGACGATCGAACAGCTCCTGCACCGGCGCGGCGCGGGTCTGCGGCTCAAACTCGTCGATCAGCGCGTCGTAGCGCTCGGCGTCCCAGCCCACCAGGTCGGCCACTTGGCGCTTCAGATCCAGCAAACGCGCCAACTGCGGCGCGAAATGTGCGAAGTTGGCCTCCTGGCGGGCCTTCAGCCAGGTCTGCCGCGCCCGGCTGGTTGTCTGCGCGATCTCCTGCACCAGGGTGGTCGGGATCTTCACCGCCCGGTCATACTCGCGCCGCAGTTCGCGAACGTTGGTGGCGACGGTGGGATCATCGGCGGCCCCAGCTTCATCAAGCTGTACTACCAGATTGCCCATCTCGTCACTGGTCAGCTTCTCGTGTGCCAGGCCGGAAATCAGGGCCATCTGCTGGCCGCGCTGCTCCGCGGCACACGGCGGCATGTAGGTCTCCTGATCCCAGTCGAGTAATTCCGCGATGGCTCGGGCGGTGTTCAGCTCTCTGACATGTTGGATGAACTTCTCGTATGTATCGCTGGCCACGGTGCATCCTCCAGAGGGCGAAGTGGTCGCCGCTGGCGCGGCAACCGCTGGTGCTCTGTCACACATCCTCCGATGGGTGGCTCGGGCGTCCCGCCCGAGGTTTCCACAGGCAAAACGCCTGTGCCACCCTTGATGTCATCCATCATTCCACGCGTAACAGAGCACTCGTCACATCTCCGCCACTTATACGATGAAACGCCATGGCGGTCGAGTGTTCGCGCTGCACGTCCGGCATCAGCGTCCGGTCTCGATGGTCCTCTCGGTCTGCGGCCAGCTTGCGAGAAGTTGCCGCCATGCCGTATCTTCAGAGTGCCGATCTTGCCGGCGCAGCGGTTGTCAGTCGGAACATTGGGCGGGTGCCGCCGACCACGCAGGAGATACGCATTGCTGAGCAGCCCGCGAACCATCGCCGCCGCCCTGGTCAGCCTGCTCGGTCTCGGCTTGGCGAGTTGCACCGAGCAGCGCGCCTCGCGTGACACGGGCAAGCGTCCCAACGTGCTTGTGATCGTGGTGGACACGCTCCGCGCGGACAAGCTGGGCTGCCACGGAAACGTACTGGGCTTGACGCCGAACATCGATACGCTGGCCGCTCAGAGCGTCCGTTTCGAGCGGGCCTACTCACACGCCCCGTGGACGCTGCCCGCATTCGCCTCGCTGTTCAGCTCCCTCCATCCGCCGCAGCACGGGGCCGGCGGGCAACTGCCCGACTTCCGCCAGCTACCCGACTCGGTACGGACGATCGCCGAGTGTTTCCACGACGCCGGCTTTGCAACTGCCGCGGTGATAAACGTTGATTTCCTGTGCGAGAACTTCGGCATGACGCAGGGGTTCGCGGACGTGGACTTCAAGGCGTTTCCGAACAACGTCAATGTGCGCTCGGCCACGGACACCACCGCGGCGGCCGTGGCGTGGTTGCAGGAGCGTAACCGGCGTCCGTTCTTCCTTCTGGTCCACTACTTCGACCCGCATCTGGTCTACGCGCCGCCGGCCGAGTACCGCCGCAAATACGCCGCGCCGCAGGATCGCGAGGACAGCTCCTGGGTTTTCGGCACACGGCGCCAGATCGCGGAGTACCGGATGGGTCGCGTTCGTTTCGACGAAGCGACGATCCGCCGCGCCGAACAGCTCTATGATGGCGAGGTCGCCTACACCGATCACGAGGTGGGACGCCTGCTCGCTGCGCTGCGCGCCCAGAATCTGGCCGACAAGACCGTCACCGTCTTCACCGCCGACCACGGCGAGGAGTTCATGGACCACGGCGGGTTCGAGCACGGGCACACGCTCTTTCAAGAACTTGTGCATGTTCCATTGCTGATCCGCTTTCCGCAGCGCCTGCGGCCGCAGACCATCGCCGCCGCGGTCGGCCACATCGACGTAGCGCCGACGCTGTGCGCGCTGACGGGCGTGACGGCCGATCCGGCTTTTGTCGGTCACAGCCTGTTACCGCTGATGGAAGGAAGTGTCGCCGACCGGCGGCCACTGGCTTTCGAGGGCAACTTCTGGGGTCCCCCCTTCCGCGGCTGGCTGCAAGGGGGCTACAAGCTGATTGCCGGCCCGCAAGGCGTGCAATTGTTCAACCTCGTCAGCGATCCGGGTGAGCAGCACGACCTGAGCGGCGAGCGTGCCGAGCAGATCCGCAAGATGCAGGAAGACATGCAACTGGCTTTCAAGGCCATGGAAGCTAAGTCCCATGCTGACGGATCGGCCGTACAACTCTCACCCGCGGAGCGGCAGCGGCTCGAGTCACTCGGCTACATGCTGCCTTGAAGGCCGTCAGTCCGCGTGCACGCCCAGGCAACGTCTCGCCCTGCGGGTACACAGTTGCCGCCCGGGCCGGCCATGGGAGCACCCGCATGATCGCCTTCGCCGCGGTGGCGGACAACGCCTGCCTGGCACTGGCAGCCCAGTACTTCCGTCTGGTCATCGGATCGCGCGGTCGGGTACTGCTTCTCGCGGGCGTGCTGGGTGCCATATCGGGCCACCTCGTATTCGGCGCGGTTCGTGAGACCTACGCGCTGCGCGGCGAACAGCACCACCTGCGCTCCGGCACCTCGTAACCCGACGGCAGCGCGCTCGCCAACCTGACGCTCGGGCTGAGTTGGATATTCCAACACCGCTCGCAGCCGGCGTGGTCCGTCAACATGATGTGTCAGCGGTCACCGGGGTCCTTGACCGGACGGAAGACCAGGCCGCCGCCGCCGGCCGGGCAGATCTCGTAGCTGCCCCGCAGATGTGCCCCGTGGAGCTCGACCAGCAGACGCTCTGCTGAGCGGGTCCGTACTTGGGCTGCCCCGCGGTCAACCCGCCGCACACGGCCCTTGGCGCGGTGCAACTCACCCTCGTAGTCCAGAAAAGCCGGCTGGTGATCCGGAGCGCGCTCAGCGACGATCGCGCCGGTCTCCGCGACCGGGCTCAGCGCCAGCCGCCACGTGGCCAGGAGCGGTCGTCCGCCAACCTCGACCAGAAAATCCCAATGCACCTGTCCCGGCGAGGCCGGCGTCTCCGTCGCGGTCTCCCGCGTGTCGTGCGCGAGCAGAACAAACATGCTGCCACCCGGACCTGTACGGCGGGTCGCTCGGCCGCTAGGCTGCCGCCGTGCCGATGTGTCCGTAGAGTGGGACCCTATGCAACCCGGTTCGATCCAGACATTCTACCATTCCCGGCGCGTGATAGTGCTACTCGCGTGCGTGGCCCCCCTCGTGCTACTGGGCAGTATCTGGTGGCTCGTAGACGTGCTCGTACTCACCCCGTCCATTCCCGATGCCACCACGGCACCGGAGAAGTGTGTGAGTTTCGTCGCCCACCAGAAGGGGCTGCCACGTCTCGGGGACGAGCGGCGGGAGGCTTTTCTTGAGGATCAGATCCGTCGGCTCGTAGAGGACGCCGGCTATCGCGATCGTTTCGTGGCAGCGTTGCGACACAGCGATCTGGAAGAGCAAGCCGCATTTCGTGCGCATCTTTTCGACGCCTTCAAGCCACTGGTGATGCGTGACGTACGGCGGTTCCACGAGCTGCCTGACACTGCCCGGCGAGGTTTCGTCGACGGGCGCATCGTCGAATACAACCGGCTGTCCGCGTTCTTCGGCGACGTGCAGATCAGTAAGGAAGCCTTCGGCGGCGCTTTGCCCGATCCGCTCGAGCTGCAACGGCTCCTGCTCCGCAAGACTACCGCCGCGGAGCGGGCCGCGGCCACTGAGTACCTGACGGCCTACGCGGAGCGTGTGCAGACGATCCTCGCGGATCCGGCCCTGAAAGCGGAGTTTGACGCGCGCGTCGCAGCCGCCACGGCACCCTAAATCACCGCGCGCGATTCGGCGAGATCGAAGAGCCGCGCCGCGACAGTCAGGGAGCGGTTTCCAGGGCCGGCCGGGTGGTCCGCGTCTTCAGACGTGGGCGCGCGATTCGACACCGATAGCTGGGTGCCCCGCCCCCTTGGGGGGTGGGGGACGGATTGGAGCAAGAGCAGGAGTAGGGCGGGCCGTGCCCGCCAACGCAAGGGGGGCTGAGGAGCGGCGGGCGGTGCCCGCCCTACTGAAAGCCCTCCAAGCGGGAGCACCCCTGCTCGACCGCCCTCTGCCAGAGCATCGCTAAGACACGGCGTGCACGCGGGCGCCCAGCGTGGCCCGCAGAAGATCGCTGTCCGGGAAACCGTCGCCGATGTGTTGGCGGAAACCCTCGCCGACCGCGCAGCCCGCTTCGCGCCCGCGTTTGCGGCCCAGGTAACGCAGCTCCTCCAGGCGCTCCTCGCTCCGATGGCCGAACGCGGCGAGCACTTCCTGCTTGCGGGCGGCGGCGGACGAAATATCGACGATCCGGGCCGCTTTCACAGCGTGGCCGAGAAAGTCCTTACCATCGCCGGGGTCGAAGTAGTACAAGTGCGGAGCAGTGGCCACTGGCACTTCGCCGCCGGGAAACTGTGTAACCTCATAGTCCGCGCGGGGGGCGGCGGAGCAGGCCTGGCGCACAATTCGGCTGGTCTCCTCGTGGTCGGGCAAGTGATCCAGGGGGGAATGCGTCAGCACCAGACCGGGCCGCGTAAGCCGGATCAGACCAGTGGCCAGCCGGCAGGGCGGATCGCTGAAGAATATGTCCGTGCCGCTCGATTGCAGGCAGTAAAACTCGGCCTCGAGCACGGCGGCCGAGCGCCGGGCCGCGGCGAGAGGCGCTTTGGCCAGTTCGGCCCGCGGTACCGCGGCGGCCTTCGTCGCACAGGGCGTAACCGCCGCCAGCACAACCCGCCAGCCCTCTTGCCGCAGCAGGGCCAACGTGCCGCCGCACAGAAACTCGGCCTCGGCCGGGTGGGCGCCGATGGCCAGGACTGATTTGGCGGCTGACCCATCGTCGCGGTCGGCTTCGCCTTCTGACTGCCGCTCCGGGGCACTGTTCCTCACGCGCTTGTACATCGCAAATCCGTGAATGAGTGCCGTCGACGAAAATGCGTTCGGCCACACACCGCAAGTGCGCGTCCGCTCAACCCGCAGACCAGCCGCGCGGCGTGGGACTCCGAAAAACGCGCCCGGGTGGACTCGAACCACCAACCTTCAGATTCGAAGTCTGCCACTCTATCCAATTGAGCTACGGGCGCACGACACTTCGTACATTATTGAACCACGGGACAACTTGTCCAGTCGGCCCAGCAGTGGGGCGGCGCTCCGAGATCGCCCTAGTTGAACTCCTCCGGCACGACGGTAAACCATTGCAGGCGGTGACCGATCACATTCGGCCAGCCGCTGTCCATGCGAATGTGCGGCATGGCCTGCGCATGACCGTCGAAAAACAGGGCGTTGATGCCGGCCGGGTGGCGCGCGTCGTTGGCGATGCGGGGAAACGCTCCGAAGGGCAGTTGTGACGTGAAGAATACGTCGTGCAACGTGAAGGCGTCCGGCTCAAGCGAGGCATGGGCCTCGGTGATGTAGATCAGGCGGGCCGGGCTGGCCTGACCGAACTCGGTGAGCCGGAAGAAGTCGATGTTGTCGTATGAGCCCTCGCTGCGCGCTTCGTCACCAGTCTGGCCGCCCCCCTCCTTGTCGCGTTGTGCATTCCACTCGGTATAGGGCAGTGGAAAGGCGCTGACGACGTAGTCGAGGAGTTGCTCCGGAACGGGAAAATCGGGGCATTGCAGCAGCGGCGTCTGGCGGCAGGCCTTGCGAAAGCCGCGCTTCTTGGTCCACAGGTCTGAGACGCGCGCGTCGTACCCCAGGCCGTTAAACAGGCACGAGGCAAAGTGCAGGTTCTGCGTCTCGCCCCGCACGATCGTGTCGTTGTTCGCCTCGGCGTAGATGTACGCGGCCTGCCACTGCGAACGCAGGTTGGAATTGCAGAGCAGTTGCCGCGCGCGTCGGCGGGCGTTGCTCAGCGCCGGCAGCAGAATGCTCATCAGCAGCGCGATGGTCGCGATTACGACCAGCAGCTCGATCAGCGTGAAACCCGAGCGCTCAGGCTGGCTATGGTGTTGTGATCTCATCGGCCGGCACCTGTCCAACGCGGGTGCTGCCGCACTTGGGGCAACGCAGCATCTCCGACTCTTTCCGGGTGGACTCAGTCTGCGAGAGAGGGAAGATCGCCCCACAACCCTCCGCATGGCATTTCATCGCCCGCCACACTGCCACCTCGCCACAGTAGCGGCACCGCGCCGGCTGCTTGCCGATCTTGTCAGCGTAGATCTGGCCGCAGGCGGAGCAGGCAACCGGCATAAGATGGGGGATCGGCGTACCCTGCTCGGGCTGGCCCGTGTAGAACAGCATGAGGCGGAGCCCAGCCACAAGAACTACGCCAATCAGCAGCGCGGCCCCAATATACGGCTTCACGGCTGCCCGGCCTTTCCGCGAGCGCAAGCGTGCTCGCCACCTCTTCAGATTATCTGGAACCGGGCTGACAGGCAAAACAACTTCGTCGGCTGACGTGTGCCGTGGTGCGGCTTGGATGTGTTTATCAGACGTGCGTGGCGACGCGCGTCTGGTCAGACGTCGCAGGTCCCGCGCCGACTCCCGCCCCGGCGATCATACGACGGCGGGCAGCCAGCGGGGTTAGCAAACGGTGACCCGACGTCCCAGGCGCCGCTTGCGATTGATGATCTTCCGGCCATTGTGTGAGCGCATCCGGGCGCGGAACCCGAACTTGCGTTTGCGTTTGATACGGCTGATGCGATGAGGGTAGTGCATGATCAGTCTAACGTGTTCACTGGGCGGCCGGCGCAAGCAGGGCCGCGGACTCTCTGTTCGCTTCGTTCACGAACAGGGCATTATGCCATCTCTCGGCCTCGGCGCCAACCCGTCTGGCCGGCGGCGGTTTCGGGGCCGCCGGCCGAGTTGCTGCGCCGCTGACCGCAGGCTGAAGCCGGCTGGTTCACGCTACGTTCTTGCCCCACAGTCTGCCGATCGATAGAGTACGACTCCTACCGACCGTGCCGCAACAGGCGGCCACCGGAGGAATGGATGAGTCCATCTGCTGCAATGCACAAAAAAGCGGCCGCTCTGGGCAAGTTAGCCCTGCGGATGACGACCCGGGCGGGCTCGGGTCATCCCTCGAGTGCTCTTTCTCTGGCGCACGTGGTGACGCATCTGATGTACCACCACATGCGCTACGATCCGGCCAACCCCTGGCACCCGGCCGCCGACCGGCTGGTGCTGTCGGAGGGCCATGCCGTACCGATCGTCTACGCCGCCTACGCTGATCTCGGCGGCGTGATCGGGCGTGACGCCGACCACGCACGTGCGTTGACCGAAGCCGACCTGGATGGGTTGCGTGACCTTGACAGCGTGCTGGAGGGGCACCCCAACCCAGCCGAAGGATTCCCGTTCTTCGATGCGGCCACCGGCAGTCTCGGGCAGGGATTGAGTGTGGCGGCGGGACTGGCCCTCGGAGCCCGGCTCGACCACAGCCGGCGGCGGGTCTACGTCCTGATCGGTGACGGGGAGGCGCGCGAGGGGCAGGTCTGGGAGGCGCTCGACTTCATCGTCGACAACAAGCTGACCAACGTCTGCGCAGTCTTCAACTGCAACATGTACGGGCAGGCGGGCGAGGTCTCGCAGCAGCAATCCGCGCCGCGCCTGACCGCCAAGCTGGAAGCGTTCGGGTGGAAGGCGACTTCGATCAACGGCCACGAACCGGCTGTGATCGCCGAGGCCTTCGCCCGCGTTGGCTATAGCGAGCGCCCGGTGGCAATCGTGGCGCGCACGGTAAAGGGCTGGGGAGTGGAGGAACTCCTGCAAGGCAACTGGCACGGCAAGCCGCTGCCCGAGTCCGCTCTCCCGGCCGCCGAGGCCAGCCTCGACCAGGCGGCGGCCCGGGCGGGCAACTCGGCCGAAAAGCTCTCCGGCCCGACCGCCCCGGCCCAGACGATCGACACCCTCCCCCACCATCCCGATCCGCGCAGCGTCGAGTGGCCGCCGTTTGCCGAGGCGATGCAGGCCGGTGGCCTCGGGGCGGCCGTGGAGAAGGGCCAACTGGCCACACGTCAAGCGTACGGTGCGGCGCTCAAGACCGCCGGTGACCTGCTGCCGCACGTGGTGGCGCTCGACGGTGACGTCAGTAATTCGACCTTCACGGCGATCTTCGCCGCGGCCCACCCGGAGCGCTTCTTCGAGTGCAAGATCGCCGAGCAGAACATGGTCTCGGTCGCGGCGGGCTTGTCGGCCGCGGGCTACATCCCCTTCGTCAACTCGTTCGCCAAGTTCCTCACGCGGGCAGCGGACCAGGTCGAGATGGCGAATATCACGCGGGCGAACATCAAGCTGGTCGGTTCGCACGCCGGCATCTCGCTCGGGGCCGACGGCCCCAGCCAGATGGGTCTGTTGGATGTAGCCTTCTTCCAGGCCTTCTCGACGGTGCTGGGTGACGATCGCGAGACGCCCTTGTGTCGCTGCTATCACCCGGCCGACGCGGTGGCGGCATACCACTGCACGCGCCTGATGGTCGCGCAGACCGGTATGTGCTACATGCGAACGCATCGTCCGGCGGTACCGGTCATCTACGATCCCGACACGCGCTTCGAGCCGGGCGGGTTCAACACGCTGGAGACCGGCGGCAACCTGGCGATCGTGACCGCCGGCTACATGGTGCACGTTGCCAAAGAGGCGGTGGAAGCCCTCGCCCGCAAGAAGATCCGGGCCACCCTGATCGACGCCTATACGCTCCCGATCGACGCGCTCCGCTTGGGCCGCGCGCTCCAGCAGGCGGGCGGCGTCGCGTTGATCGTCGAGGACAACTACGGCGGCGGCCTCGGCGCGGCGGTGGCTGAAATAGCAGCCCGCACCGGGAGCCTGCGCGCGGAAACACTCTGTTGTCAACGCATTCCCAAGTCGGCCCGCACGGCGGAAGAATTGCTGAACCTGTGCGGAGTCGGCTGCAAGCAGATCGTCGATCACGCACGCGCGCTACTCGCGCGACCGGGGCCATGATTGCCACCGGCATCGGAATACGTCTCGTCGAGCGGCGGGTGTCGTCGCGCATGCCGCAAACGCCAACTGGATACTCCACATGAACCTGGTTACCGGAGCCACGGGCCTGCTGGGCAGTCACATCGTCGAGCAGTTGCACAAGCGCGGTCTGCCGGTGCGCGTGCTGGTTCGTCCGGGCAGTGACCGGGCGTGGCTCGAAACGCAAGACGTCGAGTTCGTCGCTGGTGATATCACCGATCCGGCCTCGCTGGCCGCGGCGTGCGCGGATGTCGATGTCGTCTATCACTCGGCCGCCAAGGTCGGCGATTGGGGACCGTGGGAGGAGTTCCAGCGCATAACGATCGATGGCACGCAGAACATGATCGCCGCGGCCGTCGCCGCCGGCGTGCGACGCTTCGTGCATATCAGCTCGATCAGCGCCTACGGCTACCACACCAACGACGTCTCCGTCGACGAAACCTGGGACCTAGGCTACAAGCTGTACAAGTGGGCGTACTACAGCAAGTCGAAGGTAGCCGCCGAGCGGATTGTCCGGCAGGCACACCAGGCGGGCCGTATACAGGTGACCGTAATCCGGCCGGCGTGGATCTACGGTCCGCGCGACCGGACGACCATCGCCCGGCTGTACGCCATGGTCAAACGCGGACAGGCCAAGATCCTGGGCCGCGGTGACAATCGGTTGAATGTCGTCTACGCCGGCAACATCGCCGAAGCGGCCATCACCGCCGCCGGAATGCCGGAAGCAAGCGGCGAGGCCTTCAACTGTAGCAACGACGGCGCGATCACACAGCAGGCCTACTTCGACCTGCTGGCCAAGACCTGTGGCGCCCCGCCGGTCACGCGTCACGTACCGTACCGGATCGCCTATTTCGCGGGGTTTGTGCTGGAATGCCTGGGGCACCTTTTCCGTTGGCGCAAGCCGCCGTTCGTAACGCGCTACGCAGTCTGGCTCATGGGGCGGCGGTCGTACTTCTCGGCGGAGAAAGCCCGCAAGGTCCTGGACTGGCAGCCCACGGTTGCGTACGAGCAGGGCGTACCGCTGACTGTGGCTTGGTATGAGCGGCAGTTGCGGGGAGAACCGACCGCGCGCGAAACGGCGGCTGCGTCGCGGTAGACGAAGCGAGCGCCATGAACCGTCTGCGACAGAGCTTCGCTGAGCTAGCGTCCACCGGGCAGAAGCGGCTCTTGCCGTACGTGACCGCGGGCTATCCCAGCCTGGCGGCTACCGTCGAAATCCTGCGGCGACTCGATCCGAAGCTGTGCGCGTGTGTCGAGTTGGGCATCCCGTTCTCCGATCCCATCGCCGACGGGCCGGTGATCCAGGCTTCATTCTCGTACGCACTGGAACACGGGTTCAAGCTGGACACGCTCTGGCAGGCGCTCACAGATGCCCGCGACGACATCGCGCTGCCCCTGGTCGCGATGGTCAGTTACTCGATTGTGTACCGGCGCAATCCGGCGGCGTTCGTGGCTGACGCGGTTGCCGCCGGCATCGACGGCTTGATTGTGCCGGACCTATCGCTGGAGGAGGCCGATGAGTTGGCGCGCATCGGGCACGAACATGACTGCCCGCTCGTGATGCTGGTCGCCCCCACCAGCGACGAACGCCGGCGCAAACGCATCGGCGGCATCTCAGAGCCGTTCATTTACTACCAGTCGCTGGTGGGAGTGACGGGCGAACGGGATGAACTGCCCGCCGAGCTGAGTGAGAATGTGCGGCGTCTACGAGCCGAGAGCGGCAAGCCCGTCTGTGTGGGTTTTGGCGTTGCCACCGCGGCGCAGGTCGCCGCCGTCTGCCAGGTGGCCGACGGAGCAATCGTCGGTAGCGCGATCGTCCGCCGCATCGGGGCGGCTATGGAGAGCGACGCATCGGTCGATAACGTCGCGCGCGTCGTTGCTGATTTCGTAAGCGAGTTGGCGCAGCCGCCGTAGCGAGCGCAAGCCACGCGGCAATCTCACAGCGATTGCCTTGTTTGGTGAGGATAACTGACCAATGAAACGCCACAGCCACCTTTCTCGGCGTGAGTTCATCTGCTACGCTTCTGCTGGAGCAGCATCAACCTGTCTGCTTGGTTGCCGCACAACACCCATGACTACTCCGTCCAACTCTCAAGACGTGGCCCAGCCGGTTGACCCGCAGGACTGGGACGCGCTCGCGGACATCGCCCTGCGACGCGCGCGAGCCGGCGGAGCCGAGTATGGCGACATCCGCATTCTCACCACGACCACCCAGACTGTGTCTGGTCACGACGGGCGTCTGGCGGGCGTCGACGATCGCCTGGAGCGCGGCTTCGGCGTACGTGTGCTCTACCGAGGCGCCTGGGGCTTCGCGGCCAGTTCACACATGACCGCGGCTGAGGTCCGAGCGGCCACCGATCTGGCCCTGGAAATCGCGCAGAGCTCAGCGGCGCTGGTCGTTGATCCGGTCAAGCTGGCACCTGAGCCAGTTCACAAGGGGATCGTGACCACGCCGCACGAAGTCGATCCGTTCGAGATTTCCCTGGCCGACAAGAGCGCGCTAGTGTTGGCCATCATGGATAGACTGCACGGCCAGCCGGGCATTGCGCGCAGCCAGGCCGAATTGTGGGCGCAGCGCGACCTGAAGCTCTTTGCCTCGACGGAGGGCACGCACCTCAGTTTCGACCTGCTGGCGTGCCGCGGTGCGGGAGGAGCGACGGCGGTGCACGAGGGCCAGTTCGCCTCGCGCAACTTCGGCACGCCCTACCTGCGGACCGGCTACGAGCAGATCACCAACATCGACCTGATAGCCGATGCCGAGCGCGCCGCCGTCGAGGCACTCGAGCACGTCCGCGCCCCCCTGGTCGAACCGGGTCAGTACGACCTGATTCTGGACCCACAGAATCTCGCGCTGACAATCCACGAAACGTGCGGTCACCCCACCGAACTCGACCGCGTGCTCGGCTACGAGGCTAACCTCGCCGGCACCAGCTTCCTGACGCCCGAGAAGCTCGGGAACTTCCGCTACGGCTCAAAGCACGTGAACCTGGTGGCCGACAACACCGAACCCGGCACCTTGGCCGCGACGGGTTTCGATGACGACGGCGTGGAGTGCCAGCGCTGGCCGATCGTCCATGAGGGCATCTTCGTGGGCTACAGCACGAGTCGCGAGATGGCGCCAAAGATCGGCCAGCAGCGCTCGCGCGGCTCCAACCGAGCCGATAGCTGGGCCAGTGTTCCGATCGTGCGCATCCCAAACCTGGGGCTGGAGCCGGGCGCCGCATCGCTCGACGAGCTACTCGCCGACGTGCAGCGCGGCATCTACATCGAGGGCCGCGGTTCGTTCAGCATCGATCAGCGCCGCTACAACTTCCAGTTCGGCGGCGACGCGTTCTGGCTGATCGAACACGGCCGGCGCACGCACATGCTGCGGGATGTGGTCTACCACGGCATCACGCCCGAGTTCTGGGCGCGCTGCGATGGCGTGGCCAACCGCTCACACCGGCAGCGCTACGGTTTCGTTGATTGTGGCAAAGGACAGCCGATGCAGTCGGGCTGGATGACGCACGCCACCGCACCCGCTCGCTTCCGGGATGTGTCCGTGATCCGCGGCGCGACGACGGCTTGAGCTGCACGAGGTAGACATGGGTTCTGAACTCACCACAGAAGACGCCTTTCGTAAGCTCGCCGAGGTTGTGCACAACGCCGCGACGGCCCACCACACATCTGTCTCTTTCGTGGACCGCGCCGGCGGGACAACACGCTTCGCCAACAGCCAGATCGTGCAGAACGTCAACACGCGCCGGGCGACGCTGACGATCTCTGCCGCGTTTGGCCAGAAACACGGCTCCGCCACGACTACGGACTTGTCAGAAGCATCGGTGACGGCGACAGTCCAGCGCGCGGAGGAAATCGCGCAGGCTGCAACCGAAGACCCCGAGTACTTGCCGCCGCTCGCTGAGCAGGACTACCCGGTGCTGCCCACGCTGCGGGCCGAGACCGCCGCGGCCGGGCCGGCCCGGCGCATCGCCGAGGCCCGCCGGATAATCGAACTATGCCGCGCGCACAACCTGGATGCCGCCGGCATCGTCGAGAACTACAGCAGTGCGTTTGGCCTGACGGCCGATACCGGACTGTTCGCCTACGAGCAGCGCGGGGAGGCGACGTTCAGCGTCACCGCGCTGGGAGAGGACGCATCCGGTTGGGCCAGCAACACGAACCGTTCGATCGACGACCTGGACGTTGAGACCCGAACCCACGCCGCCATCGAGAAGGCCCGGCGCTCGGCCGACCCGCGCGAACTCACACCCGGACGCTACACTGTGATCCTCGAGTCGGCCGCCGTGCTGGGTCTGCTGGCGCCGCTGATGTGGGCGCTCGACGCCCGCGCATATCACAAGGGTACCAGCCCGCTGGCCGGCAAACTCGACCAGCGCATCATCGACGCGCGGCTCACGCTTCAGAACCGCCCCGATCATCCCGCCTTGCTGGGCAGCGGCTTCAACGACTACGGCTTGCCCGGCAACTATCGCACGTGGATCGAGCGCGGCGTGCTCAAGGAGTTGGACTACGACCGCTTCACCGCCCGCGAGCACGATGTCGCCCCGAGCAGCGCGCTCGACGCCCCATACCTGTCCGGCGAGCAAGCCGCCGGCGAGTCGGTCGACGACTTGCTGAAGGGCACGGAGCGGGCCATTCTCGTGACACGCTTCTGGTACATCCGTTCGGTCAACCCCAATGATCTTACCTTGACCGGAATGACGCGTGACGGCACGTTCCTGGTCGAAGACGGGCAGGTGACCAGCGGCCTGATCAACTTCCGCTGGCACGATAGCCCCCTGCGCGCGCTCGACAACATCCTGGCCCTTACCACGCCGCTGGACGCTGCCCCCATGTGGGGCGCGAAAGCGCACCTCCCAGCGATGAAGATCGGCGACTTCAACTTCACCAGCGTCACCCGGTTCTGACACGGCTTGCAGCCGGTTTTGTAAGTGTGGGACAGCCTGCAAGCTTGTGGGACGAATTCCAATCAGAACTTGTTCCGCAGTATTGGGATAGGTTTGCAGCTTTGTGGGACAGGTTCGCAATCTTGTGGCACAGGTTTGTAACCTGTCCCACAGAATTGCAGACCTAGCCCTATCGGTGCGGCGGCGGGTGAGCGTCAAGATAGTAGGTGGCATCGGCATCCCGCCGATTCGAATGGTGCTCTCGTACCGCCGAGACGGCGACGCCCCCCGATTACGGGACGGCGATGCTCCCCGATCACCCACGACTCTGACGCCCACCCCAGGGCACCGGCAGGGCGTTAATCGGCTTGAATTGGCCTAGGCGATTCGCGTAACCTGTATGTGAGGAGGTGCGCCCGACCCAGGCGGCGTGGCCGCCATGCGCGCTGTGGATGTTGGCTGTTCTCACCCCACACCCTTCGAGAACCGCCGCCACCAATCCCGCTTTTGGAAGCAGGAAAGGAGAACCGGATGTTCCGTGCCAGAGTCGTGCCGTTGACGGGGGCAGTCTACCTATTGCTCGGGCTGCTGCTGCTCGACGCCGCCACGCTCGCTACCGCGCAGGCCCAGGACGACTTCGTCGTGATCGACACGCGCGATGCGCGCCGCCTGGCCGTCGATCTGGGCCTCACCGTCCGAGAAGAGACTCCCTACGGCGTCATCGAATTGCAGCGCTTCATCAACGGCCTGCCCAAGTACTACATGACGCTGAACGAGGATGCCGCCGACACGATCAGCACCGATGAGTGCTTCCCCGGCGGCTCCAGCGGACTCGGGCTAACCGGCAACGGCGTGACGCTCGGCATCTGGGACGGCGGCGGCGTACGCACCAGCCACCAGGAATATGGCGGCCGGGCCGTGCAAATCGATTCGCCCGGCAGCACCCACTATCACTCGACCCACGTGGCCGGCACGATGATCGCCTCCGGCGTCGTCGGCTCCGCCAAGGGCATGTCGCCGGCGGCCGACCTAGACTGCTGGGACTGGGACAACGACGATGGCGAGATCCGCTCCGCCGCCAGCAGCGGCCTGCTCGTCTCCAACCACTCCTACAGCTACATCACCGGCTGGTATTACAACTCCAGCTACGGCGAGTGGTTCTGGTACGGCGACATCTCAGTCAGCCAGGCCGAGGACAACTGGTTCGGCCTGTATACGTCCTATACTCAGGACATCGACGACATCGCCTTTGACAATCCCTACTACCTCATGTGTCGCTCGGCCGGCAACGACCGCAACGATGACGGTCCGGGCGCGGGCGGCGGACACTATTACTACGATGGGGGTTGGAAGTGGGGCTATACGACGCGCGATCCGGACGGTCCCTGGGACTGCATCGGTACCACCGCCATCGCCAAGAACATCCTCGCCGTCGGCGCGGTTGACGACATATCCGGCGGCTACTCCGGCCCCGGCAGCGTGAGCATGAGCTCATTCTCCAGCTACGGGCCACCAGATGATGGCCGCGTCAAGCCCGACATCTGCGGCAACGGCATCTCGCTGTACTCGACCGACGACGACAGCAACTCGGACTACACGACGCTTTCCGGCACATCCATGTCGTCGCCCAACGTGGCCGGCTCGCTGGGCGTGCTGATCGAGCACTGGCGCGACACACACGCCGGCGACATGCTCGCCGCTACGCTGAAGGGCCTCGTGCTGCACACTGCGGACGAAGCTGGCCCGGGCAATGGCCCCGACTACATGTACGGCTGGGGGCTGATGAACACGCTTACCGCCGCCGAGACGATTTCCGAGGACGTTGCGGAGCCGCTGACGATCACCGAGAATTCGATCGCCACCGGCGGGAGCTTCGAGTTGTACACAACCACCGATGGTAGCAGCAGCGAGCTGCGCGCCACGATCTGCTGGACTGACCCGCCCGGCACGCCACCCGGTAATCTGCTCAACCCGCCTGATCTGATGCTGGTTAACGACCTCGATCTGCGGATCGAGAAGGCCTCGCCCAGCACGACGTACTACCCGTGGGTCTTGAACCCGGGCAGTCCCGGCTCCGCCGCCAGCACGGGCGACAACTACCGCGACAATGTCGAACAGGTCGTGGTCTACTCGCCGGGCACCAACAGCTACACAATCCAGGTGACACCCGACGGCTCGCTCAGCGGCGGCAGCCAGAATTTCTCCCTGATCATCACCGGGGCATCATCCATCAGCACCAGCCAAGGCGATTACACCCTCACCGTCAATGTCACCGGACAGGGCAGTGTGACCCTCGATCCGCCTGGTGGCAGCTACGCGCACGGCACGACCGTCGACCTAACCGCTAACGCCGACCCGGGCTGGACGTTCGACCGCTGGGACGGCGACCTGACCGGCAGCACTAATCCGGACACGCTCACGATGGACGGCAACAAGACCGTCACGGCCGTGTTCGTCCAGGATCAATACACGCTGACGGTCAACGTCACCGGCAGCGGCTCGGTGACGAAGACCCCCGACCAGGCCACTTACACCTACGGCCAGAACGTCGACCTGGAAGCGTTCCCTGACGCCGGCTGGACGTTC
>JAHJAR010000191.1 GCA_018814045.1 Planctomycetota bacterium | reverse complement strand
TGTCGTCGGTTACGTCCACGAAAGAGCCGTACCAGTCCCCGGCCAGCGCCCCATCTGGGGCTGGCAGCCATTCTTTGTGCACCCACATGCCATCCTCTAACCGGAACACGTGGGCTGCCCCCTCCCCGTTTTTGTCCCCAGGTGCGCCTACCACCAGCGTGTTTCCGCAGAGGGCCGTGGATGTGCCGAAACCCTCATTGTAATGCAACGGCCACGGGTTTGCAACTTCGTGTATTGCGCACGGGGGGTCGCGGTCGCTCCGCTGGCCAAGAGACGCCCGAGACGTCCAGAAGAAGCAGAGCCCTAGCGCAAGAAGCAATCGCACGAATCCGCGGTCCCCCTTCAGTTCTGAGATCATCAGCAATCCTCCGATGAGATGTGGTCCGTGTTCGGTTACGGTCATGGCACAGTAAGTCTGCCGCGCGCGCCCGGACCAGCGCACATTCCACCCCCCATCGGCACGCGCCACTCGCGTCACCGTTGTTGGTCTTACCGGCCTGCCGAAAAACCCCTCCTTGTCAGAAGTTCGTTATGTCGTCTTCGGTGCCGTAGGAGCCGTCGCGGCCGGCACTGATCAGAATGAACGAGTCTTTGCGATACGGCACGGCGGTCCGCCGGTTGTCAGCGGTATCCTCGAACGACTCGTAGACGTTCTTGTTGAGGATGAAATACGTAAACGTGAGCGGATTGTCACGCAGCGTTTTCAGAAGATCGCGGGTCAGCGGGTACGTCCCGAAGTTGCCGAGCGGGTGCTCTGCACCGGCGCCGAAGTCCCACCCGGACTTCGTACACGACCCCGTGTCACCGTCCTTGGAGCACGCGGCAGTGAACAGGTGGTTGTGCCACATGGTGTAGATGCCAGGGAGGGTGTCCATATCGGCGGGGTCGCCAAACTGAACCGGCATCGCGCCCGGCTTCGATGCGAGCCATGGATTCGCAGCATAGTACAGGATCGGAAAACCGTACGGGTCAGCCATCACTGGCTGCTCCAGCGTGTCCTGGGTGACGGGGGCATCTAAGGGTGGCGGGACACCCGGCAACCTGCTTGGCTTGATCACATTGGCCGTATCGGGCGGCAGGTAGGGCCCGACGCGCTGCACGACCGGGTCGCCGTTGTCGTCGTAGTCATACCAATCCTCCTGCTCGCCAGGGGCACCGGGGTCGAGCAGGTCGTCGGGTACATTGCGCCGCGGGGCGTAACCGTTCAGGTCCTTGCCCATCAAGTAGCGCACCAGCCACTGGGCCCCGAAGATATCCTGATCGCCGCTGACGGTTGGATCGTCCCGGGCAGCGGAGGACGGGTAACCCTCGGTCCCCTGGCATTCGCGGGGATTCTCGTTGCGGAACATCTCGAGCCCGTCGCCGGCGCCCTTCATCGTAGCGCTGGCCTTGGCGTTCTTAGCCTGCTGGCGGGCCTTCGAGAGGGCCGGTACCAGCATGCCGATCAGCAGCGCGATGATCGCCACGACTGTGAGTAGCTCGATCAAGGTAAACCCGCCGACGCGGCGGGTCTGCGGAGTTGCCTCAGTTGCCATCATTTTATTCACCCATGTAAAAAGACGCCCGTGTCCCAGTGGTACCAGTCTGGCTCGGTACACACCATCATCTCGATTATATGACCTGCCATGTGTCGTCGCAAGGGTTGAGATACTCCGGTCTGGCGCGGCGGGATCGGTTTTCTACGCCGCGGGTCGCGATCGTGGGCTGGCAGGATTGAGGATCGAGGATTGAGAGGTGGGGGGAGCCGTCGTGCCCCTGCACTTGAGCATCGCAAGCCGAAATGGTCCCCGAGACGCACTGCTTGAAAGCAGTGGCTGCTTCGGCGTCAACCGCTCCCTTACGGTCGCGGCTCGGTCAGAGCCGAGACGCACTGCTTGAAAGCAGTGGCTGTTTCGGCGTCAACCGCTCCCTTACGGTCGCGGCTCGGTCAGAGCCGAGAGGCAGGGCTTGAAAGTACCAGCACAAGCGGCGCCCACGGCCACGACTGCCGGTGTTGCCCCGGCGGCGGGCGGGGGCGTATGATGCGCGGTTCGTTGACTGGCGTGCCACTGCGCTCGAGCAGTGCAAACCGAAATCGTCAGCAGCCCGGCGCGGCAGGCAGAAGCGAAGGAAGCGGTGTCCACACTCGTCCGTCACGATCGCCCCCGCGACCTGCGCTGGTACCTGGCGGGGCCGATGTTCTTCGGCGACCTGGGAACCAGCCGGCTGTACGTGCTGGGTCTGGCCTTCTTCTACGCGGGGGTCGCGGCGCCCTGGTTTGTGGCCGCCGTCTGCGCGCTCGTGTTCATCGTCGGCTGGGCGTACACGGTGGTCTGCCGGGTCAATCCCGATGGCGGAGGGGTCTACTCGTCGGGGCGGATGATTCACCCGACGTTGGGGGCGATCGGGGCCTTCTTGCTGATGGCGAACTACGTCGTCACCGCCGCCATCTCAACCTATGAAGCGGTCATCTACATCGGCGGCCCGTTCGGTATGGAGCGCGGGCTGGCGCCGCTGATCAGTGTGGTGGCGATCGCGCTGATCGGTGTGCTGAACTACGTCGGCCCGAAGCGCGCCGGGGCGTTCGCCCTGATTGTGGCTCTGGCATCGGTGGGTATCACCGCCGTTCTGGCGGCGCTGACGATCCAGCATCTGCCGGAAGGCTGGCGGGTGTTCCTCGAACATGGGCGACCGAGCGGTGGAACGGGGAACATCTGGCTGAACCTGGTCGCGGTCGTGTTGGCGCTTTCCGGCGTCGAGTCGATCGCCAACATGACCGGGATCATGGTCAAGCCGGTCAAACGCACGGCCAAGCGGGCGATCTGGCCCGTGGTCGGCGAGGTCGTGCTCCTGAACCTGGTGCTGGTCATCATCGTGTGCAGCCTACCGGGTTTGCCGGGAGTCGGAAGCATCGCCAACAAGGAACGGGCTCTGGATGACTGGAAGAAGTTGCCGGCGGCCGAGCAGCAGCTCACCGAGCGCCCGCCGGAGATCACGCACGCGGAGCACGAGCTGACCGAACGCGTGCTGCACGTCGTGGCGCGGCACTACGTCGGTGACTGGTTCGCCGCTGTTTCCAGCATCATTTTTGGGTTGTTGCTGCTGTCGGCGACGAACACGGCCGTGTTGGCGATGGTCAGTATTCAATACGCGATGAGTCGCGATCGCGAGCTGCCAGCGGTGTTTTCGCGCCTCAATCAGTTCGGCGTGCCGTGGTACGGGCTGATCGGAGCGTGCCTGCTGCCGGCGATCGTGACGCTGGTGGCGGGGGATGTGACCACGCTGGCGAAGCTGTACGCCATCGGCGTGGTCGGTGCGATCGTCATCAACCTGATGTCGTGCGCCTTCAACGGCAAGCTCGACATTCTGGCGCTGGAACGCGTGGGGATGTGGATCATCGCGGCGATCCTCGGTTCCATCTGGATCACGATCGCCACCACTAACCACTCGGCGCTGTTGTTCCTGGTGGTGATGCTCTCGGGTGGGATGGCGTTGCGCGGATTGGCGAAGGCCGTGCCGACGCGGGTGCCGGTGCCGGCGGCTGCCGCTGGCGAGGTAGCCGGGGCGGAGGAGGAACTGGCCGAGCTGCTCCCGTTTGCCCCGGACAAGGGGCGCGTGCTGGTCGCCACGCGGGGCAATCTGAAGCTATTGCGGTTCGCGCTGGATGAAGCCCGGCAACGGGCGTCAAACCTGTTTGTACTGTTCGTGCGCGACATCTCGGTCAGTTTTCCCGGGCAGGAGCGGCCGATGACGCTGGAAGAGGATCGCGAGGCAGCGGTGCTGTTCAAGAACGCACGTGAGATGGCTGCCGAGCAGGGAGTGCCGCTGCAACCGATCTACTGCGTGAGTCCGTTGCCAGCAGATGTGATTCTCGACTTCGCTGCAACATACGCGGCCGACCTGGTGATCCTGGGCGTGTCGCGGCGGACGGGAGTGCTGCGCGCGTTGCGGGGGGATGTGATTTCGGGTGTGGCCGATCACCTGCCGGACGAATCGACGTTGCTGATCCACGCCGCCTGATTGGCTGTCGGACTGGCACCGGAATTGGGGGGCTCGGCGGTCAAAAAGCGACGCACGCAGCGCCCGATCAGCGGGAGTACCGGCGCCGGTCGGCAGATCCTCGGTTCAGATCTGCGGCGGTCTGGCCGGTCGCGCAGACAGAGCACTGCGTACGTCTCAGCTAAGAGAACCAGCCTCGGTTGGTTGCCCGTAGCGATCGTGCGACTGTTCGTATGGACCGAGGGGGCCGGTTCAGGCCGCGGTCGGTCGCTGTGGCGCAAATCCCGCCGTCGAGCGCCGTCCCCACGCGGGGGTACAAGGCGCCAGGTGGCTTCGAATGTCGCAGTTGATCGTCGGGCAGCTCAACATGGGCTAGCAGGCCTTCTTGCGCCGCTTGGCAACCTTCTTTCTCTTGGGGGCGGCTTTCTTCTTGGCCGTCTTCTTGGCGACCTTCTTCTTGGCCGTCTTCTTCTTTGCGACCTTCTTCTTTGCGACCTTCTTCTTGGCCGTCTTCTTCTTGGCGGCCTTCTTCTTGGCCATGGTGCACCTCATCAAAATGGAAACAGAATCCAATCACGCCACATGTGGCGTTTCCACACAACCATCAAAGCGGACGCTGACGCGTTTGCTCACGCCCAGTTCTTCCATCGTCACACCGTACAGCATATCCGCACACTGCATCGTCCGCTTGTTATGCGTGATGACGATGAACTGCGAGTGCGTCAGGAACTCCTGCAACACGTTATTGAACCGTTCGATGTTCGACTCATCAAGGGCTGCGTCCACTTCATCCAGAATCGCGAACGGCGAAGGCTTGCTCTTGAAGATCGCCAGCAACAGCGCCACCGCCGTCATCGTCCGCTCTCCGCCCGACAGCAACGAGATCGACTGCGGCTCTTTCCCCGGCGGCCGCGCGATGATCTCGATCCCGCATTCGAGCGGCTGCTCCGGATCCTCCAGAATAATATCGGCTTTTCCACCTCCGAACAGCTTGCGAAACAGTTCCTGGAACTGCACGCGCACCTCCTCGAACGTGGCGGCAAAGCGCGCCCGCGAGGCCTCATCCAACTCCACGATCAGCGCTTCCAGCCGCGCCACCGACGCTTCCAGATCGTCACGTTGGGCGATCAGATTGTCATAGCGTGGCGACAACTCGTCCAACTCGGCGAGCGCGTCCAGGTTGATGTTGCCCAGGCGCGCGATCTTCTGGCGCAGGTCCTCAATCTCCTCCTTGATAGCTTCCCAATCCTGCTCTTCGTGCTCGTATGAGGCGTACAGCGCGGCCAGGTCGAGGGCCAAATCGTCCTGTACTCGGGCCACGAGGTTCTCTTTGCGCACCTCGGTTTCGCGTAGGGCGACCTCGCACTCGCGCAGCGCCGCATCAAGCTCCTCGATCTGGCCGTGCAGCGCACGGGCCGCGGCGCGGGCGGTTTCCAGCCGTTGCCGCAGCTCGTGGCGATTCTCGCGCAGCCGCAGCACTTCCGCCTGGTGCCGCTCGCACTCGCGGGCCACTTCGCTCCGCCGCGTGCGCGCCGCGTCCAGCTCCAACTCGGCGGTCTCGATCTGTTCGGCCGCCTCCTCCGCTTCGCGCTCGGCCTGGCTCAGTGCCTGGCACAGCCTCTCCAGTCGCGCGCGCAATTCGCCCACCGCCTCGGCCCCCGCCGCGCGGCGCTCGCTCCGGCGGCCGACTTCGACCAGCGCTTCGGTCAGCTTCTGAGCTAAGCAGCCGACGTCGGCATCGCGCGCGGCGAGCTCTTTCGCGAGCATGGCCACCTGCGCTTCGTGCGCGTCCTGCGCCTCTTGTGCCGCATGAGCGGCGGACTGCAACTCGCGCGATTTCTGCGCTAGTT
>JAHJAR010000190.1 GCA_018814045.1 Planctomycetota bacterium | reverse complement strand
CCCGCCGGCGTCGCTGCCGTTTACCGTGGCGCGCGCCGCTTCCTCCGGTGCCAGTTCGTCCATCTCCAGATACACGCGCACCTTCGTCAAATCCACGTCGTCCGGCAGATCGCAATGACCCAGGAACGGATCGGCCCGCACAGGGCTCAGCGTGAGCTGACCCATGGCAATGTCTCCCCACGGACCACCGCCGTAGGGGGCCACGACTTTCGCTGCCGGCCAGTCCGCATCATCGAAGGCGGCTGCCTGCCACCCAGTCCGTTCATCGCGGCCGGCCTTCCACGTCTGGTCCAGGCGCACCGCGAGCGGCGCGCGGTGTTCGAACTCGATACTAACCAGACCAATGGCACCCGCCGGGTTGGGGCTGTCGGATGCGTTTGTGGCTGACAGAGCGAGTTGGTTGACGCCGGGCCTTAGCGCCGCGGCCACGTCCATCTCGACACAGCCGCGCCAGCCCACGTAACTGTCGTCGCTGTGGCCGACATCCTGGCCGTTCACGAACAGGGTGAGGCTGTTGTCCGCCGTCCCAACGAACGTCGCCTTTGCGACCTTCCGATCGATGGGCAGCGTGATCTGCTTGCGAAAGTAGCGTTTGCCCGGCGGCGCGCTGCGTGCCGGATCGCCCTCCGGGTACCAGATCCAGGCGCATTTGCGGACCGCTTCGGCGAGTTTAAGGGCCGCTTCGGGTGCGGCTGGGGGCGCCGGCGGTGACGGGTCGCGGACAATTGAAATCGTCCAAGCCACGGAGTCGGTATCGGACTCAAAGCGCATCGGCAGCGTGCGCTGCTTGGTCTGGAAGACGAGCAGCAGACACTCGTTCGGCTGCATTGTCAACGCGACCTCGGCGTTCTGCCCAACGCGTTCGTACTTCACGGCGGTGATCTCGCCGCGCACCGGGTCCCAGCACTCCGGCACACCCGCGGCCGTCACGCGGACCCGGAAGCGCTTTGCCTCTCCAAGATGATCCTGGTTGGTGATGAAGAACATGTCGCGGCCGGCTTTCACGCGGTGCAGCACGTGCAACCAGTTGTCCGTTTGCCCCTCGACAACCTCCAGCGTGGGATGGACGCCCGCATCGCCGGCCAGCGCTTGTTTAAGCTGTTCCGGCGTTGGCTTCTCGGGAAGCAGGTACGAACGTCCGCCCGCCGCGTTCGTCTTGCACGCCTTCAGGCCAACTTGTGGCGTGCCCCAGATTGCGTCGCACAACGCGGCGATATCCGCCGAGGTCTTGCCCAAGGTTGCTGATTCCGTCGGCAGGAAGCCGTAGCCGACCACGACACCGCCGCCGCCAAAGAAGTCCCTCGCCCGCGCGAGCGAAGCGTAGGGAATCACCTCGGCCGCCGGCACGATGAGGATCTTGTACGACTCGTTGCGGAGGCGTAACTCGTCGCCGGCGAGTTGCACGTCGCGCTCGAAGACCTCGTACGGCAGCCAGTCGCAGTCGTAGAGCGCGTCTTGCAGCGCCTCGCTCATCTGATCGGGCAGCACGTGCTGGCCGACGTGCGCGCTGCCGCCCAGAAACAGCAACGCCACCGGGCAAACGTGCCGCCCGCCCGTGAGCATCAGGCTCAGGCGGCTGGTGTAGTCGGCGAACACGCGGTACAGCGGCCAACGGGGCTCGTAGCCGCCGTTGTAGAAATAGGGCGGGCAGTCCAGGTCATGTGGCGAACGGGGGTTGAACGAGTGCGGAATCAGGAAGTTCACGCCGGACACCTGCATGTGGTCGGCCCACCACTTTAACTCCGGGTAGCTGATGTCCTGGCCGCGGGCGCCGTAAATCTCGACCATCGTGATGTCGTCCTGCTTGCCGTAGGCGTGCGTTATGGAGCTGCCGATCTTAGGCGTCTGCCAACAGGGCGTATCGTTCGCCTCGCGCTGGCCCCAGGCGAATTGACGGAAGACGGCGTCGATCCCGCCCATATCGCTGTATTTCTGGAGCTGAAACAGGTTGCCCGCGCACAGCTCCTGATGCAGATACTCGTTGCGGTGTTCGAGGAAGTGGCCGATGGATTTGACGCCATGCTCCTTGCACCAGCGCGTGATACCGCCGTAAAGCGTCCGGCCCCAAGCCTCGGCGAGGGCGTCCTGGTATTGGTAGCGCGCGGCGGCGTGCTCTTCGCCGGCCAGCTTGAACTTCCAGGCCACCAAAGCCCGCTTCCAGTCGACGTTGCGCTCTGCGAGTACCTTGTGGACCTCGGTACCCCAGTCGCCGCGCGTCTCGGGCTCGTCGTAGAAGAAGCCCGGGATGTTCGTGCCAAAGTCCTTCTTGAACCGATCATAGTGCGGCTGATAGACGGTCTTCAGATACCACTCGACGGCGTCTGCGCTCGCGCCGTCTACCAGGTAGCGCCCCCGGTGCTTGTTAAAAGCCCACGTGAACTTCAGTACCTTCCACTCTCCCGGCGGCGCATCCCAGGTTAGCGTACCGTCGTCGATGTGGTCCGCCAGATCGATCAGGCTCGCGCCGTTGAAACCGCCGACGGTCTCCCGGCCGGCGATGGCGGCGACGAAATGCGGCCCGCCGAAATTTCCCGCGACGAAGCGCTGTGGCCCCGCGACCTCCGTGGCGGTCGCGTCCAGACGTTTGCTGCCGTACTGCTCGGGCACCTTGTCGCCGACCTCCCCGCTGGGCCACCACTTTTCATCGAATATCCACATCTGGAGCCCGTGGCGTTTCGCCGCCGCCAGGCAGATGGCCAGATCGCGATACCACCCTTCGCCGAGCCAGTCGCTGTGCGGGCGCGACTCGGCGGTAAAGCAGCCGTTGCCGCCCTCGGCCACCTTGCCGACGTACATTTCGAGCAGTTCCGGGCTCTCGTCGCCGTGCAGCCAGAAGAGCGGGCCGGTCAGGCGTCTTGTTTGCATGGGTAAGTCAAGGAAGTCCTTCTCCAGAGTGGCCATGGACGGTTCATCGGCCGCGGCGTACGCACAAAGCGCCAGCGCGGCCGCAAAGAGACTGAACCACATTAGAGACATGCGCTTGCTCATGGTTTCGCTTCCTTCTGAAACGCAACAGAACGCCTTGTGTCCCGCACGCCACTGAACGCGCTGCTTGCCACCTACGATTGTCAGTCGTGTTCCGACGCAAACTCATTTGCCATAGGCGGCCAGATAGTTGCCGCCGCCCACTACGAGCGTCGAAGCAATTAGCACGAGAATGCCGACGAAGACCAGTCGATGTGTACGGCGACTGGCTCCCTTCCATTCCTTCAGCATCAGTCCCCACAGGTTGCTGAAGACGATGATGAACGCCATGTGGATGGTCCAGCTCGAAAAGTCGTACTTGCCCATCTGCGTCGTGCCCATGCCGTAAAACATGAACTGTAAGTACCAAGTGACGCCGGCCGCCGCGGAAAAGAGGTAGTTGCTCAGGATCGGCGTGTCGGCTGTCTTGAGATAATCACCGCCCGTGTGGTTGCGCGCATTTAGGTATACGCACCAGAGGAAGTTGGTCGTAAAGCCGCCCGCCAGAATTACCACGAAGACCGCCGTGTTCTGCCACAGCGGCGCCGCTCCGTGCGCGACAGCCAGGTCGGCGATGGGCTTGCCGGCCGCGATCGCGAACGCCATGCAGGCGCTCATTACGCCGGCGAAAAACGCCACCCACACGCCTTTGACGAAGTTGAATTCTTTGATCGTGGCCCGCTTGGCTTCGGCCGACAGCTCGCGCTCCTTTGCCACGCCGGCCCGGCCGCAGGCGGCGATGCCAGCCAGACAAACTAGTACGCCGCCCAGCGTGAGCAATCCGGAACCTCGTTGAATCAGCGCGGGCAGCTCTCCGCGGACGGTCGGCGGGATCACGGTTCCAAACGCGGCGCAGAAGCCGAGCGACAGGGCATAGCCGAGCGACATGCCCAGATAGCGCATCGACAGGCCGAACGTCAGTCCGCCGACGCCCCAAGCCATCCCCAAGGCATAGCTGGCCGCCAGGGTCTTCGGGGGCGTCTGCCGCAGGACTGCCAGCAGATCGGGCGTGGTCAGCGAGGCCAGTATCCACGGCGCGATGATCCAACTGCACACGCCGCCCACCAGCCAGTAGCTCTCCCAGGCCCAGTTGCGAACCTGTTTGAATGGGAGATAAAAGCTGCCGGCCGCCAGACCGCCGGCGGCGTGCAACGTGACACCGAGAAACGGGTTGGGCGTCAAGGCCGGGACCCTCGCAATCCGTCGTAGAATCCGAATTCGTACGCCGCGTCTAACAGCGCGACAATGTTCTCCGGCGGGACGCCGCACTGAATGTTGTGCACGTTGTTGAACACGTAGGCGCCGCCGGGTTTGAAGGCCGTGATGTTCTTGCGCACATGCTCCTTGATCTCCGCCGGCCGTGCGAAGGGGAGCACGTGTTGGGCGTCGATGCCGCCGCCCCAGAACGCGATCTGCTGCCCGAATTTCCGCTTCAAATCGGCCGGCTCCATGCCGACCAAGCCGATCTGAACCGGATTGAGAATGTGCACGCCGTTGTCGATCAGGTCGGGTATATATTCCGCACACGCGCCGCAGGTGTGGTACCAGATCTTGGCGTTGGTCAGCCCTTTGATGTGCTGAACCAGGGCTTTCTGTCGCGGTTTGACCAGGGTGCGATAGATTCGGGGGTTGAAGAGCGGGCCGTTCTGCCCGGCCAGGTCGTCGCCGATCATCACGACATCCACGAGATCCCCGATCTCGCCCAGGAAGCCCGTGTAAAAGTCCCGCCAGTAGTCCAGCATTCGGTCGAGCAGGGCCGCACACGGTGCCGCATCCCGGATCAGGTCCATGAACCAACGCTCGAGTCCGCGCAGGTACCAGCAGACTTCGTACACTACTCCCCCGATGCCGGTGCAGATGGCAAAATCCGTTTCATTGCGCAGACGTAGAGCCTGCTCACGAACGCCTGTGAAGCGGGTCGGGTCACCGCCGTTCGGAAAGGGATGTTCGGCAATGTCGTCGAGGTCGGCGTCGGCCAGCGGGTGATGCGAGATGTCCATGTACAGCCGCTGATCGTCCGGCATCGACCAGACTATGCCGAACTCGTCCTGTAAGTCGTGCCAGAGTCGTCCGTCCCGCTCGTTTTGCGCGATACCGCCATGGAAGCTGTCCGGTCCGTGGGCACAAACGTAGCGCGTGTCGACGTGAAAGCGTTCGAGCAACTGCTCGCAGGGCCGGGCCAGTTGTTGCACCGGGTCGAGCAGGGCGACATCATCCTCAATGCCGAGATGGTCGAGCAGGGTGAGGTAAGCTCTGCGATGGATGCCGGTCTGAAACCCGCCCAGATCGATGGGAACACGGTCGGGAATCTCGTGGTTGATCGCCGCCTGAACACGTTGCTGCGGCGTCATCGTCTCGTGCTTGCGCATGATTATCCGGAACTCTGGTTCTGGAGCCGGCGAGTAGAGGTTGCTCGACCGGCAGTCTTTCTGATACTCGATCTTCCGGCACGACGCAACGCTGCGAGGTCTCCTGGTGCGTGCAAGGGTGTACCGCTGGATCTTGGCGGATGGCCGGCGCGGAGGCCTGCCCCACTTGCTGGGTGGGGTGGGCGTCCCCGCCCGCCAGAGTCTTGCGGTACACTCTGCGCACAACGCCTAGAACTTCACCCCGAGAGAATTCGACGGGATCGCGAGTTCTCCAATTGAAACGGGAAACGCCTGAAAGTCGTGCCAACGTCGCCAAGCGATCCGGAGATTATGGTGGCAACCCGACATCATGTGCGGTCATTCCACCCGCACGCTGATCTCATCGAGAAAGGCCTCTTCATTCAGCCAGGCGCGCTTGGGGCCGCCCCCCGATAGCTTGACTACGATGCCAACGGTTTTGCCTGCGAACTTGGTAACGTTGTAGCGGAGCGCTCTCCAGTTTTCGGCAGCCGGGGAATCGCCGGCGTCGATCACCTCCTCGGGGAGCCAAGTTGTGCTCTCCCCATCGTGGATTCCAGCCTGAAGGCGAAAGTCGGACTTGCCGGGAAACTCGTAGGGATCGCCGCTGACCACCACCTCCAGGGTCAGCGACTCCGCTTGGGGCAGTGCGACCTTGCGGATCACGCAACAAGCGGCACGCCGGCTTTGGGCGTGGACGGCGAGGATGCCCTGGCGGCCGGGGTTTGGTTGGCCGGGATGGCCGCCCTGTGGCTGGGGTTGGTCGATCCAGAAGGGGTGCGTGTCCGGGTAGCTCCCGAGGATCAACACGCGGTTTAGATCGTCCGCGGTGGAGAAGAGGTTCGCCAGGTCGGGATCCACGGGCAGGGCGGCGAGCGGTTGTTCAGAATCGATGGTCTTGCAGGACGAGCGCAGTAGCGTCTGCCGGCGCTCGGCTACCGGTCTCAGCGGCGCGTGCTGAAAGCCGCCCGCAGCATCCTGGTACCAGTAGTGCACCGTGGCATAATCGACCCAGCCGCCGTCTTCCGCGACTGCGGCGGCCCAGTCCGGATTCTGTGTGAAGCTGTGTTCCTGGCTCCAGTTGATATGCCAGCGCAGCGACTCGTTGAAACGCAGCGGCATCGCATCGTGGAACCGGTAGATCGAAAGCAGATTGACGTCGCCGAGCTGCGCCAGCCGCATGCCGGCGTGTTGGCCGGCGAAGGGCTCGCGAAACCCCCAACTGAACGTGAAGGAGTCCTCGGTGCCGAGGTAGTCGAGCTGGCGTGCGCGGCCGTCGATGTCGATCTCGTTGTTGCCCTCCATCACGCAGTTGAAACCGCGAAACCAGGGCTCGTCGGTCGCGACGCTGTATTGGCGGCCCAGTATGTGACCGGCGCCCCGCAGCTCGAGGAAGGTGACGTCGGATTCGGGCCCAAGCTGGAAGCAGCGGCGGGCGTAAGTGGCGTGAAAATACCCGAGCTTCTCGTCCCAGGCGGGCAGCGTTTCCCACTCCACGAAGCTGTAGTTCATCGCGTCCTTATCCGTGTCGTTTCGCAGGATCACCCGCGCCCGCTGTTTGAATGGCATCGGAATGTAGCAGTTGTAGCTCCAAGGCGCACACTCGATCAGATTCGACGTGAAATCGCTGCCGTTGCCGTTGCACCCGTCACCGAAGAAGTCGGCCAGCGGGCTCATTACGGCTGGCTGCTCGGCGTCGTCGAACCAGATCTCCAGAACGATGCCGCGGGAAAACAGCTCCTCGGGAAAGTGTCTCGTCGTGTGAATGTGCCGGATGATGCCCGGCCCGGCAAGGTCGGCCACTACTATTCGCCTGCCGGCGTCGAGGGAATCCAGCTCCGAATAGCGATCGTAGCGCCATCCGCCATTTGCGAGTTGCGTCTTCACATTGGGGCGGATCACGGGTAGGCCGGCGCTGAGCGATCGCTGCGGTCCTGCGCACGAGGCCAGAAAGAAGAAGATGATGATGCAAGACAACATCGCGGCACGGAAGAACCTCTCGTGCACGGCGCGCCTCCTGATTCGTCGGGCCTGGAATCGCAAGACCACTACCCGGACCAATAAGTGCGGTTCTGCCCCGCGCAGTTCTTCCGCTGCTCTGAATGTGCAGCCTGTTGCACGCGTCACGCGTTGCAGTCGAACAGCGCTGTCAACTGCGGGCGCGGCGGATGTCCACGCCGCTTGGCCAGCAGCGCAGCGCCGACTCAGGCCCACGGCGCTTGTCTGAGTCGTTCGATCTTGGCCTGCAATCGATAGAGGCGGTGCGCGTTGCCGCGCAGCAGCGGCTCGATCAGCTCGAGGGCGTCGCCGCGGCTCAGATAGCCTTCGCCGACCAACTCCCATAGAGCACGAACGACGCCTTGCCGCGCCATGCGCGCATGACCCAGCACGCACTCGACCGGAATGTAGTCTCCGCCGAACACGAAGACCTTGTTCGCTGGCGCGGTCAACAGGTGGCTCTTGAGAAACCGAGTCGACGCGGCCGGGTCGATGATCCAGGCCCAGCAGAGATCGATATGAGCATTCCGGTAGTGTTTCGCCACCGCCAGCAGATCCTGCCAATACGGATAGGCGATGTGCATGAACACCCACTGTGTGTCGGGCGACTTGCGGCACAGGTCGGCCGCCTGGGCCGGATTTCCCGCCAACCGCTCCAGCGGCATGTAGTTGTGACCAACGTAGTAGCCGGTGTGCAGCTTCACCGGAAGTTCGTGCTGGGTAGCCTGCTCGACGGCATACCAGAACAAGTGGTCCTCCAGGAGCTTGCGGTCCTCCGCCGACACCGGAGCTTCTTCCAGAACGCGTTTGAGCACCGGCTCGGCCTGCTCCGCGGGCACCTGCTCATAATCCAGTCCGCGGCGATACGCAGCCTGGCTCTTCACTGCGACGGCGTAAGAGCCGTACTTCTCGAACCACCAGCGGATCACACCGTGCCAGTCGTCCAGGCCGTGGACTTCCTTCCCGGTCGCCGCGGCCAGACCCTGGACATCGGGGCCCATGTGCATCCCGACGATATTCAGGTCCTGCAACAGGAGTGTGGGTTGCCGCGACTCGCGGAACGAGCCGAGACTATCCACGTGGCAGCATTCGATGCCAGCCATCTCGACCAGGATTCTCTGGTAGAACCCGGGCCTGCGGACCGATTCGTACGCGTTTTGCAGCCGCGCCACAGTCTTCTCGTTCAGCTCGTCGATATCGTACAGTTCTTGCATCGCGATCCGGACGGCACGACCGTACCCCGTGTTCTTGATGGCGGGCCACCAGGGCGCCAGAAGTTTCCACTTGGCCGCCGGATCCACGTCTCGTGCCAAGAGCTGCTGGAGATCATCCTCCGGCATCCCGGCCGAGACCAGATCGGAGTCGATGTAGTGGCTGAACAGCACGCCCCAGTCGTCGCACGGGACCCACTCGCCGCGCAGGCGCGCCTCCTCATCGGGCAGATGCTCGTGCGTATCCACAAGCGCGGTCTGGTTGACGAGCAGTTCCAGTTCGCGCCGGAAGTCATCGTGTTCGTCCGCGCTTGCCATATCTGACGCTGGCCCCTCCTGTGCCCCACTACCGACCGCCGCCGCGGTTCCCCAGACGCCCATGGCCATCAACGCATTGCGTCTGGTCACGCTTCCTGGTTCGCTGGACATCGCCATGCTCCTACCTGCATCGCCTGGGTGGTCTGGGCATGGTACCAGATCATGTTGCCGTGAGCGCCACCGGGCGGCGCGGTTTGCGGATTGATTCGCCGTAGCTACACTGCCTCAATCTGCGGGATGCGAAACAAACACAGTGACATGTGGGAGCAGGAGCGTACGGCATGATGACGTTGATCGTGGGTCCGCGGGCCGGGTGGCACTGACGGGGTGAGCAGTCCGGGAGATCAACTCCCGGACCGCCGAGAATGGCAAAATGGGCAAGTTGGACAGGCTGGACGGACACATGAGCCCCGAAAAAACCGTTTCCAAGCTGAGATCGACGCCCGCGCCCAGCTTGACGGCGGCGCTCGACGCCAAGCCTGAGGTCGCCCCCGCACCTAAGCGATACGCGGCGCCCGCCTCACTGATACGCGGTCCGTGCATCAGTGAGACGCGGACCATATCCCAGCTTGGCGGCAGCCCGGCTGCCAAGGGCTCGGTTTGCTGGATGGGCACAGGCGGCGAAAAGGGGTCGTGGAGCGAGACGGCCAGTGCGACGGTGGGGGCGTTGCGCATGCCGACGCGTAACCCAGTGGAAAAGCGGCCCGGCCGCGCCTTTCGTCTCGCGGCTACTCGCCACGGCCGGGCCTTCTTCTTCGCCTGCCCGCCTCACCCACGTCGGGACGAACCCTCGCAGGGCAGCAGCGGACACGCCGGACGACCGGGTGGTCCCTGAGCACGGCACGGCCGCGCGAGCTTGTTCCACCCGCGCGGATCAGGCCGCAGGCTTGTGCCGCCTGCGCTT
>JAHJAR010000189.1 GCA_018814045.1 Planctomycetota bacterium | reverse complement strand
GTAAGACATCACCCGTTTGCAAAGATTTCTGAGATTTTGGCCGCGTAGCCCTTGCGCCGGGAGCGCGCACGCGCGTATACGCTTGCCATGCGCAAGACGACGACGCGTTCGAACTCACTGGACGAACTGGTGGCGGCCTTGCAGAGTGGCATCTGCGATGAAGCCACGGCACGCCGACTTTGCCAACTCGGCCCTCACGCGGTCACCCTCGCGCTGCTCAGCGCTGCACGCCGCATCGCCGAGCAAGACGCCCGCATCGCCGAGTTGCAGATGCAAAACAGGCACGCGTCGCCCAGCACACCCTCGGGCATGATGCCGGTTTACTCAAAGCCCAACCTCGACGGCAGTCACACCGCGGCCGGTTGCCGACGCAAAAGGGCCGCTGCCCGCAAAGGCCATCCGGGCCATCGCCGACCCACGCCCACGCGGATCGATGCGCGGAAGGAACAGCGGCAACGACTCCAGCTTTCCGGTGTGGCTGCGGACTACGTCGCCCCAGAATTCCCGTTGCGGTCGCGCGGCCGGCGCCGTGCTCATCCCTTGATGTGCCGGCGGTAGCTGCTCGGCGGGACGCCAGCGATCCGTTTGAACACGCGGCAAAAGTAGAAGGAGTCATCGTAACCAACCTCGCGACTGATCGCATTGATGGGCAGGCTCGTATGATCGAGCAGGGCGCAGGCCCGCTGGACCCTCAGGCGCGTGAGGTACTTCATGGGGGAGCAGCCTGTATGCCGGCGAAAGAGAGACGAGAAGTGCGGGATCGAGAGGCCGGCTTGGCCCGCCAACTCGCCCAGCGTGTGCGACCCGGCTGCATGTTCGTGCAACCAGGCAATGCAGCGGAGAATGCGGTCCTGAGCCTCCCGAGCCTGAAGACCCTTTGCCCGACGGCTGGTATTCAATAACGCAAGGAAGCGGCCGAAGCTGGTCGTCATGGCCAACAGGCTGGCGTCGGACCAGCCGGTCTCGGTCCAGCGGTATATGTCCTCAAACGCCTCGCTCAACGTCTCGGCCGCCGGGGCAAAGAGCAGCGGGGCCGCAGCGCTGAGGCCCAGGCAGCGCAGGTAGTCTCCGGCGCGCCGGCCGTTGAAGTGCAGCCAGTAGATGTTCCAGGGCACCTGTTCGTCGGCGCCGTACGTATGCGGCTGGCCGGCCGGCACGAACAGAGCCGTCTCGGGATCGACCTGGACGCGGCGGCGCCCAAAGCGACACCAGCCGCGGCCCGCCCCGCAGAAGATCAGAATGTGATTGTCTGATCCTTCCGGCCGATCGACATAGTGGTGACGCGTCTCGGGAAAGTGCCCGATGTCGGTCACGTACAGGTCGCGCACGATGGGCATGCGCCGCGCTCGGCGAATGACCTCGGCGGGAACTACGACGAGGCGCTGATGAGGAAAGCCCTCGCGAACGTGAATCACAGGATTCTCCAGGTTACCGGCGCGTTTGACTTCATTCGCCGCTGAGAACGCGAACCGGTCCAAGCAGCCCGGACTTCGTGGAGCCGCGATAGCGCGTCGGAATCGTGCCGTAGTAATTTGCCAGCGTGTTGTAGACCAGAATCTCCACGCGGTTCTCGCCGGGGTGAACCAGGTGCGAGATATCGAGCCGCCAGGGCGGCGCGACACGCATGCCGGCGGGCTGGCCGTTGACGCGGACCTCCGCCGTTGCGACCACGGCGCCGAGGTCAAGTATCACGGGAGGCTGCGCCGCATCGGCGTTAAGCGTGAAGGTCTTGCGATACCACGCCCCGCCGGAGTAGGTCGCCAGCACGCCGACTTCCGACCAATCGCCCAGCGTAATCCGCCCCGGGCCGCAGTCCAGCGCGATCGGCTCCGGCACGGCGGCGCCCGCGTAATAACCGCGGATTTGCTCGATACGCAGGACGACGTCGACTGGCTCGGCGAAGGGCGTTTCCGCCGCAATCGTATGCACGCACGTGTCGTCATCACGGCGTTCGCCGCGCGCAACCTGCATTTCCCGGCCATCGGCCCACGCCCGCACGTTCCCGCGCATCGCCGCCGATATGCCGCGCAGGCCCGGTGGAGCCGTGAACCTGTACCAGCCGATCGAGGGCTGCTCTTCCGGCTGCGCATCAAAGGGGAGGATGCCGGGAAGCTGATACCAGGTCATCGACAACGGGTGGGCGGCTGGCGTATCAGTCGCCGCCGCATCGCGAAGCACAAAATGTCCACGGCCGGCGGAGTCGTAGCGCAGCAGCAGCGGGGTGGCGCCGGCTGGCACATCGACTTCCCCAGCCGTCGGGTCCAGTGGGGCGCCGTTGAGCCAGGTCCGGCTCGGGATCGGGCCACCGACGAGGATGCGGGCTCGCACGTTGCGCGGCGTGCGTAGGGTGGTCCAGAGGTAATAGTGGCCACCGCCGGGTTCATCCTTGTAGGTCGTGGTTGTGTCTTCTTGGTGACGCACGCCCAACGCGATGAAGTCGTCGCTGACCGATTCCTTCAGGCCATGGTAGCCCTGGTGGCCGGGATCGCCCTCAACGCCGAAGCGCCAAGAGAAGTCGTACGGTCGCCATCTGTACACACAACCGCCAACCTGGATGCTCGTTCGAGGATCGAATCTGCTCCGTGTCGCAGCATCCTCGATCGCGTTTGCGTCGGCTTCTTTCGGCACTGGCCCGAGTAGCCAGAAGTGCGTGCCGAAGCCACAAGTCGTCTGCGTCCAGCCGGTGATGTCCGTCGCGGGATCCTCCCAACCAGGATTAGGCGCCGTCTCGGTCATGTAGGCGAGGTGGTAGGCTTCGGGGCCGATCAACGTCGGACTGGCCGGCAGGCGGAAGTCGCCCCAGCGGTTGTCGAGCGTCGGCCGAAGCTCGAATTCCCAGTCGCCATCGAGCACGATTTCGTGCGGCGTCGTTGCCTTCGCCGGTTCAGCCAGCGGGCCGGGGTCGCCGGGCGAGAAGACGACTATGTGACCGTCGGCGCCGTCGGCCGGCAGCGTGAGAGTCGTGCTTTTCGAGTCGACTTTCGTGGGCCGCCATGGTCGCGGCTCGCCGGTCCACGGGTCCCAAAGCTCGACCCGGCCTTGGGCGTGAAAGACGCATTCAACGCCGCCACCGCCGACGACCAGGAACACGTCGCGCGGGCCGACCTGGCGATGAAGGACCTGGCACGGTCGGGCCGGGACAAAGTCGCGCTCGATCGCTTCCGTGATGGTCTCGACCGCTGTCTCGATCTGAACCGTCGTCGGGAACAGCTCCTGGACCAAGGCTGTCAGTTCCGACGCGCCGCGGTTATGGCGATCGCTGGCTTGCGGCACCCCGCCGACCGCGAGAACCAGCCCGCCGGCGCGTTTGAACCGCTGCGCCTGTTCCAGCGTCTTGGCCCGCACAGCCGTCATGTGTGGCAGAATCAGCACGCGGTACTGCTCGCCCGCGACATGCAGCGCGCCATCGCGGATCTCCGCCCGGGCGAGCGAGCCGTCGTCGATGAAATCGAAATCGAGGCCCGCGTCGACCATTCTCTGCGCCAGCGCAAAGGCGGTCTCGACGGCTTCCTTGCCGTACATGTCGGCTTGCATCGGCGTCACCGGGTAGAGCATGGCGACATCGCACCGATGTGCGCCCTGGCTCAGCAAGTAGCTCAGCCGCTGCACGAACAGCAGATATTCGCGTATGTGCGGCCAGTAGGGCATGCGGAAGCCATTGCACGGCGGGGCCCATTCCCACCAGCCGCCATGCGTGCTGTAGTACAGGCCGTGCAGCGAGAGTAGATTGTGCCCGTGCACGTAATTCCGAAAGGTGGCCTTGGTCAGATCCGCGGTCGATGTACCCCAGCCGCTGCTGTGAAATCCCTCGAGCCAGACGCGCGGGCGCTCGTACAGGTGGGCGATGGAGCTGGCGACCTTGTTCTTGACCACGTCGGCGGTCAAAAACGGCGCGTCGTTTCCCGGACCGGTCATCCAGCGCTGTGTGCGGAAGTAGTCGCCGAATTCGACGACGTCCTTCCCGCGGCCGCCGTGATCGCAGCCGAAGAGCATGCCGCGATCATAGTGCCAGCGGAACAGAGGCTTGAAGAACGCCTCTTCCGTGAGGATCACGAGCACGTCGGCGTAGTCGAGGCGAATGCGAGGCGCCTGCGGACCGATGTCGGCAAACAGCCCCGGCAGAACCGGCAGCAGGTCGTAGCCCTTGCGTTTCTGGAACTCCGCGGCGAACGTGTCCGTCCATAGCTTGCCGCCGATGCCAAAATCCAATTCGTCGGAGAAGAAGAAATTCAGCGTGCGGCCGCTCTCGCCGGGCAGGCGGTCCTCGAAGCGCTGGAAGAACCGTGCGACGGTTTCCTGGCCGGTCTTCGGATTCAGGGGATCGATGGATTTCGGCTCGACGCGAGAACACACCGTGATGATCTGCCAATCGCCGGTCGGCGCCTGCCAGCGTAACGTACGTCTACTCAGCAGCGGGCGGAGATCGATATCGGAGCCGGATTCGATCGCGTCGTCCCTCAGGCGGTAGGCCATCACGCTGAGCGTGTTCTCGGGCATCTCCCAGGACGTTTCCACCGCGCCGCGCACGGTCCGCACGGTGCACTCGAGTCGCCTGCCGTGCAGGCTGGGATCGGCGGCGAGGATCTCGTCGGTCCAGTAGCCCTGGCCGACCATGCCCAGTGTGTAGTCGCTCAAGCTGACCGCGATGCCGCGTTTCTTGCACTCGCCCGCCCACCAGATGAACAAATCCCACCATTCCTCGGAGAAGAGTGGCGGCTCGCTCGGGAAAGTGAGGCCCCAGTAGTTGCCGCCCTGGTCGCTGTGGGCGTAGTTGACCTGCAGGCCGCTGACGCCGCCACTGGCCGAAAGCTGATCGAGCTGCCAAGCGAGCCGCTCCTTGGTCAGCGGGTCGCCCATCCACCAGTAGAACGGCACGACGCCATAGCCGGGCGGCGGCGTGCGGAAACCGGGCAGGACATCGAGATGCGGATCGCGGCTCGGATAGCCGACCGCGTCGGCGGGTGGCGTCGGCAGCAACGCCGGGTCGGCCGCGTCAGGCGGTTCGTCGGCGAGCGAGCACGACAAGGCCAGCGCCAAAATGATGGGCAGTCGAACTCGCCGGAGAACGCCGGCGCCGTAGAACGGGGCGGATAATGCGTGGGCGGTTGTCATCATAAGATCATCCAGGTCGGCCAGAATCCTGTGCATGGCTCCAGACCCTGCATTCCGTTATGTTAGCGACCAGAACGTCGAATGGGTATGCACCCTCGACGTCATCGTCCCGTCCAGATGGAGCAGCGATGAGCCTGGGGCCTCTTGACCTCGCCTGTCTGCTGGCGTTCTTCGCCGTCGTGGTCGGCGTCAGTTTGATCAAGAGCCGGCGCAGGAAGGACAGCGCCGGCTACTTCCTCGCGGGTCGCGGGCTGACTTGGCCGCTGATCGGTCTTTCGATCGTGGCTGCCAACATCTCCACCGAACAACTCGTGGGCATGGCGGGCCAGGGCGCGGGAACGGTCGGGCTGGCGGTCAGCGCCTGGCAGCTCACGGGAGCGATCGGCATCGTCGTGATCGCCTTCACGCTCCTGCCGCGTTTCCTGCGGGCCGGCATCTACACGATGCCGGAGTTCCTCGAATACCGCTACAACCCCGCCGCGCGGGCCATCATGGCCACATACACCACAATCATCTATGTCGCGGTCAACATGGCCGCCGTGCTCTACGCCGGCGGGCTCACGCTCAACAAGCTGTTCGGCGTCGAGTTGACGACGGCGATCTGGCTCATCGGCGCCGTCGCCGCCGTCTACACGACCTGGGGCGGGCTGCTGGCCTGCGCCTGGGCGGACCTGTTTCAGGGGGCGGCGTTGCTGATCGGCGGGCTGTTGACCATGGCCCTCGGATTTCACGCGGTAGGCGGCGTGCAGGACTTCTTCGCCCACAACGCCGACCGCCTGCACGTTTTTCTGCCCGCGCAGCACCCGGACTTGCCCTGGACCGGCGTCCTGGCCGGCATGTGGATACCGATCGTTTACTACTGCGGCCTGAACCAGTTCATCGTGCAGCGCACGCTCGCCGCGCGGAGCCTGGCGCACGGGCAGCTCGGGATCACATTCGCCGCGGCGCTGTGGCTGCTGATCCCCTTTGCGATCGTCATACCGGGCATCATCGCGCGCCAACTGTACGGGGATCAGCTGGCGACCGCGGACGAAGCCTACCCGACACTGTTTCGCAATCTGATTCCGCCCGGCTTGCGCGGCTTCATGTTCGCGGCGATCGCGGGGGCGGTGGTCAGCACGCTGGCGTCGCTGCTGAACTCGGCCGCGACGATCTTCACGATGGATCTGTTCCACCGGCACTGGGCGCCGCAAGCCTCGCAGAAGACACTGGTTTGGATGGGACGATCATTGACGCTGGTGTTCGTGATCGTCGGGTGCATGATCGCGCCGGCGCTGGACAATCCGCGTTTCGGCGGCGTATTCAACTTCATCCAGCAGTTCCAGGGGTACATCTGGACCGGAACCGTGGCCGCGTTCTTGTACGGCTTCGGCGTGCCGCGCGCGCCGGCGGCCGCCGGTGTGGCGGCGCTGTTGGCCGGGCCGGCAATTTACGGCCTGATGCAGTGGAGGCTGCCGCAGGTGCATTTCCTGCTCCAGGTGGCGATGACGCTGGTGTTGCTGATCGTGTTGATGACCGTCATTACGCTCGCGCGGCCACTACGCGAGCCGCGCGTGATCCCGACGAATACCGAGATGGATCTACGCAGCTCGCCAGCGGCCCGACTGGCCGGAGTGCTCGTCATCGCGGCGGTCATCGCTTTCTTCATTGTATTTCGTTGAGCATGTGCGAGGGACGCGATGAATGACAACAAAGTGCAGCCTCGTACCCGGCTGTTGCCCGCGACTGTGATGGGACTGCTGGTCTTGGCCGCGTTCGCCGTCAGCGCCCGAGGCGGCGAAGAAGTGGGTGAACTCGATTTGAGCGGACCGTGGAGCGTGGCGCTCGATTCTCAGGATCACGGGTTCGAACATCGGTGGTTCGCGCGAGCCTTGGAGGGCGAGCTTCGCCTGCCCGGCTGCCTTGCGGAGAACGGCCTGGGCGACGACGTGACGCTCCACACATCCTGGACCGGCGATATCGTGGATCGCTCATATTTCACCGATCCCCGTTACGCGCCGTATCGCGAGCCGGGCAACATCAAGATCCCCTTCTGGCTCCAACCCGTGAAGCACTATGTGGGCGCCGCCTGGTATCAGCGCGACGTGCAAGCACCGGTCGCCTGGTCCGGGCAGCGCGTCGTTCTCATGCTGGAGCGGCCGCACTGGGGAACGACGGTTTGGCTCGACGAGCGGGAGATCGGCTCGGAAAACAGCCTGGGCACGCCGCACGAGTACGATCTCACCGACGGGGTTCGCACCGGCCGCACGCAGCGGCTGACGATCCGCGTCGACAATCGCATGCTGCTCAACGTGGGTCCGAATTCACACAGTATGTCGGATCACACGCAGGGGAACTGGAATGGCATTGTCGGGACGATCAAGCTGATCGCGACGCCCCCGGTGTGGGTCGATGACGTGCAGGTGTTTCCGAACGTGGCGGCCAAGGCGGTGCGCGTCCGCGTGCGCATTGGCAACCGGACAGGACGACCTGCAGCCGGTCGCCTGACGCTCGCAGCCGAGGTCTGCAACACGGACCGACCGCATTCCGCCGCGCCGCGGGTGCAGTCTGTGCAGATCGATCCGAAGGGGGCCGCGCTGGAGTTGGAGTACCCACTCGGAGCCGATGCGCAGCCCTGGGACGAGTTCTCGCCGGCGTTGTATCGGCTGACGGTCGAGTTTACGCCGGACGGCGACAGACTGGCGACACCGGCGCGTCGCGCGATCACATTCGGGCTGCGTGAAATCGCCGTCGCGGGAACACAGTTCGCCATCAACGGCCGCAAGATCTTCCTGCGGGGGACGCTCGATTGCTGCATCTACCCGCTGACGGGCTATCCGTCGACGGACGTCGAGTCGTGGAAACGCGTCATTCGCATCTGCAAGGCCCACGGGCTGAATCACATCCGGTTTCACTCGTGGACGCCGCCACGGGCCGCGTTCATCGCCGCGGACGAGCTCGGGTTCTACTTCCTGGTCGAGTGTTCGAGCTGGGCGAACCAGGGCGCCCAAGTGGGAACGGGCGGACCACTGGACGGCTGGCTCATTCGCGAGGGCGAGCGCGTGCTGCGCGCATTCGGCAACCATCCATCCTTCACGTTCATGGCGTACGGCAATGAGCCGGCCGGTCCCGACGGAGGGAAGGAATATCTAGCCCACTGGGTCGAGCATTTCAAGAAGCTCGATCCCCGCCGGAAATATACCTGCGCCTCCGGCTGGCCGATGCTGCCCGAGAACGAGTTCCACGTCACGCCCGCGCCGCGCATCCAGCAATGGGGGGAGGGCTGCCGATCGCGCATCAACGCGTTGCCGCCCGCGACGACCGCGGACTATCGCGATTTCGTCGGGAAACATGCCATCCCGGTGATCAGCCATGAGATCGGGCAATGGTGCGTATATCCCAATTTCGACGAGATCGCGAAATATACCGGGGTGCTCAAGCCGCGCAACTTCGAGATCTTCCGCGATTTCCTGAACGCCAACCACATGGGCGACCAGGCGCATGACTTCCTGATGGCGTCCGGCAAGCTGCAAACGCTGTGCTACAAGGAGGAAATCGAGTCGGCGCTCCGGACGCCGGGCTTCGGTGGTTTCGAGCTGCTCGACCTGCATGATTTCCCGGGGCAGGGCACGGCGCTGGTCGGCGTGCTCGATCCGTTCTGGGATTCGAAGCCGTACGTTACCCCGGCCGAATACCATCGCTTCGCTTGCGAGACCGTGCCGCTGGCGCGAATGTCCAAGCGCGTTCTCACGACGGCGGAGACCTTCGCGGCCGACGTCGAGGTCGCGCACTACGGGCCGCGCGATCTGATCGATGCGCCTGTGAGTTGGATGATCAGAGCTGTCGAAGGACGGCAAGTCGCCGGCGGCATGTTGCCTATCCGTACGATCCCCACCGGCGAATTGTCCGCGCTAGGCAAAATCGATGTTCCACTGGGTTCGATCAAAGCCCCGGCGAAGCTCAATCTCGAAATCGCCATCACGGGCACGACTTTCGCCAACGATTGGGATTTCTGGGTATATCCGGCGGAACCGGCGCCCGATCCGAAGAACGACGGATTGCGCATCGTTCATGAGCTGGACGACGCGACGCGCGCGTATCTCGAAGCAGGTGGATCGGCGCTGCTGCTCATCCCGCCGGCACAGGTAAAAACCGACGCGGTCATCGGCTTCTCAACCGTTTTCTGGAATACCGCCTGGACCGGCGGGCAGCCGCCGCACACGCTGGGCGTCCTCTGCGACCCGAACCACCCGGCGCTGGCCGAATTCCCGACGGAGTACCACACCAACTGGCAATGGTGGGAGCTTATCCACGATTCGGCGGCGATGAACCTGAACGGCCTGCCGGCGGAGCTGCGCCCGATCGTGCAGGTCATCGATACCTGGTTCGAGGCTCGGCGGTTGGGCTTGCTGTTCGAAGCGCGGCTCGGTCAGGGTCGGCTGCTCGTTTGCAGCGTCGATATCGAGAGCAACCTGGATGTACGACCGGTCGCCCGGCAGTCCCGGCAGTCGCTGCTGCGTTACGTCGCCGGCGCCGCGTTCGCGCCCCGACACGCGATCACGGCCGAGCAGGTGCGCGGCTTGTTCCATTCATCACAGTCCCCGTCGACGAGTACCCAACGTGATTGAAGACGAAGTGAAAGCCTGGAGCGAGCCCGTCATCATTCCGACCTATGGCTGCTGAACGCCGAACCGCAACCCGATGTTCCTGGAGAAGCGCGTCTACCAGGGCAGCAGCGGCGTCGTCTATCCGCATGCGATGATCGATCGCGTCGCCGACGCACCGCAGCCACGCACCTGGACTGCGGTGTTTCTCGAGAACCGCTGGCTCAAGATCATGGTGCTGCCCGAGCTCGGCGGCCGTGTGCAGATGGCGCTCGACAAGACGAACGACCACCAGTTCGTCTACTACAACCGCGTCATCAAGCCGGCGCTGGTGGGGCTTTGCGGTCCGTGGGTTTCCGGCGGGATCGAATTCAATTGGCCGCAGCACCATCGCCCGAGCACGTACATGCCCGTCAACTGGCGGATCGAGGAGCGACCAGACGGCGGCAAGACGATCTGGTGCAGCGAGATCGAGCGCATGTTCCGCACGAAGGGCATGCATGGCCTGACACTCTACCCCGACCGTGCCGTCCTGGAGGTCAAGGTCCAGCTCTACAACCGCACGAGCGAGCCACAGAAGTTTCTATGGTGGGCGAACCCGGCTGTGCACGTGAACGACGACTATCAATCCGCGTTCCCGCCCGACGTGCACGCCGTCATGGACCACGGAAAACGCGACGTGTCCGACTTCCCTATCGCGACCGGCGTGTACTACAAGAAGGACTACGGACCCGGTACGGACATCTCGCGCTACAAGAACATCCCGGTGCCGACTTCGTACATGGCGTATCACTCTGATTTCGACTTCGTTGGGTGCTACGACCATGGGCGGCAGGCCGGCATGCTCCATGTCGCGAATCACCACATCGCGCCGGGCAAGAAGCAGTGGACCTGGGGCTGCGGCGACTTCGGCCAGGCCTGGGACCGCAACCTGACCGACGAGGACGGGCCGTACGTCGAGCTGATGTGCGGCGTCTATACGGATAATCAACCCGACTTCACCTGGCTCATGCCGGGCGAGGAGAAGCGTTTCAGTCAGTTCTTCTTTCCCTATAAGCACATCGGACCGCCCAAGAACGCCTCGACGGAAGCGGCCGTCAACTTGGAACTGGCGGGATCGACGGCCCGCATCGGCGTGTACGTGACCCGCCCGCGCGACGTGCGCGTACTACTCCAGCG
>JAHJAR010000188.1 GCA_018814045.1 Planctomycetota bacterium | reverse complement strand
GAGTAACTCGGCCAACTGCTGGCCGCCGAGCCGGCCGCCCTGTTCGTTGTTGGTGGCGACGAAGCTGACGAAGTCCTGGCCGGGCTGGCCCTCGAGGGCGGAGTCGTAGATGACGACGGGGATGTTTCGAGCGCGGGCGGCGGCAACGGGGGCCACCAGAGCTTTGAAGTCGAGCGGCGCGAGGGCAATGGCGTCGACGCCCTGCGAGATGAACTGCTGCATCACCTGGATCTGCTGGGCACGGTCATTCTCCTTGAGCGGGCCCTTCCAGATGATGTTCACGCCCAGTTCGCTTCCGGCGCGTTTGGCCCCGGATTCGACTGACTTCCAGAAGACGTGCGTCGTGCCCTTCGGAATCACCGCGATTGTGCGACGGTTGGCCGCGGCGGCGGCCGGGCCGGGTTGAGCGGTGGGCTCCCCGGTCTCGGACGCGGGCCTTCTGCACCCTGGTGCAACGAGCGTGGCACAACACAATGAGATCAGCAGCATGATTCGCGGCATCGCATCGACCTCCGTCGCGATCGTCATCGAGACACGGGCCGCCGCTGACGACCGCGTGGGTTTGCGTTCCGATATGCGGAATATAGCGGTCGCTGCAAGCGCTGTCATTTCACTCGCGGTGGTGCGTGCGGCGCCAAAGCAGGCGGGTCGAGTGCGTGCGCGGTTGCTGGCTGGAGTTGTCGGGCAGGGGTGGGTCAGGGGGCGACGTCGGCCCGCCTGTGAGCGAAGAAAAGTTCCTCGCGATACATGACGTCATAGCCGTTTTCCCGGAGGTACAAGCAGCGGTCGAGATCGACTATGTGGCGGCAGATGTCGCTGTCTGGCGCGTTCTGGGCGACGGCGATGATGGTGTCCGAGTCGATGATTGCGCGGGCTGCCGTGCTACGCGGGTAGGCGGCGCGGCAGTAGCGGTCGGCGAAGTAGAAGCCGTTTCGCTTTTTCTTGATGCGCGCGAACCCCCAGTTCTTACATGCAAAGAACCAGTTGATCGGGCGCGGCCGCCTCACAATGTCGGTGTTGCCTCCGATGTTGTCGTGGCAGCAGGAGCGACAAACCAGAAGCGGTGCCTGTGCCGCGATGGCGTAGTCCAGGCACCCGTCTGTGACCGAACCGCAGGCACCGAAGAACGTGACCACCGTCGGACGCCGCGCGCGGTCTGGCTCGAAGACATTCTCACGCTCGAAGCGGTAGTTGGGCGGCGGATGCCCTTGCCAGATGGTTACGAGGCGATGAAGGCGGCCGGCCAGAGGGTCGATGTCGGTGCCGACAACCTGCCAGGCGGGCAAGGCCCGCGCCAGCGAGCGGGCATGTCGCCCCAACACGGTGGCGGGATTGACGATGAGACGGTTGTCGCCCGCCAGCATGGGCACGTGGGCGACGACAAGGCGTCGCAGATAGGCGTCCCGGCACCCGCGGTGGTATTCCCAAGCGAGCGTGCGGCGTCGCCAGGGGCAGGCGGGAAACGCCGGGAACACCCGGTCCCAGGCCGCGTGGAGCGCTCCGAGGTGCGTCTCGATTGCTGCCGTCTCGTGAGCGCGGTCCGCTATGCTGCCACGCTCGAACTCGGCCAGCAGGGAGTTCATGGGGCGTAGGAAGTCGAGCTGGTGGCTTGTTTCGTGGAACGCGGCAAGCATCGATCTGCCACCTGGTCCAGGCTGCGAGGTAGTTGCAGCGGGCCCATCGGGCGACCCGGCGCTCAACTGCCGGGTCGCGATTCATGGTTGCCTTCGAACAGGTCCAGCATCCGCAGCTCCAGGCGTTTGATTTCACGCTGGATCGCGTTGCGGTTCATCTGCATCCAGCCCCACAGCTTCACGAGCAGCAGCAGTATCGCCAGCAGTAGTATGCCGGTGGCGTAGAAAATCTGCCACTTGGTGTCGTCGGCCTGAAGGAACTCCACTACCGCCAGCACGATCAGCACGCTGAACACGATCGATTCGACCGTGACCAATACGGCCATCCACCACAGCTTGCCGCGGAACAGGCCGGCCATCTGACGGAAGATGCCCTCCTCGCGGTCGACGTCGTACGGCACCTTGCCGTCTGCCAGCAGTCTCTTGAGATCTTCGTCCAGGTTGTTCATGACTCGTCTCCTTCCAGTATTCGCCGCAGGTGCTCCCGGGCGTGGTGCAGGCGGCTCTTGACCGTGCCCACGGGGATGCCCAGGACCACGGCTATCTCGAGTATGTTGAGATCCTCGCCGTACTTGAGCGTCAACAACTCCTGACGCTCGGACGGAAGCTGTTGCAGGGCCCGCGCCAAGCCAGCGCCAGGCTCGTCCGTTGGCGGATCACCGCTTAATGTCCGATACTGAATCAGGCTTTCGGCCAGGTTCCTTTGTCGGCTGGCCCGGCGGCAGTAGTCCACGCACTTGTTCCGCACGATGCGGTAGGCCCAGGCCGCGAACCAGGCCGGATCGCTCAGGTTTCGTATCTGCTTCAGGATGGCCATCCACGCTTCCTGAATCACGTCCCAGGCCGCGTCATCGCTGCCGGTCAGGCGCCGCGCGTATTGCCACAGACGGCGTTGCCAGCGGCGCACGAGCAGGTCGAAGGACTTTCGGTCGCCAGCCTGACAGTGCATGACGAGCAATTCGTCGATTACGGTCGCGTGGGCCTTTTCCATAGCTCTGCCATACAGTCGCGTCAGGGGGCGTCAAGGTTCAAACAAACCGGCCGGGATTCCGGCGGCTGGTGAGGGCAACAACGTGTTGCGCACCACGGGACAACATCGGTGCGCAGGTGGGCGAGGCTCCTGCTGCGCTGCGGGTCGCCGGGCGGTTCGCGCTCTTCTGGAACGCCATGGAGCCGGGAATCACGGTTCAGCGGACGTTCGAGACCACACCCGCCCGTCTCGCACCGGCGTTTTGTCAATCTTGACTTTCGGATAGGCGACCTCCTAAATCGCCGCGCGCGATTCGGCGACCTCGAAGAGCCGCGGGCTTCAACTCGCGCGGCGACCTCGAAGAGCCGCGGGCTTCAGCCCGCGCGGCGACACGTTCGGGCGGTTCGCTTCCAGCCGCAACTCGATCCAGACCTCGACCCGCGCGCTTTTAACGCTCGCTTCAAACCGTTCCGCTGCCCCGATGCGATAGCCTGCACCGGAACGTCCGTATCACCCGGCCTACCTGCCGGCGACCTGGCGCGGCTGGTGGGATTTCGGGACCGGGGCACTGGGCGATATGGGTTGCCACATCTTCGATCCGGTCTTCTACGCGCTCGAGTTGTCGTATCCAACGAGTGTCGAGGCCAGTTTCTCGACCTTCATCCCGGCGGGCCTGAACTGGGACAAGCCGTTCAACAAGGAGACGTATCCGCGGGCTTCGATTGTGCGCTACCGCTTTCCGGCCCGCGGAACCCGGCCGCCGCTAAAGCTCACCTGGTACGACGGCGGCCTGATGCCGGAACGGCCGGCCGAGCTGGGGCCCGAGCGAACGATGGGGAACGCGTTTGGCGGAGCGCTGTTCATCGGCGACGAGGGCAAGATCATCTGTGGTGCGCACGGTGCGGGCGGACTCCGCATCCTGCCCGAAGAGAAGATGACGGCCTATGAGCGTCCGCCGAAGACTCTGCCGCGTTCGGTGGGTCATCACCAGGAGTGGATCGCGGCCTGCAAAGGCGGGCCGCCGGCCGGATCCAACTTCGACTACGCCGGTCCGCTGACGGAAACGGTGTTGCTGGGGAACGTGGCGATTCGGGCGCAGCAGCGGATCGACTTTGATGCCACGGCGAGGGAGATCACGAACCTCCCGGCCGCAAACGCCTACTTCAAGCGGGAGTATCGGGCCGGCTGGTCGCTGTGAGGCACGCGCGCCATCTGAACGTCATCATACTTGCTCGGCCGTGCGCCGCGCTCCAACGCAGTCAGCAATATGCAGCTCAACACCACGTACAACTGGATCGCCATTCTATTCGACGACTCGCTGAGAAAGTGCTGTTGCGGAACCACGCACTTGAGTGGTTCGCGTCAAAATGTCTCGGTACGCGGTCAAAACACCACGGCAAGAATCGCTCGAGAGCAGTGGCACATGGGGTCGGCGGTTTATCCTCGTCCGGACAGCCGGTCGCGTGGTACAATAGTCCACCAGTATGAGTGCCTCAGCCCAGCCCGATCGACCGACGGTCACGCCGCCGGGGACACCCGCGGCGGCCGACGGCCCGGACCGGCCCGCAGGGCAGTCGGCAGACACTTTACGGCCGTCGCCACGGCCGAGGAGCGACGTCGCGGATCGTGTGCTCTTGGTCGCGCTCGATGCTATCGGACGCCGTATGCAATGGCGCACCCTGCTGACGCGTCTGCTCGGCGTCCTGGCCGTGGCAGTCGTTTTCCCCTTGTTCATCATCGTGGCAGATCACGCCTGGTCTGGCGGCCTGGCCCGACCGGTCATTGTCGGGGCTGGCCTCGTCTGGCTCGGCGCCGTGGTCGTCGCCAGCTTGGGGCTGTCGGTGGTCATTCTGTGGCGGCGCGTGAACCCCGTGTTCGCTGCCCAGGAGCTCGAACGCGCCGGACACATCCACCACAACACACTGATCAACACACTCCTGCTGCGGCGGATGCCCGAGACGGCGTACGCCCACGCGGCGGCGACGCGCCAAGCGGCGCGGGACGTGCGCCGACATCCGCCGATCGAACGGGTCGAGCCGGGTGGTCAGCGCGTGTGGCTGGGAGCGCTCTGTGTTGCCCTGGCGGCGTGGGTGGTTTACGCCGCCGTGGCTCCGAAGCCGGTCCTACCGTCGTTGGCGCGCTTTTGTGGGGCCGATGTGGCCGCACCGACGGCGACCGTCCTGGAGCTGGTTTTGCCTCGTGCGACCGATGTAGTGCACGCGCGCGAAGCGCTTGAGATCGAATTTGCACTCACCGGTCGGGCGGTGGAAGACGTTTGGTTCGAGTTCAATTCGGCGGTGCCGGGGCCACCGGCGCCGGTCGTCCGGTACAGCCTGAAATCGCGGCGCTGGGAAGGAGACGTCGAATGCAGGCGGATTGCGTTGGCACCGCACGAGGTGCGGGCGGATATTCGCTTCTCCTGCCGGGCGGGCGATGCGCTGCTGGAAGGCGTCATTCCCGTCCAGCCACAGCCGGCTGTGCGCAGCCTGTCGATCCGGCTGGATCCGCCGGCGTACACGGGAGAGCCGGCCGCGACCGCCAGTGAGCCGGACTTGCACGTTTGGGCGGGGACGCAGGCCACCTTTGCGGTTGAGGCCAACGTTGCGATTCATGAGCCGGTGCTGGTGCTGGTTGGCGACCCGGAAACACGGACGCGGATGAGCGGCGCGCGTGATGACCCACGGAGTGCGGCGGTTACGGTGGCTCTGACGGAGAGTTGTGCATATCGGATCGAATTCGCTGATCGGTGGGGCTACGCGCTGCGCCATCCGCCGCAACATCGCATCGTGGTTCGGACGGACGCCGCACCGCAGATCGAGGTGCTTACGCCGGACGAGAACGAAGCGCCCGGACGGGTCGTTGATGTGACGCAGGTACCGGCCTTCAAGGTCGAGGCGACGGACGACGTGCACGTCGAGCGGATCGTGTTTGTCGTTGAGCGCGGCGAGGACGTCAGCCGCCGTGCGATTGTCTCGTCGGTAGCTGATGAGACCGGGCGGCGGCGTGTCGTCGCCCGCTTCGCGCTGGACGAGGTGGGCCTGGAACCGGGACAGCATGTCCGGGCTTGGTTCGAGGTGCGCGACAACCGTGTCTTGCCGGATGGCGTTTGCGCCCCACAGCGGGGGCGGACGCTCGAGTATGCGCTGACCATGCCGCTCGCGCCGCCCGAAACAGAGCCACCCCAGAAGGACTCCGGGCAGCCCGAATCTGGCCAGCAGGAACCGGGGGATGAAGACGCCGGGGAGTCTGCGCACGAATGTGGCGAAGGTGAGACAACCGACGCCGGAGAAGGTACGACCGGTGGGCACTCCGGCGAGCGGAATGAAGAGCAGGCCGACGCCCCCGACCAAGGCGGTCAGGCGCAGGATGGCTCGTCGGCGCCCGGAGAGGAAGCAAGCCAGGGAGATACTGGCGCACAGCGCGGTGACGATGCGGCGCACCAGGCTGATCCCGGCGCCGCTGCGCCGGAGCGGGGCGGCGGACGGAACGGGCAGGCGCGTGACGCCGCGGAACCGCAGGATGATGGTGCACCCGACGGGCAGCCCGGCGCCGACGGTACAGAAGAGCAGTTAGAGCAGGAGTTCCGCCGCTTCCTCGAGCAGTACGGGCGCGAAGCGCGGGAGGTTGTTGACCGGATGCGCGCCGCTGAAGGCGAGGGTGGCGGAGAAGAAGAACCTGACGCCCAGCAGCCGCAACAGGGCGGCGCCCAGTCGCCCGCCGCCGATCAGCAACAAGGTGACACTCAGCAGTCCGGCGCGCAGCAATCCCAGCAACCCGCCGGCACGAAACCTGACGGTCAGGAACAGCAACAGGGTGGCGGCGAAGAAGAACCTGACGCCCAGCAACAGCAGCAGGGCGGCGCGCAATCGCCCACCGCCGGCCAGCGGGAAGCCGGTCAGTCGCCCGGCGCGGGACAGCAACAAGGCAGTGGACAGCAATCTCCTGGCGGACAGCCGCAGCAGGGTGACGGCACGGCCGGTGGGCAGCCCGGTAATCAGGCCGGGGCGGACAGCAACGCCGAAGGAGCAGCGCAAACGTCCAGCGAAGCCCCGGGTACCACTGGACAAGCCCCTGGTTCCGCCGGCGGAAGTCCTGGAGCCGGAGTTGCGCGTGGCACGGGCTCAGAGCAGGCCCGCGAACCGGCCGGTGGAGTGGAGCAGGGACCGCCCGCAGACCACGGAGAAGAACCGGGCGGGCTGGCAGGAGATGGCGAGCAACTCGACTCGCGCGGGCGGATTGAAGCGCTCGACGCATTGGAGTTGCTGGAGCGCGCCGAAGACCCGCCAGACGACGTGCTCGAAGACCTGGGCTGGTCGCCCGCCAGGCGGGACGAATTCACGCACGCCTTGCGACGACTTCAGCAGGCGACGCGGCGCATCGGCGGGGCAGGCGAATTACGGCGGCTGATGTTCGATGCGCAGCTCGGCGATGACGAACGCCAGCGTGGACGTGATCTGTCGGCGGATGCGTCACTGCGTGTGAGGTCCGCTCAGACGCGCGATGACGCGCTGCGCCGCATCGCACCTCCAGCGGAGCAAGCTGTTCCGCCGGCGCTGCGCCCGCTGCTGGACGCCTACTATCGCTCTCTGGCTGCCCGTCGCGGGGAGTCTCCGCCGGACAAAGCCGCGGAGAATCCGTAGCACAACGCTGCTGCGTGCCGCAGCTGACACCCAAACGCGTGGCGTTGGTGACGTGCAGAGCGTGCGGCGGCGCTGGTGAGCCTTCAGTGCCGGGCCGCGCTACCAGCCTTCCAGTTCTTCGCCGATGAGTTGCCGGATGCGGCGTTCGGTGATTGTCTCGCGCTCGCGCTCGCGGCGTTCCAGGTCGTGGTGCCGTTGCTCGATCATCTCGCGCAGGTGCTGGAGTTCGCGCTCGATCCGTTCGAGCTCGACGCGGCGTAGCTCGGTACGCACCTCGAATTGCTCGTTCGTCACCTGACGCAGCTCGTTCAGCAAATGCTCGCGCTCCTCGGGCGAGGGCTCACCCTCACGCTCTTGAAGACGCCGCGCGTGTCCGGCCAACTCCTGCGAACGTCGTTCGAGTTCTTGGTGACGCTGGTGCAATTCGTCCAGGCGCCGCTGGAATTCGCGCTCGTGCTCCGGCATCTCCGGCCGCGGAGCCATCCCCGGTTCCGGCGGCGCGTGTTGCGGTCCATCCCGTTCACCGGCTTGCTCCTCCGCCTCGTTCAGGACGTCCTCCAGCCGGAACATCAGTGCTTCCATCAGCACATCGTGGAAGCGGCCGGGGTCGTGCATCTGGAGCCGCTTGAGCCGCCGAGCCAGCTCTGGGCGGCGCTCGGCCACGCCACGAATCAGCGGCTCCCATGGCGGGAGCGCTCGTGCGCCCTGGCCACGCGGGCCGGCGCGTCGGGCCGGCATGTCACGCGGCGTGGGGCGCTGCCGGTCGGGATGATCTTCGCGGGGACCTGACAGGGCAGGTTCCCGTTGTCGATCAGGCTTGTCCGCGGCTTCACGGTCTTTCACTTGTTTGGGCTGCTCATGCTTGGCCGGCTTATCCGGTTCCTGCGCCGCTCCCCAGGACACGAGCAAAAGCACCGTCATCAGGGTCAGCAGTAAATACCTCATAGTTCGCTCCCGTCACTACACGAGTTTCCGATTCTCGAACGCACGTCTCGTTCGCGCTCAGAGCAGTTGCGAAACGCCACGCTCCCGCTGGACCGGCAAGGCAGTGCCGGCGTGGCGTGCTAATTCGCTGCTGGCTGCTACGCCGTCGAGTGAAGTCTCGCTGCTTTCGGGCGGAAGATCCCAATCATCGGCTCGATCCCACGGCAGGACGCTCTGGGCGCCGGCCTGACGTTCCACAGACTTCTCTATGTCAGCGACCCGGCTGCTCAACTGGTCGATCGCGGCCTCCACCGGACTGCTCCAGCGCAGTTGGCTGAAGGCGGCCACGATCTCAAGCGCGTCGGCCTCGGAGAGCACGATCCGCTCGGGATCGGGCTCCACCGGGCGGTTGCGCACGGGCCAGGGTGTGAAGGCGGCCAGCAGCAACCCCGCCGCAATCGCCGCCGCCCAGAGAACATGGGCCGGCCGCCGCAACATCCGCGGTTGCGCCGTTGTGCGCTCGGCGAGTCGCCGCTCGATCAAACGCACGGTTTCAATCGGGAGCGGCTCGGGATGGAGCGCAGCACTCAGCTCAGCGACCAGTTCCGTGGATTCGGACAGGAGCTGGCCACACTCCGCGCACACGGTCAGATGTGCTTCGAGCGCCGTCGACCTGTCCGTCTCCGGCGAACCACCGCAGGCCAGTTGCAGCAACTCTTCACGATGCCGCCCGCATTCGGTGTTGTCGTAATCAGCGTTCATAGACGCACCGCAGTTGACCTCGCAGGCGCTGCACGGCGGCGTGCATCCGCGACAACGCCGTCCCGAGTGGGATCTTCAGCAGTTCCGCTATTTCCTCGAACTTCAACTCCGCGGACAGCCGCAACACGACAATTTCGCGCTGCGATTGCGGAAGGGCCTCCAGCGCTTCGAGCAACGCCCGGTTCCGCTCCCGCCTGTCCGCCGCCTCCGACGGGGCCGGTCCGTCACTCGATCGTTGGTCGAGCCGCTCGCCGGGCAGGGCCTCCGGCCGGGTCCGCCGAAATCCGTCGCGACACAGGTTGCGCGCGATGGTCAGCAAATACATATCCTGGCGTTCGCAGCGCAGCAGGGCCTCCATATTGGCCGCCGCCCGACAGAACGTTTCGGCCACGACTTCATCGACCTCGAACGCCGTCCCGTAGGCACGCCGCACGTACGCCCGCAACCTGGGCCCCACGGTGTGCACCAGCGCGTCCAGGACGGCACGCTCGTCAGGACCAAGCGGTCGGCGGGCTGTGGGACGCTCACCCATGGGTTTCCAATCACAAAGACGCGCTCGGGCGGCGTTTATTCGCTTCAGCGCGGGGGCGATAACGGGCCGATGGCGCCGTCCGCGTTACGGCCCCGGCCGAGATAGCTCAGGCCAAGCCCAACTCGGCCGCGACCGGTTGCAGGGCCTCGACGCAGTTGCGGATGTGGTCATCGAGCGGTAGTCCGATAAGCTCGGTACCCACCGTGATGTCGTCGCGCGAGACGGCGGCTGCAAACGCGGGTGTTTTCATCTTCTTCTTCACGCTCTTGGGCGTGAGGCCTTCGAGCCTGGTCGGACGTACCAGGGCGCAGGCTATGATGAATCCGCACAACTCGTCGACCGCGAACAGGGCTTTCCTGATCGGACGGTCGCGGGGATATTCGTCGGTGTTCCAGTCGCCGTGCGAGAGGATCGCGTCGACGAGCTCATCATCCACGCCCTTCTCGCGCAGGATCCGCGCGCCTTCGCGCGTGTGGGCAGGTGGCTCGGGCCAGCGCTCGTAATCGAAATCGTGCAGGAGGCCTGCTACGCCCCACTTCTCCTCATCCTCACCAAAATGGCGGGCGTAGAAACGCATGGCGGCCTCGACCGCCAGCCCGTGCTTGCGCAAAGACTCGCTCTCGGTGTACTCACACAGCAGTTGCCAGGCTTGATCGCGCGTCATCTTCGGGCTCCGTATCGGTACTGATCCTCGGACGTTCCGCGACCACGCGGCGCGGGTGCATTCACGGCCACAACAGGGCGTCATCCACGTATTGCCGCACGCGAGACAGGTTCTGCTGGGCCTCCTCGTACGTGGCGTACCGTCCGACCAGCACCACGTGCATCACCTTCGTCGTACGCTGTTCGGGCTGGATGTAGGGTGTCAGGCCCTGACGTTCCAGCGTGATCACCAGGTTTTCGGCGTTCTTCCGTTGCGAAAACGCGCCGCACTGTATCGCGAAGTGATCGGTCTTCAGCACCAAGCGGCGCCGGGCGGCCTCGGCCACGCCGCTGCGGGGGAATCCGCCGACAATCCGGCGGTACGGCAACAGGGCCCGTCCCCACTGCCCCGACCGTTCGTAGCAGATCCCCAGGCGGTATAGCACCAGATCCGCCGGCGGGAGCGCGGGCATCAGTTCCGCGGCTTGGGCGTAGGCCGCACTGGCTTCCTGCCAGCGCCGGTCCTCAAAATGGAGTGTGCCCAAGACGACGTAGGCGCGCCACGTGGTCTCCACATCCTGAGAGGCCTCGATACAGGCCCGCAGGTCGGCGTGGGCGTCTGCCCGACGTCCGGATTGGGCGGCGCTCATTGCCCGCACGTACAGCGCCTGGGCCACTTCGGGCTGGTCCTGCACTTCGGACAAAAAGAGCGTGAGCTTGTCGATCGCACGGGAGTACTGCTGGCGGTCGTATGCGCGGCTGCCCTCGGCCAGCCACATCCGTTGCTGCTCGGTGAGCCCGTTGCAGCCAGCGAGCAGGGCCACACCGATGATCAGACACCCCATTCGTGCCAGGTAGCTCATGATTCGTCAGATTACCGCAGACCGCAGCCTGGCGGAACCACCCGAGCGTCGATTCAAGCCGGGGTGAAACGCATGTCGCACGTTCTGCACCGCGTCACACCGAGCCGCGTTCCAGCTTGGTCACCGGCGCCAGCTCGAGGATGAACGTCTTCTCGCCGTAACCCGCGAACTTGATCGCCGCGCGTGATTGCCCTGCGCCGGGGCGGATCCAGAGTAATTGCCCGACGCCATACGTCGCGTGTCGCACGAGTTGGCCCGGCTTCCAATCGGCGAAAGGCGACGTTGTTCCGGCGGCGGCCACATCGATGATCCGCAACTCGTCCGCGTCGGTGGCGGACTCCCGCAGTCGTCGCTTGGGTGAGCGCGGGCGTTGCAGCTCTTCGGCCGGCAGGTGGTCGTGCAGCGGCTCGAAGCCCTCTTTGCTCCCCGCTTCACGATCGTCGAAAAAGGCGCCCTCGTCGAAGTCGGTCCGTTCAATCGCGTCGCAATCCAATTCTCTGAGGAACTGTGAAGGGGCGCGCGGAAACGGACGCCCGCGAATCAACCGCTCCCGGGCGTGGCTCAGGTAAAGCCGTTCCTGGGCCCGCGTGATGCCGACGAAGCACAGCCGCCGTTCCTCCTCAACCTGGTCGCCGCCGGCCAGTGAGCGCTCGTGTGGCAGCATTCCCTGTTCCAGCCCGACAATGAAGACGACCGGAAACTCGAGCCCCTTGGCCGCGTGCAGCGTGAGCAGCAGCACGCAGCCGGCCGACTCGTCGACGCTGTCCTGATCGCTGGTCAGGCTGACGCGGTTCAGGAAGTCGGCCAGCGTCGGCTCTTCCGCCTCTTCGTCGTACTGGGCAGCCGCGGTCACCAACTCCTGCACATTCGCCAAACGATCTTCGCCACCGTCTTCCTGCTCCTTCCGCAAATCCGCCTCAAGCCCGGACAGCGTGAGCACGCGGCTGACCGCGTCGGCGACGGGGTCCGCGAGGACGGTTTTCATCTCGTCGAGCAGACCGACAAAGGCCCGCACGCGTCGTTGGGCGGCCCGCGTGATGCCCGGGTAATCCTCGACGTCAGGCATGATCTCCAGAAGCGGCCGCGCGCGCGCCCCGGCCTCTTCGAGCAGGCGCGTCACGGTCGTCTTCCCGATGCCGCGCGTGGGCGTGTTGATGATGCGCAGCAACGCCACCTGGTCGACCGGGTTTACCAGCACGCGCAGGTACGCGAGGACGTCGCGGATTTCCTTGCGGTTGTAGAACTCGACGCCGCGCGCGATCTTGTACGGGATCCCGCGGACGCGCAGCGATTCTTCCAGGCCGCGTGAGATCGCGTTGATGCGATAGGCGATGGCAAAGTCGCTGTACGAACGCCCCTCCCGATGCATCTCGACGATAGTCTCGGCGATACGTTCGGCCTCGTCGCCCCCCTCCGCAAACCGCCAAACCGCCACCGGCTGGCCAGTGCCGTTCTCGGTCCAGAGGTCCTTGTGCTTGCGTCGCCGGTTCGTCGAGATGAGCTGCGAAGCGACGCGCAGAATGTTGCCGGTAGAGCGGTAGTTCTGCTCCAGGCGCACGACGACCGCGTCGGTGTAGTCGCGCTCAAACTCCAGGATGTTGCTGATGTCCGCGCCGCGCCAGCCATAGATGCTCTGATCCGGGTCGCCCGTGGCACATATGTTGCGGTGATGCCGTGAAAGATGTTGGGCGATCAGGTACTGGGCATGGTTGGTGTCCTGGTACTCATCGATCAGCAGGTAACGAAAGCGGATGTTCAGCCGCTCGGTTACGTCCGGATGGTCACGCAGCACGATGGCAACTCGCATCAGCAGGTCGTCAAAGTCGACCGCGTTGCGCTGTTCGAGCAGTTGCTCGTACGCCTCGTACAGCCGCGCCAGTGTGCCCTGCTCGAAAAAGACCGCCTGCGCGCCGTATTGCTGCGGCGTCAACAGCCGGTTCTTGGCCTGGCTTATGGTTGCCTGTACAGCGTCGAGGCTCACCACGTTCTCGCTTACGCCGCAGACAGCCATGGCGTCCTTGATCACGCGCCGCTGGTCCGGCACGTCGTAGATCGTGAACCCGGGCTGCACATGGGCCAGCGGGCCGAACTCCCGCAACAGCCGCACGCCCAGCGCATGAAACGTATGAACCCACATGCCGCGACCGACGCCGAGGGCCTCGATGCGTTGCTTCATCTCGTCGGCGGCCTTGTTGGTGAAGGTGATGGCCAGGATGTTCCGCGTGGGGACGCCGCGGCGTACGAGGTACGCCGCTCGCCTGGTGATGACACGGGTCTTGCCACTGCCCGGGCCGGCCAGCACCAGTAGCGGGCCGTCCTGGTGGGCGACCGCCTGACGCTGTGCGTCGTTCAGATCAGCCAGGATCGTCCTAGTCTCAGCGCTCGTCGCATGCATATTGCCGGTATAACGGCGAAGCGGACGCAAGTCCACGCGGGCAAGCGTGTGCGGCTCGACCGGGGGCCTGAAGCTCGCCGCCAGCGGCCCGCGGCGGACAGCGAGAGCGGTTTCTGGTCTGCCCGGCGTGGGCGTGCTGCGGATTGCTGACTGATGTGCCGAAGGGATATATGTGCCTGCCTGGTCGCGGGGCGCTGCGCGGGCCGGCGAGATGACGCCAACTCGCAGGTGCGCAAGAATGGCGCGGGAGCCCCCGCTCCGCCGCTGGGTGGCCCTGAGGAACGACCGGCAACGCCTACGACGTGAGGGTACTCGCATGAGGTTTTGGATTGCATTCGCCGTCGTTATCGCGTCCCTGTTCGCAGCCTTGCGCTCCTTCGGCTAGGACACCCTGCAAACCAGACCGGAATAGCGGCCCAGAACGACTGCGGCCGCCAGGCTCCCCGGACTGACCGGGCCTGAACACAGCCTTCTCGCCGGCGTGCCGCAGTCCCGGATGGGCCTGCCGGCCCGAGTTCGTCTTCGGGCTGGTGCTGCGAGCCCGCGCACCGCCGGTCTTCGACTGTGCGCCACCTCCCTACAGTTTCCGGCCGCGGCGGATTAACATCCTCGGCATGTCCAAGACCGCCAGTCCCACAACCTCGTGTTGAATGGGCGCCGATGAACGGTCCGCTCCGCGTCATTCTCAATGATCGCCCACTGCGACAAACGCTTACCGGCGTTGGGCACTACATCGCTCAACTGCTGCTGCATCTGCCAGAGGTCACGCACGACGTCCACCTGGATCCGTTCGTCTTTACGCATCTGTCGCGCGGCGATTGGCGACAACGGCTGGCGGAAACACCGTCGGCGGTGCCAGCGCAAAGCGCTTCGGCCAGCGGCGCACCAGATTCGCAGCAGCGTGACGTGGGCGGCTCGCGCAAACCCTGGTGGCTACGCCGCTTCGTCCAAGGCGCGTATGGCGTCCTTTTTCGCCGCGCCGCCCGCCGCTATCAGCTCTACCACGAACCGAACCACATTCCGATCCGCTGCGACCTGCCGACGGTTACTACGGTTCACGACCTGTCGGTGGTCGTGCATCCCGAGTGGCATCCGCGCGACCGCGTGCAGTGGTACGAGAACGAGTTCGACGCCGGCGTGCGGCAAACAAGCCGCTTCATCGCCGTATCCGAGTTCACCAAACGCGAGATGGTCGCGCGGCTGGGGCTGGCACCCGACACGATCGATGTGACCTATCAAGCCCCGCGCCCGGCGTTCGGCGCACAGCCGCCGGCCGTAGTCGACCGAGTACGCCGCGCACTCGATCTGCCGCGCCGGTTCTTCCTGTACGTCGGTACGCTGGAACCGCGCAAGAACGTGGCCGGCCTGCTGGACGCCTTCGCCGCCTTGCCAGGTGAGTTGCGCCGGGAGCACCCGCTCATCATCGTGGGGGCCTGGGGCTGGAAGCACGAGGCTTTGCGGGAGAAGCTGGCAGCGCGGGCGTTGGCCAGCGATGTGCGCCTACTCGGGTACATGAACGATACGTACCTCGCCTGCCTCTACTCGCTATGCACGGCCCTGGTCTGGCCGACGCTGTACGAGGGGTTCGGGATGCCGCCTCTGGAAACCATGGCGTGTGGCGGTCCGGTGATCGTCTCGGATGTGGCTTCGCTGCCCGAAGTGGTCGGAGAGGCGGGGGTTTTGCTCGATCCGCGCGACACCGCCGCGTGGACCGCTGCCATGCAGCGCCTGGCGGAAGATGAGGGCTGGCACGGCCGGTGCGCGGCTGCCGGACTGCGGCAGGCCGCGACCTTCACCTGGGAGCAGTGCGTGCGCAAGACACTGGCGTGCTTCAGAACCGCACTTGCCGAGTCCTGACTGGAACCTATCCCAAAGCTCCTTCCGCAGCCGCGACCGTACGGGAGCGGTTGCCGAAAAACCGCTTGCTTACGCGCGCGGCGCAGTCTTGCTGCCCACCTCCGGACAGTTCTGGGATAGGTTCTAATCTCCGGTCAGCAGCGCGACGAAGCTGTCGATGTCAAACCCGTTGACCAGGCCGTCGGCGTTGCAGTCCGCCAGTTTGATGTCGCAATCAGGGTACGTCGTCGCATACCTATCGGGGTACATCAGCGCCAGCATGAACGCGTCGACGTCGAAACCGTCGACGGTACCATCGCAGTTCAAGTCACCGAGGCTGATTTCGGCGACTTCCAGCGCGAATGGTCCCGTCGCACAGCCGACGCTGTGCACGAGTACGTGATACGGCACTCCGGCCGCCGCGGGCCACGACACGCGCGAGCGCACGCCGCAGGCGTCGTCATTGGCGGCGACGCAGGTCAGGTCGGGGTCGTCCCAACTGTAGACGCTCAACTTGGTGTCGAAGGTCGTCTGCTGCGTGCAGAGTGCCACTGTCAGAACGGCTCCGGTTCCCTCGACCCAGTACCACACTCCCGGCGACGTGACGAGCACGCCAGCGCAGGCGGGAACAACGGTGTAGCTCGAGTCCTCTCCGAAGCCAAAGTCGGGCAGCGCACCTACGGTCGTTCCCTGCGTGAGCGACGGCACCGCCAGCGGACCGATCGCGTCGTCGAACAGGTCGTTTGGCGGGTCCCCGGGACGCGGACTGGTAACGGTCAATTGATAGACGCCGCGACTGAAGTCCGTATAGGTGGCGAATTGAATGTAGTGAATCTCGCCAATTTCCAGGTTCTCGACGCAGACTGCGGAGCGCAGAGTAGCTGTATCGTCGCTGCAATCCAGCTCAACGAGCGTGCCCGAATCATCCACGTATACGCCGATGAGCGTGTCGCCGAATGAGTTCCGGCCGGTGCTGATCAAGGCCGACGTGTCGGTCGCCACGAACTTGTACCACACCGTGCCCACCGGATGAGCATTGCCGCCCAACGTGCAACTGAGCTCAGGATCGTCGGCGGCATTGGTGGCAAAGGTGTTGTCCACGACGACCACGTCGTTGCTCGAAACCTCCTCGGCATCCGCGCGCTCGTCGTTTGCCGGCGGCGGTCCCCAACCGATCGCATCACCCAACGCCACGTCCAGGCAAAACGCGAAGTCATCGAAGATGATGTCCGCGCCGTAGTACCCGTCTGGCGGGACGCCGTCACGCGCCGGTACAGCTCGATGTGCGGCTCATCGAAGCCGATCAGGTCTCGACGCCGTTCGGCGTGCTGGTCCCCGAGGAAAAGGCCGTCGATGGCATCATCTTCGACGGCTTCGGCAACCCGGTCGCGTACTACGTCCTGCGTAGCCATCCGGGCGACCGACGCGCGTGGCGCGCCGGGATCAACGATTACGACCTGATGCCCGCCGAGACGGTCGTGCATCTGTTTCGGGCTGAACGCCGGGGCAGAGCCGTGGCATTCCCGAGATCACACCCGCGCTGCCGCTGTTCGCCATGCTGCGGCGCTACACGCTGGCCGTGCTGGGCTCGGCCGAGCAGGCGGCGTTGCCCTCCGGCGTGATCTACACCGACGCCCCAGCCGACACCGAGGCCTCGGAGGTCGAACCGCTGGACACGGTCGAGATGGACCGCGGCACGTGGATGACGATGCCGTACGGCTGGAAGATCAACCGGGTAGCGTGGGCGTCTCGCCCGCGAATCGGCGGAGCAGCCGACCTCCATTTGCGGCGACTTCGGGGTAGCGTGCGCATCCTGCCCGCGGACAAGGTGATCAACCCTTGACTCGGCGTTCCAAGCGAAGCTCGGGAATCGCTTCGCGCTTCGTGCCGCGAAGCGGCACAACGTCGTGTCAAGGGTCAACGAGATCGCCCGCTGCCTGGAAATTCCGCTCAACATCGCGCTGGGCAACTCGGCCAAGCACAACTGCGCCTCGGGCGCCTGGGTCCCCTAGCGGTTGTGGAGACAGCGGGCGTCGCCGCGATCCGGCGCGTCTATGCGGACAGCAGTGGTCAGACTCAGATCTCCCTACCGATGACAAGGCCGAAGAGTTGACGGCTTACTTCGCGGGCAACGGGTTGCATTCGCTGCTCGCGCTCGGCCCATCGTTGCGGATGGCACCACTTGGACAGGTGATGAACCGTTGATCGGCTAACCGAGCTGCCCGTGCTCCTGCGCAGGTCTTTCTCCAAACGCTGCGCTAGCCCATGTCCTCCGTCAAGCCTAGCCATCTGGTTCAAGAGTGCTTTCAAACGGGCGAAGTCCATGCCCGTGGAAGTAGAAACATGCTCCGTGCGCTCCGTCCGCACGGCAAGTGGTACATTGCCCGACGCGCCGTGCCCTTTTGCATGTGCAGTCGCCTGCCCCAGATTGTCTTCCGAGCCGCCAACGGGCCCTCCGCACTTGGCGCAGTACCGCGCGTGTGGAGCGTTCTCATGTCCACACATGCACCAAAGTTGATCGCCAGTGCCGGGAAGCAGGAGGAGGTCCCCGGGTGAACAATTCAGCCGTTGAGCCAGACTCGCCCTCGACTCCCCATTGGAAACGTAGACATAGCGTCTCAGACTGACCTTTGGATTAACCGCCGCCGCCGCGCGGAGCTTCGGCGAGATCGTACGCGCGACGATGATTCCACGGACTCCTACACCCTCAATCGTCGCACGGTCCCGCTTGACTCCGCCCATGTACCGTGAGAGCTGGCCAAACACGACATCGTCGGCCTGCCCCTTCTTGAGCTCAACCACCACGTAATCGCGCGTGACCCGGTCGCGCCCCAGCACATCGATAATGCCGAGTTCACCACATCGGACCTGCTGCGCGACGAACTCCAGAGGCGCACCAAAGTCGAGTTGGTCCCAGTTTGTCACCAGGAAGTTTTCGAGATCGGCCTCTCGGGCAAAGGTCCCGCCGACGACAGAGCCATTCGCTGCCGTTGAACCCCCAAAGTCAATTGGTAAATTGACGCTAGTACCCGCATCGACGTAGGTCGGAAGCTGACTTGGAAGAACGTATCGTCCTGCCCGCCTTCGCGCAAACCGTCGCAGCAAGACGGTCAGTAGGACCAGGATGAGAATCGCGAAGATACCGAGCAACGCATTCTCAGCGCTCATCATTTCCCGGGTTGGCGACCGCAATCCAAATACACGTGCGACGCTCGACCCAACGGCGCAAAGCAGTGCGTAGGGAACGCCGATCAGCAGCAGCCCTACAAGGGCGCCTGCAAGGGGATCTTTCTTTCGAGCCATTGCATTCGTCGCTAGCGAGCAGCCCACTTACTGGATTGAAGGCCTTTGGCACGTCGATCGTCGACATCTTCCAGTAGTTTATTGTCTGCGGTACTCCATGCCCACTGGCTCGTCGTCGAGGCTTGCAGGTCGATAGAACCACCATGTATCCGGGCATTCGGCGAGATAGCGCCAGAGAACCTGACCAAGAAACTTGGCAGCTTCCTCCGCGTCGCCCGCGCATGCTGTCAGAACCGGCTCCCACGGGGTGCCCGTCCATTCTCCGCCTGCGAGATACCGAACGACGACGTGATCGTGTGTGTCGCAATAATCCGCGATTCTCTGCTCGACCTCGTGATACACGGCGTCGGGGAGATTGTCGCGCCACGCGCGAAACTGTGCATCACGCTCGCGCGACAGGCGACCAGCCCGCTCTCCATTCGGTCCTATAAGCATGGCGTCACTCGGCGATCACGGCCGTTCTCACGATACCTCCATTGGTGGAATCGACCATCGATTTGCACGACTTGAATGGCGCCGACGGCCCCCTCAGCGTCGAGCGCACGTGGCGCAACATCACCGCCGTCCGCAACGTCAGCGATTTCAAGACCGTCACCAGCTACCGCCTGGTCGGCGCGGGTGCCCCATCCAGTTCGCGCAGCGACGCGGTGGGGGACTGACTGGAACCTATCCCAGAACCGTCCAGCGGTGGGCAGCAGAACCGAGCGGCGCGCGTAGGCAGGCGGTTTTTCGGCAACCGCTCCCTTACGGTCGCGGAAAGAGTTATGGGATAGGTTCTAGCATGACCGGCCGCGCTTAGTCGTTTTCTTGCAGCAGATCCCGTTCGATGCTGGCGAGTAGCTCGCTCAGGCGCGCCTGCTGTGTACCGGCCAGTGTGTGCCAGGATACCGGATCGTTCTTGTCGAGGATCTGCTCGATTCGACGCGTTGCCATCAGCACGGTGGAGTGGTTCTTGTTGCCCATCAGGTGCCCGATCGCGGGGAAGCTCATCTGCGTGTGCTTGCGCAGCAGGTACATCGCACTGGCCCGGGCCAGGCTGGCGGTCCGGTCGCGGGCCTTCGAGTTGAGCAGTTCGACCGAGGCGCCAAACCGGCTGGCCACGGTGCGGATGATCACGTCGGCTTCGGGACGTTGCTGGCCGCGGCTGACGTGATCCTCGAGTGCCGCCCGGGTCAGGCTGAGCGTGATGGCCTCCTTCGTCAGTGAGGCCAGGGCAACGAGTTTGTAGAGCGCGCCCTCCAGCTCACGCACGTTACGCGTAACGCGGCGCGCCACGAAATCGAGCACCTCGGCCGATATGTCGCATTGCATCGCATCCGCTCGCCGGCGCAGAATCTCTCGCCGCGTGCTCATGTCGGGCGCGTCGATCTGCACGACCATGCCGGCGATGAGTCGGCTGATGAGCGGCTCCGAAAGCGTAGCGATGCTGCGGGGGTGCCGATCAGTGGAGAGCACGACGGCTTTGCCGCAGGCGTCGATGGCGTTGAAGGTATGGAGGAACTCCTCCTGCGTGGCCTTCTTGTTTGCCAGGAAGTGGATATCGTCGATCACGAGCAGATCGACCTCCCTGAAGCGCGCACGGAAGCCGTCAACCCGCCGTGTCTTGACGGCCGAGATGAACTCGTTGGTGAACTCCTCACCGGAGATATAGCGCCAGGCCAGCGTGGGGTGCGAGCGATTGACGCCGTTGCAGATGCCCTGCAACAGGTGGGTCTTACCGAGACCGCACCCGCCGTGGAGGACGAGCGGTTTGAACGCCTGGGCGGGGGAGCGCACAACCTGCGCTACGGCTGAGAACGCCAGGCGGTTGCACGCCCCGACCACGAAGGTGTCGAGGTTGCCGCGCAGTCTTGTGGCGCGGGCCGTGCGCGTGCCGCTGCGCCGCTGCTGCGCGGCGACATCAGGCGGCTGGGCCCGCTCGCCGGCGTCGGCCTGCGGGGCACGCTGGTTGACACGAACGTCGACACACGCATCCTCTCCCAGCACGCTGCGCGTGGCCTCTTTCAGGTCATCGAGGTAGTTCGATGCGATCCAACTGCCGACGAAGGCGTTCGCGACGAGGACATCGAGTTGGGTCCCGCACAGCGCGAACTCGGTCGATTCTCCGAACCATGTGCGGTACCTATTGGCGCCGATCCGATCAACCACTCGCTCCCGAATGTGACAGACCTTCTCCGCCACCGTTCTGTCCACGGCTCACCCCTCGGGGTCCCTGCCCGGTTGCTACTATCAAGTGTGCGGTATGCTATCCGGATGTAAGCTGAGTCACTGCTTCCACGTTCACAAGCAAGAGAGGATAATAACGCGGCCGACCGCTATTCGCAACGCCGAAGTTGGCACAATTCGGTTGACAGAAACGTAACCTTCGCTGCACCAAGCGCCGATGGTCGGAAAAAAAAGCGAGTTTCACCGGCTGTCCACAAGCTGTGCGCAGGACGAATCGGGCGGCGTCACTCACCGCACGCATGCGCAGCGCAAAACTCGAGCGCGCCGCCGTAGCGTCAGGTCAGCATATGCAGGTACGCGTCGCGAGTGGTTACTTCCTTGAACCCGAACCGCGCGTAGGCCCGGCGGGCCGTGGCGTTCCGTTGATCAACAACAACGGTCAGTCGGTCGGCCTCCGCTGCGCGGCAACGCTGCAAAGCCCGGCGGAGCAGCAGCGCCCCCACGCCGCGGCGACGGAATTCCGGCACGACGCCCATGTACGCAATCTCGAGTAGCGGGCCGTGCGACAGCCGGGCGAGCAGCAGGCAGCCCGCGTCACACCCGTCAACGCGCGCCAACTCCCACAGTGTTGGGTCGAAGGGCCCAGTCGCCTGATGGGAGGCAATGACGTCCGCGATCGGCCGAAGGCCGGTCAACTCAGGACAGTCCTGGCTGTCCTCGTAGGTCTGCGCGAGCGTGGCCGCAAACCGCTCGTAAGTGTTGCTGCCAAAAGGGACCCAATCGACCGCGTCGGGTGAAGGAGGGTCGAACCATGGGTACATGGTCCCACGCTCCAGGTAGTTCAGCGTGGTCAGACGCCGGAAGCCGCATCTCTCGAGCAGGGCGCGTTTGGGACGCAAGCCCGGCTCCAGCAATGCCTGGACGTAGTGTAGGCGCCGCACCCGCAAGCGTTCCAAGCCGAAAAGAGTCACCCGTTGCTGATCGGGCAGGGAGAAACCGTGCGTTCCCGGACAGGGGACCATGATCACGGCGGTCGAACCGGGCAGTAACATCGCCAGGAACAGGCCGGTGGTGCGGCCTTCATGCGTCTGCTTGAACCCCTCCCAGCCCTCGGTGCATTGCGCAATGTAGGCGTCGAGAGCGCGCACGTGGGCTTGGCTGGCGCGCAGGTGCTCGTCGCCGGGAGCGAGCACGCACGACAGCGCCTCCTCCAGGCTGACGGATTCGATCGGTTCAGCGTCGGTCATCGACTCTCCGCTCCGTGCGGCGCATGGCTGCGCCGCGCCCGCCCGGAACCGGTTGCGACGCCCGCGCTGAGCTTGGCGCCGTTGGGCCTCTCGTTAGAATCCATGTCCACCGGGCCGCGAGCCTCCGGAAAACCGGACGAAGGGCCGAGGAGGTCGTTGTGATGCATAAAACACATATCCTGTACGCGGCAGTGCTCGCGGGTTCGCTGCTGGTTGCCGCGGCCGGACAGTATCGCGCGCAAGCGGAACAGGACAAGCAGGCCGGACAGACGACCACGCGACCGGCGCGAGCCGAGATCGGGGCGCCGGCCCCGGACTTCGCGTTGGTCAGCACGGGGGGTGAGAAGCACAGGCTCTCCGACCATCGGGACAAGATTGTCGTTCTCGAGTGGGTCAACAAGGACTGCCCATTCAGCAACTTCAGCAAGGGGGCTGGACCGCGGATGAAAGCCCTCTATGATGAATATCGGGCGAAGGGTGTGGTCTGGTTCGGGATTGACAGCACACATTCCCACCAGGCCGCGGATATCGCTGCCTACACCAGGGAGCACAAGATACCCTACCCGATCCTGATGGACACGGACGGCGCCGTTGGTCGGCGCTACGAGGCCAAGACGACGCCGCATATCTTCATCGTTAACAAGGGTAAGCTGGCCTACATGGGCGCGCACGACGACCGTGGCAAGCGCAATTACATAGCGGAGGCGTTGGATGCACTGCTGGCGGGCCACGAAGTGCCGTCGCCCGTTACGAACCCGTACGGCTGTTCCGTGAAGTACAAGAGATAACGCCTTGCAGCGAAAATCAGAAACTGATCCTGGGGCCGGCTGCGTTGCGGCGAAAGTCACGCGGTTGCTGCCGGTTGGGCTGGTTGTTATTGCGCTGGGTTGTTCGGCGGGTATCCGCTGGCGGCTCGATACTTTTGAACGCGTGCATGCCGAGAGCCGCGCTGCTCAGAAGCTGACCATGGTCTACTTGCGCAACTGGTACTCGGTGGCGTGTACGGAGTTCGAGGAGAACGTGCTGAAGACGCCGGTGGTGATCGAGGCGACTGCGGACCTGATCTGCGTGCCGCTCGAATATGACTTGGACCGATCCCTGGCGGAGAAGTGGCGCATTCCGCAATCGCCGGGCATCGTGATCGTCTCACCCGCGGGGGATGTCCTGGCGCGGCGGTGGGGCAAGATTTCTCAAGAGGAACTCCTGCAATCGATCGAGCAGTCGCGGCGCATTCACGGCGGGGTCAGCGCCGAGCCGGCTTCGCCGTGATACGCGCTGCGGCGTGCGTCACGGCTCTGCTGGCCGGGTGTGCGCTATTGGGCGGCTGTGGGGCGGCGGAGCGGGAGCGGAGCGGGGCGGCGCCCTTGCTGGTCTTCGGCCGGACCGGGTTGGGGCCGGGAGAGTTCAGCTATCCCCGGGCCGCGGCGGCGGCGGCGGGTCACCGGCTGTACGTCGTGGACAAGGCCGGGCGGCTCCAGTGCTTCACGCAGGAGGGTCAGCCGCTTAACGCGTGGCGCATGCCGGAAATCCAGGCCGGTAAGCCGACTGGTCTGGGGATCGGCCCGGACGGCAGCGTGTATGTGGCCGATACGCACTATAGCCGCGTCTTGATTTTCGACCCCGCCGGGCTGCTGATGGGTTCTTTCGGCTCGGCCGGCTCCGGTCCCGGCCAGTTCGCCTTGCCCACCGACGTGGCCATTGCGGCCGACGGCACGATCTACGTTTCGGAATATGGCAACCAGCGCGACCGGGTGAGCAAGTTCACGGCCGAGCGGCGGTTTGTCTGCAGCTTTGGTGGTCCGGACGACGAAGCGGTTCGGCTGGCGCGGCCGCAATCGCTCCTGGTTGACAGGGCGAACACGCTCTGGGTTGCCGACGCCTGCAACCACCGCATCTGCCGGTTTGACAGCGCTGGTCGCCTGCTTTCTACGTTCGGTCGTCTGGGGAGCGAACCTGGGGAACTGCGTTTCCCCTACAACGTTGACATGCTATCGGACGGCACGCTCGTCGTCTGTGAATATGGCAACAACCGCGTGCAACGATTCGATGCCGCCGGGCGGTGCCTCGGCGTTTGGGGGCGGGCGGGGCGCGAGCCGGGCCAGTTGGCCTACCCCTGGGCGCTGGCTGTCGGCGACGACGACCGCGTCATGATCGTCGATTCGGGCAACAACCGCGTGCAGGTGATTGCGGGCCTGTCTCGCCGCACGTGGGAAAGACCGTGACGGGCTGGTTTCGCCGAACGAGGTCTGGTGCTGATGCAGGCAGAACGTCGTCGCGTGCGGGTTCGGCCCGGAGTCTGTCTGACGGCTCCCGCGGCGGCGGTTGTCGTGGTAGACTACGCCCATGTACGCGGTTGGCCTGTTGGCGCTGATGCGGTTCGAATCGCCGGGCTATCTCGCCCTGTTCGCCGTACTGCCGCTGCTGGCGGTGCTGTCGATCCGCTCGCTGGCCGGCTTGGGACGAATGCGGCGTGGACTGGCGATCCTGCTGCGCTGGGCGGTGGTGGGCTGCATGATACTCGCGCTGGCGGGGGCGCAGCGGGTCAAGAGCACCGACGACATGTCCGTCGTTTTCGTTGTCGATCGCTCGAACAGCATGCCGCGCGGTTTTCTCAAGGACGAGGCTCTCGCTTTTCTGAAGGAGGCCTCCGACAACATGCGGCCGGACGATCGCTTGGGCGTCATCGCGTTCGACGGGCAGAGTTCGGTGGAGCAGTTGCCCATGGGGACGCTGGCGATCGAGCGGCTCTCCGAACCCGTGACCCCCGATCAAAGCGACATAGCCGCCGCACTGCGGATGGGCATGGCCCTGTTTCGCGCGGACACGGTTCGGCGTCTGGTCCTCCTGTCCGATGGCAACGAGAACGTCGGGGAAGTAGCGGAAGAAGCCAAGCAGTACGCGGCGGCCGGCACGCCGATCGACGTCGTTCCTGTGTATTACCAGCACGCCAGCGAAGTGATCCTCGAACGGCTGACGGCGCCGCCCACGGCAGCGACGGAGGAGACGATCAATCTCCAGACCGTGCTGCGCAACGAGTCGGCGGCGGCGGTCAGCGGCAAGATCTTCCTGTACCACAATGACCGGCTGGTGGATTTGGACGAAGGCCGGAAGGGCGCCGGTTACGCGGTAACGCTGGGGCCGGGGCCGACGCGGTTGACCATGCCGGTTCCGCTGCGCGTGGCCGGGGCGCACCGTTTTCGGGCCGTGTTTGAGCCGGACGACGGTGAGCAGGACACGATCAGTGCGAACAATGAGGGCCAGGCTTTCACGGTCGTCTCGGGGCAGGGGCGCGTCCTGATTCTCACGTCGGGGGACGCGAACGCCGACGATGCCGGGGTGCGCGACGAATGGCAGGCGGCGCAGGTTCTGGCACGAGCGCTGGAGCGTGAGCAGTTGGTGTGTGACGTCGAGGTTGCCGGCGGAGAGCCGCTCAACCAGGTGCGTTTGCTGCAGTACGCGGTGGTGATTCTGTCGAACGTGCCGGCCTACCAACTCGGGGAAGAAGAGCATCAAGCCCTGACTGTCTATGTACGCGATCTGGGCGGCGGGCTGGTGATGGTCGGCGGGGACGAGTCGTTTGGGGCCGGGGGCTGGATGGGCAGCCCGGTGGAAGAGGTTATGCCGGTCAGCTTCGACATCAAGGCGACCAAGCAGATCGTCAAGGGCGCCCTGGTGCTGATCATGCATGCGTGCGAGATCCCGCGCGGCAACTACTGGGGCGAGCGCATCGCGGTCGCAGCGGTCAAGACGCTCAGCACGCGCGATCTGGTGGGTGTGCAATCGTACCAGTGGGCGGGTGCCAACCAAGGCTATTGGGTGGTTCCGCTACAGCCGGTGGGTGACAAGACGGCGGTTATCCAGCAGATCATGCGGATGCAGATGGGCGACATGCCCGACCTGCACGCACCGATGCAGCAGGCGTACGACGCGCTGATCGCGGCGCAGGGTGCCGCCGTCAAGCATATGATCGTGATTTCGGACTTCGACTGCCGGCCGCCGGACAAAGCCCTGCTGAAGAAGATGCGGGAAAACAAGATCACCTGTACGACGGTGGTGATTGGCTACGGGATGCACCAGGATGCCGACACGGCGAAGTGGATCGCCGAGCAGACGAAGCAGCGGGGGCGGGGGGAGTGCTACGAGGTGCGTGACGCCAGCCAGTTGCCGAAGATCTTCATCAAGGAGTCGCGGATCGTGCGGCGCTCGCTGATCAATGAGTCGCCCTTCACGCCGCGGTTGGCCAGTCCACTGGCTCCGACGGTGTCGGGACTGGTTGGCGAAGGTCTGCCGGAGCTGGGCGGCTATGTGGTGACCACGGCCAAGCCGCTGGCGGAAGTGCCGCTGATTCGCAAGACCAAGGAGGGCGACGACCCGGTGCTGGCACACTGGCAGGTCGGATTGGGGAAGACGGTGGCGTTCACGAGCGGCATGTGGAACACCGATTGGGGGGCCAACTGGGCGCAGTGGCCGAAATTCAGCAAGTTGTGGGCACAGATAGTGCGCTGGGCGTCGCGCCAATCCGAGGCGGCCGCTTTCGACGTGACCACAACCGTTCAGGGTGGCCTGGGCAAAATCCGCCTCGACGCCCTGGACAAGAACGCCGCCGCCATCGACTTCATGACGATCGACGGCACGCTGGTGGGACCGGGACCACGCTTTCGGTCAGAGCGGTTGCGCCTGACGCAGACCGGCCCGGGCCGCTATGAGGGGGAGTTCCAGGCTCGCGAGCGCGGTAGCTACATCATCAGTATGGCGTATCAGATGGGGGCCGGGGACGAGGTGGTTTCCGGCATTTTGCAAACCGGCGTGTCAGTCGCCTATTCACCGGAGTACGCAGACCTGCAAACCAATCTGCCGTTGTTGAGCGACCTCGCGGCGCAGACACGCGGGCGACAGCTCGCCGCCGCGGACGCAGCGAAGTCGTTCGAACGGGCCGGGTTGCCGGCGGCGGAATTGCGGCGTTCGGTGTGGGAGGACCTGGTGCGCCTGATGCTGCTCTTGTTCCTGTTGGACGTGGCGGTGCGACGCATCGCGATCAGTCCGCTCGAGCTGGCGCGCAAGGCGCGGCGCTTCATCGCCGACATGGCCGGGCGGCGCCGGCCGGCGGAAGAAAGTGCCGCCGTGCTGTCCACGCTCAAGGGAGCGCGCGAGCGATTGCAGGAGGACCTGCGGCGTCCGCCGTCCGAAGCCGGTCCGGCTCCGGACCGCGCCACACGCTACGAGGCCCAGCCGGACGCCAAGGTAACGGAAGACCTCACCCGGGCGCTGGGCGGGGCTACGGAACAGGATGCCCCGGTCGTGGCGCGGCCGACGCGCAAGAAACCATCGACGAGCGAAGGCGACTACACCGCGCGGCTGCTCAAGGCCAAGCGCAGAGCCCGAAAGGACATGGATCAGGAGGAGCACTAGTGCGGCATCTGGCGGGCAGACCGAGCGCGGCGGGGAGCACGAGCGTTGCGGCGAGCGACTGTCAGCTATTGGCTGCCGACTATCGGGTTTCAGCGGCCAGCGATCGGCGGAGAGCGCGATCGTCACGGGGGAAGTGGGACTGCCTTGACTGAGACGACCTTACTTCGTTGTTCACCCAGACTGGAAGACACGAGAGGTGCGCGTGGTGCGTCCGCGCCCCGCTTGTCAGAGACTGCGTGAGGAGCACATGCCTGTATCGGAGCTAATGCAACTGATCGAGGCCGCGGACTACGACGCGTTCGAAGCGCGTTGCCTGGAACTGTTGGAGCTGGGCGACCTGCAACCGGCCGACGTCATGCCCCCGTTCGAACACCTCGAGCGTGCCGGTGAAGGCAAACGGGTTGCTACACTGGCCCAGATGATCATGGAGAACGTGGCGGCCACGGTGGCGCCGGAGGGTCTACTGCCGGTCGCGCGGGCGGCGCTCACGGGCGCCCCGGCGGACGAGGGTCTGTTGAATCTGACGGTTGACCTGTACCGCCGCGTTTACGGAGAGCTGCCGGGCTTCGAGCGTATCCTGGAGGCGTCCGGACTGATGAGCGGGCGCGCGGTGCGCAGCGCACTGCGTGTTCTGGACATCGGGCTCACGCTCAAGCAGGGCGACACGCTGCTGTGTCGCATGGACGATCGGGCGCTGGAGACGACGGAGATCGACCGGCAGAACGGGCTGTTCACCCTGCGGCGTGAGGGGCGGGCAACGACGATTCCGGTTGCCGAGCTGGCTCGGGATTACGATCCGATCGACCCCGACGATTTCCGCGTGTTGCGGCAGTTGCGTCCGGAGCGGCTCGCGGAACTGATCGAGAGCGACCCGGTGGCGCTGGTGATCGGATTGATCCGGGCGCACGGTGACCACATCGATCAGGATCGGCTCAAGAGCGAGTTGGTGCCGCGCCACATCGACTTCAACGGCTGGTCGAAATGGTGGACCAAGACGCGCGCCAAACTGAAGCGCTGCCCGAATGTGATCATGGAGGGTAGAACGCCGGTATTCCTGAGCTACTGCGCCGAAGGCCGCACACCCGAGGATGAGGCGCAGTCCAAGATCGAGGCCGACGCGGATCCGATGCGCTGGTTGGCGGTGATGGAAGAGTACCTGAAGGAACAGTCCCAGCGTAAGCAGCCGCCCGAGCCCGCCCTGGTAGAACGCTTCCACGCGCACGTGGTGCGGCACATCGAAGCCATTCGTGCCAGACGCCCGGCCGAGGCCCTGGCCTGTGCACTGGTGCTGGGGCGTTTAACGGAGAGGGGTTTTCCGTCGACCGAAGAGACCGAAGGTCTGGCGCGAGCGATGCTGCGCGACGCCGCGGAGCCGGCCACCTTGATCGCCGGACTCGAGCACGATGCGCTTTGGACGCGGGCGCTGAAAGCGCTGAGCGAGGCCCGGCCGGACGATGCGGCGGCGCAGGTGGTGACGTTGATGCCGCAGGCGCGGGCGACGGTGCTCGATCGCATCGTGGCGATGGGGATGCAGGCCGGGTTGGGCGCGGCGGTGCAGGAGCACGTCGATACCGCCCTGGACGATCCGGTTGATTATGGCGAGCTCGTGTATTGGCTGTGGAAAGGACCGCGGGCGCATGAGGGGCTGCGCTTGCCGACCGCGGATGTGCTCCTGGCGCGCATCCTGGACACGCTCAGTGCTCTGGGCCGCACGCTGGTGCCCGACGCGACTCTGATCAAGTCTTTCCGGCTGCGGATGAAGAACGCCCTCGGTCTTCGCGATTTCCGGCTCGTGCGCGAGTGCCTCGCGCGGACGGATGTCGCGCGGGCGGTAACCATCCGGGGGCAATTGCGGCGGATGGACGGCCTCGGTGACAACATGCCGGCGCAGATGCTCGATATGCTGCGCAAAGTGCACCCCGACCTGTGGGCGCGGCAGGAAGCACGCCTGGCACCGTGGGAAGACACAAACGTTCTCTGGACGACGCAGGCCGGGCTCGAAAAGCGGACGGCCGAGCGGGACGAATTGGTCAACGTCAAGATGCCTGAGAACGCCAAGAAGATCGGCGAAGCGGCGGCGCACGGTGATCTGAGTGAGAATTCCGAATACAGGTTTGCGCTCGAGGAACGCGATCTGTTGCGCGCCCGGCTGGCGCAGATCAACGCCGAGTTGTCACAGGCGCGCGTGCTGGAACAGCATGATCTGCCGCGCGACCACGTTGGAGTCGGCTCGCGCGTCACGCTGCGCAACGTGGCGGACGGCAGCACGAAGGTCATGACCTTCCTCGGCTCCTTCGACACGGATGTAGACCGGGACATATTCAACTACCGGGCTCCCGTCAGCCAGAAGCTGATGGGGTTGCGTGTGGGCGAGCGGGTCACGCTTACGCTGGACGGGCGCGAGTGCGAGCTCGCAATCACGGACATCGTCAACCGGTTGGGCTGAGCGGCGCTTGGCGTTGAGGCCCGCTGAGCCGGCGAGACTCGGACCGGCCGGGTCCGCCACGCGTGGCACGGCAGCAGCGATTGTGGGAGAGCGCACGATGGACCGAACGCGACGGCAGTTCTTGCGCCAGGGGCTGGCACTGGGAGCGCTGGCGGGGTTCGCCTTGCGCGACGATGCGCAGCAACGTGTGCTGGCCGCCCAGAAGGCCGCCGGCGATCGGGCGCCGGAGGACCTGGCCCGCGACGAGGACTTCTGGTTCCGCATCCAGCAGGCGTTCGACATCGACCGCAGCATGATCTACCTGAACAATGGCGGCATCTGCCCGTCGCCGCGGGTCGTCCAGGATGCGCTGCGGCGGCACATCGAGTATTCCAACGCGGCGCCGGCCCGGACGATGTGGCGCGTATTGCAGCCCCAACTCGAAATGGTGCGGAGCCGCCTGGCGCGGACCTTCGGCTGCGCGCCCGATGAGATGGCGATCACGCGCAACACGACCGAATCGCTCGAAACCTGTATCTTCGGAATGGACTTCGAGCGCGGCGACGAGATTCTGACGACTTCGCTCGACTACCCGCGCATGATCCACTCGTTCAAGCAGCGCGAATTGCGCGAGGGGATCGTGCTGAAGCAGGTGCCGGTGGCGGTCCCCGTGCAGGATCCCGGCGATCTGGTGGAGCTGTTCGCCAAGCACATCACACCCAAGACCAAGGCGCTGCTCTGCTGTCACATCGTCTTCCTGACGGGGCAGATCTTCCCGGTGCGCGACATTGCCCGGGTCGGTCGTGCGCATGGGATTCCGCTGATTATTGACGGGGCGCACGCCTTCGCGCATCTGACCTTCAAACGCGACGACCTGGAGTGTGACTACTACGGCACCAGTCTGCACAAGTGGCTCACCGCGCCGATCGGGACGGGTTTTCTCCATGTGCGCAAGGACAAGATTGCGGCGCTGTGGCCGCTGATGGGTGCGGAAGAGCCGCAAAGCGATGACATCCGCAAGTTCGAACAGATCGGCACGCACCCACTGGGGTTGAAGCTGGCGATCTCCGAGGCACTTACTTTCCACGACACGATCGGGCCGCTGCGCAAGCAGGCCCGCTTGCGCTATCTCCGTGATCGTTGGGCCAGACGGCTGGCGCAGGATAAGCGCGTCAGCTTCTACGCCCGGCTCGAACCCGAGCACACCTGCGCGTTCGTGACGTTTGCGATCGACGGCATTGACAACGGCAAGCTCGTCGCGCACCTGTGGGGCAAGCATAACATCTACACCATCGCGATCGACCACGAGGACATTCACGGCGTGCGCGTGACACCCAACCTGTATACGACCCTCGACGAGATCGACATGTTCTGCGAGGCGGTCGAGGACGTGTTGGCCAATGGACTGCCGGCATAGCTGCCGCAGCGCAGCAGGCGTGCCGCGCTTGGCGCCGCAACCTGAAGAGGACCGATGAACACGATGAACCCTGATCTGCAAGCCATCCCCGAGGCGCGGCGCGTGGCCTTCGGCGGATTCGCGCGGACGCTGATGGAACTGGCCCGCGACAACCTGCTGGGATTGTCCGCGTTTGGCGGCTGGCTGGCGCAGGACCCGCTTTACGAACACGCTCCAGCCCGCAGCGTGGCTGTGCTCGCCCGCGTGGACCTGGAGATGCTCGAACGTCTGGCAGCCGAAGGCCGGCAGTTCGGCAAGCAGGGCATCAGTGCCCCGCTGATCATGACGCCCGAGTACCTGCGCGCCTCGTGCGACGTCTTTCCGCTGGAACTGCTGGAGGTTCAGCAACTGCACGCGCTGGTCTGCGGCGAGGATCATTTCGCCGATCTCACGTTCGCGCCGCACGACGTGCGCTTGCAGTGCGAACGCGAGCTGAAGAGTGGATTGATTCAACTCCGGCAGGGACTCCTAGCGGCGGCCGGACGGCACAAGCTGCTGCCGGAGCTGTGCCTGGCCTGTGCGGAACGCGGCGTCCGGATTCTGCGCGGTGTGCTGTATTCGAAGCGGGAGGCTGGCAGGGATTTGCCGAGAATGTCGACCAGTGTCGTTGCCGCCGCGGCGGAGTTGGCGGAACTCGAACTGCAGACGCTCAGGGACGTGGTCGCGACGGGCAGCGGGCTCGATTTCGCCGGCTTCCAGAGGTTCTATGCCGAAGTGGAAGCGCTGGCGGGATACGTGGACGGACTGGATGCGTGAGTGTGCCCAGGCCGGCTGCCCCGATTCGAATAAACACCCGTACTTGTAATGTGACCGCCGCAAATCCGCTCGTAGGATTCACGAATAACATGCTGATGATGGCTAACAGTCTGCTGCAAAACTCCTGTAGCGGCCGGGCCCTATACCGGCCGATGGTGCAGGCGGGCGTTTCTCGCTCTCTACGGCCGGGACAGAGCCCGGCTGCTACATCTCCCGACCGGTGCGGACTCTTGCGGCGGGCTGCCAACGAACGGAAAGTGCGGCTGCCAGTCAGGCTGTCGGCGCTGGGCTTGCTCGGTGTGCTGTGGGCGGCTGTGGCCGCGGTGGGGCAGGATCTGCCCGTGCCGCGCAACCACGTTGAGGACCGCGCCGGTGTTCTCAAGTCGGACGTCTATCGCCGGCTCGACAGCTACCTGACCGAGCTGGAGCAAAAGACCGGGCACCAGATGATCGTGCTGACGGTGAAGACGACTGACGGCGTCCCGATCGAGCAATACGCGCTCAAGCTGGCTGAAGACTGGAAGCTGGGACAGAAGGGCAAGGATAACGGCGTGCTCGTGGTCGTGGCCACCGACGATCACCGTTTTCGCATCGAGACCGGCTACGGCGCGGAGGCCAGTCTGCCGGACGCGTTTGGCAACGTGGTTGCCCAACAGTATTTCGTGCCTAATTTCCGCCGCGGCGACTATTCGACGGGGATCTACGACGGCGTCCTGGCGCTGGCGAACAAGGTCGCCCAAGATGAAGGGGCGAGCATCGCCGGAATGCCGACGCGCCCGGTGCGCTACCAGCAGGGTAAGGGGTCGCCGTTGGGGGCGCTGGCGCCCTGCTGTACGGGAGTGTTTCCGTTTCTGGTGGTCGTCTTTGTTCTGAATGCCCTGGCGCGGCGGGGCAAGGCGTACCGTACCTGGGGCGGCGGAATCTCGCCGTTGTGGTTGCTGTTTCTGCTGGGCGGTGGCGGCGGCCGGCGTCATGGCGGTGGATTCGGCGGCGGTAGCTTCGGCGGCGGGTTTGGGGGCGGCGGATTCGGCGGCGGAGGTGTCTCCGGTGGTTGGTAGGCGAGGTCTGAATGGCAGTGCGCAAGCGTGCATTATCCGATCAGAGCCCGAAGCGCAAGCGCGGGTCTCGCGCTCGCTTCGCCGAGTGGGCCGAAACCCTCGCTCGCGCTTCGGGCTCGGTTGTCGGCCCCACTCGCGCTCGGCGGCTCATTCGGTATTGGCTTTGGAGAAGTGAGGTCCAAATCATGACCAGACGATCCAGTATTTCTGCCATCCTGCTCGCGGTAATCGTGGCCCTGCTGGCGGTGTTTGTGATTGGCGGCGGGTGCGCGATCAGCGGCTATAACAAGGTGGTCGGCCTGCGCGAAGCTGTCGACGGCGCGTGGGCCCAGGTCGAAAACCAATTGCAGCGGCGATTCGACCTGATTCCGAACGTGGTCGAAACGGTCAAAGGCTACGCCGCGCACGAGAGCGAAATCTTCAAGCACGTCGCGGATGCCCGCACGCAGTATTTTCAGGCGGCGCAGGGCGGCTCGCGGAAGGAGCAGGTGGCCGCCGCGACGGGCTTCGAACGGGCCCTCTCACGGCTGCTTGTGCTTCAGGAGAAGTACCCCGACCTGAAGGCGCAGCAGCAGTTTCAGGCCCTGATGGTGCAACTGGAGGGCACGGAGAATCGCATCGCGGTTGAACGCAAGCGCTACAACGACTCCGTGCGTTCGTTGAACACGTATCGGCGGAGGTTCTTCGGCCGCATCATCTCCGGTTGGGCGGGCATCGAAGGTGCGGAGTACTTCGAGACGCCGAAAGAGGCGCAACAGGCACCGCAGGTTGATTTCACCGGCGGCGAGTAGCAGAACGGGAATGCGTTTGTGAGCGCGTGGGTCAGGGGGCCCCGGGCAGCAAGAGCCCCACGCGCCGGGGGAGCCGACGCGTGGGGCTCGCGGTGTCGGGAAGCCGATTCGCGGCCGGGCATCAAGGCCAGTAGTACGCGCTGTTATCGTAGTAGTCGTCGTACCAGGTGTCCGTGACCACGTAGTCTTCGTACCAGACGTCTTCGACCCAGTACTCCTCTTCCCAGGTCTCCTCGATCACGTAGGTCGTGGACGTGGTCCCGTAGCAGCAATCGGCATTGTCGCGGTAACCAACGGCGCTGTAAGCGGGGTAGCCGCTGTAGCGGTTCATGAATCCCCGCACGACCTGCACTTCATCGCAACCGGTCAGCAGGGCCAGGCTGGCAGCGATCAACGTGGTATTGAGCAGCGTCTTCATGGCTTTCTCCTTTTCCGCCTGTTCCAACCCGCGTTGGTTGGGTCTGCCTTGTTGACGGCTGGCGGGCGGCGAGTATTCATCCCTTTTGGCACGCGGGGCTGAGACGGGTAGGCAGCGACTGCCGGCGCGCCTTTTGACGCCGCGCGCCGGGCCTGCTAGCCTGTTGGTTTGTCGGGGCCCCGGGTGGTGTCTCGCCGGGGTTGCCGTTATTCGGACGCGGTTGCAACCAGCGGAGTGTGACAGAGCTCATGCCAGCAGCAAATGACTTCCTCACCATCGTCTCCGGCCTGCCGCGGTCGGGAACCTCCATGATGATGCAGATGATCGACAGGGGCGGGATTCCGGCCCTGACCGACGAGATCCGCCAGGCCGACGAGGACAACCCGAAGGGGTACTACGAATTCGAGCCGGTCAAGCGAACCAAGCAGGATGCCTCGTGGCTCGAGGCGGCCAACGGCAAGGTCGTGAAGATGGTCTACCGCCTGTTGTACGACTTGCCGCACGATCGCGAATATCGGATCGTGTTCATGCGCCGCCGACTCGAAGAGGTGATCGCCTCACAGGACCTGATGCTTGAACGCAGTGGCAAACAAGGCGGTGCGCTCGGCCAGGCGCAATTGCTCAAGACCTTCGCGGCGGAACTGAACAAGGTCTATGCCTGGCTCGCTGAGCAGCCGAATTTCAAGGTTCTCTATGTGACCTATAACGACATGGTCAGCGAACCCGCGCCGTTGGTGAATGCGATCAACGAGTTCCTGGGCGGGGGCCTCGACAGCGCGGCGATGAACAAGGTCGTCGATCCAGCGCTTTACCGGCAGCGGCGCTGAACCGCCGCTGGTGCTGCCCCAGACCGCCTGCACAGCACACTCGTCAGCGGGTGCCAGGATGGCGAACAATCAGAACAGTGAGCGGGCAGAATTGCAGGAGGCGCTGCGTAACCTGCCTGCGGTCGATCAGCTTCTGAAGCAGCCGGCGGTGGGCAATCTGCTGGACGAGTTCCCGCGTGCCGAGCTGATCACCGCGCTGCGGGCGGTGCTCGATGAACGGCGGGCGGCCCTGCGCCGCGGCGAGACGCCGGTGACGGACGTGCCGGCGCTGGCCCTGGATGTGCGGCAGATGCTGCATCAGCGGGCGCGGCCGAGTCTGCGGCGCGTGATCAACGCCACCGGCGTGGTGTTGCACACCAACCTGGGGCGGGCTCCTCTGGCCCAGGACATAGTCGCGGCCATCGTCGACGTCATGGGTGGCTATTCCACGCTCGAGTTCGACATCGAGACGGGGCGGCGCGGCGACCGCCAGGCGCACGTGCGAACCCTGCTGCGCGAGCTGACCGGGGCCGAGGATGGGCTGATCGTCAACAACAATGCCGCGGCCACCTTCCTGGTACTGAACACCCTCGGGGCCGAACGCGAAGTCGTCGTCTCGCGCGGGCAATTGGTGGAGATTGGCGGTTCGTACCGCATGCCGGAGGTGATGGCGGCGGCCCGCTGCCGGATGGTCGAGGTGGGGACCACCAACCGCACTCACCTGCGCGACTACGAGCGCGCCATCGGCGAGAACACGGCCGCTTTGATTCACGTTCATACGAGTAACTACCGCATCCAGGGATTTGTCGCGAGCCCCACGCTGGCGGAACTGGTCGAACTCGGCCATCGACACCATCTGTTGGTGTTCGACGATCTGGGCAGTGGGCTGCTTGCCAAGGACGTGCCTTGGCCGGTCGGCGAAAACGAGGCGGGCGATGTGATCACAGCCGTCACGAGCGACGGGGCGCCCGAGCCGGAACGGCGCGGTTCCCGCGTGGACGAGGATGACCAGGCCGGTGAGTACCCACCACCGGTCGGCCGATGGGATGAGCCCTCAGTGCGTGAGAGCATCGCTGCGGGCGCGGACTTGACATTCTTCAGCGGCGATAAGCTGCTGGGCGGTCCGCAGGCGGGCGTGGTCGTCGGGCGCGCGGATCTGATTGGGCACCTCCGTGGGAATCCGCTGATGCGCACGCTCCGCCCGGACAAGATGGCCCTGGCGGGAATGGAAGCCACTTTGCGGCTATATCGCGACCCGGAAACACTGTACCGCCGCCTGCCGGTATACCGCTATCTCTCGCGGACGCCGGCGATGCTGCGCGGGCTGGCGGCGCGGCTGAGGGGCGAGATTGCGCGTTTGCTGCCGGATGCGGAGGTGACGGCGCGGGTGGACCACTCGTATGCCGGGGGGGGCGCGCTGCCGACGCTCGAGTTCCCAACCTGGGTTGTACGCGTGCGCTGTCGGTCCATGCCGGCGGAGCACATCGTGGCCGGCCTGCGACGGCGTGACGTGCCCATCATCGGCCGCGTGCAGGACGAGGCCCTGTTGTTCGATTGCCGTGCGCTAGCCGATGACGAAGTAGAGCAGATCGCCCCGGCCCTGGCGGACGTGGTGCGCGAGTTGGCGGAGCTGGGATGAGCACGGCGGCGCTGCCAGTGCTGTCCGCAGCGCGCGGCACCGGCGCAAAGAGTACAGTACACGGGACTGCCGCTCAGCGCAGAGCGGTGGTAGGGGCGATGTCGGGCAGTCTCTGCGAGTGTTGTCCGTGACCGTGCCGAAGCGAGAAAACCACGTTATCATCGCTGGCTTCGGCATCGGCGGGCGTTTCATCGCCGAGTATCTCCAGCGCCAGCGCGTTCCGTTTGTGTTAGTTGAACTCAACCGGGAGACGACGGAAACGCAGCGCGCTCTCGGCGTCGATGTCCTGTATGGCGATGTCTCAGACGAGGCCGTCTTGCGCGCGGCGGGAATAGAACGGGCGCTGGTCCTGGCGCTGGCCGTCCCGGACGATGCCGCCTCGATACGCGCGACGGAGATCGCGCGCCGAATTCAGCCCAGCATCCACATTATCGCGGGAACACGTTACACTTCGTCCGGCATGGCGGCGCTCCAGAAGGGTGCCGACGAAGTGATCGTTGCGGAGCAGGCGGTGGGGCATGAATTCTATCGCCGCATCGCGGGCTTCATGTCGATTCGCGGACCCTCCGATCCGGAAGAAGGCGGCATCGACGAGCGTGAGCCGCCGCTCTAGCAAGTGCGGCCGGGAGGACGGGCCGGTTTGCGACGCACACATGCTGAGCGTGTGCCGTATGCCTGATTGAGTGTTGCCGGGAGATCGCCCCATGAGTCCACAGAACCTGGTCAACTGGCTCGAGCGTTTCGCCACGACGCTCCCCGCCGTGCTGCACGGTGTTTCGGAGGCCGACTTGCGCTGGAAGCCGCCGGAGGGGACCTGGTCCATCCTGGAGGTCTTGCGGCATCTGCTGGACGAAGAGGTCAACGATTTTCGCGTGCGGGTTGGCAGCACCTTGCGCGACCCGACCGACGCTTGGCCGCCGATCGACCCGGAAGGCTGGGCGGTTGAGCGGAAGTACAACGAGGCGGACCCGGCGGAGACGCTGGCGCGTTTCGTCGCGGAACGCCGTTGCTCGGTCGACTGGCTGCACCGGCCCGCAGCGCCGGACTGGACGCAGGCCTACGAGCATCCGCAACTCGGTTCGATCCACGCCGGCGATCTGCTCGCGGCCTGGGCGGCTCACGACATGCTGCACCTGCGGCAGATCGCGAAGCGCATTTTCCAGATCGTGCAGCGCGACGCCGGGCCGTACCAGACCGACTACGCCGGCGAATGGAGAGCATGATACTGCGCGGCGGTGTACCGCCCGCGCGGCGCGGCCGGGCCGCGCCAGCCCGTGTGCCGCTGGTATGAAGAAAGACCGCCGAGCATGTCAAACTACTACAGCGATCAACTGGCGGCGGAACGCCTCGAGCGCTGCTACGAGCTTGCCCCGCCGCGCGTGCGGCAATATCTGAATGCCGAGATAGAGCATGTGGCCGGCCGCATCCGGCCGTCCGACACCATCCTTGAACTCGGGTGTGGATATGGGCGCGTGCTCGCACAACTCGCCGAGCGGTGCGGTTGGGCGGTGGGAATCGACACGTCCGCGGCGAGCCTGGCGCTGGCCAGCCGGCGGCTGCGGCTGCGGCCGCGGGCGAATTGCTGGCTGCTGCGGATGGACGCTCTCACGCTCGGGTTCCGCGACGCGGTCTTCGACGTCGTGTTGTGCATTCAGAACGGCATCTCTGCCTTTCAGGTGGACCAGCGCGCGCTGATCGCGGAGGCGCTGCGCGTGACGTGTCCCGGCGGGCGGGTGCTCTTGTCGAGCTACGCCGCGCGCTTCTGGCAGGCCCGGCTGGAGTGGTTTCGACTTCAGGCCGCCGCCGGTTTATTGGGCGCAATTGACGAGGGTGCCAGCGGCGCGGGCGTGATCGTTTGCAAAGACGGTTTTCGGGCGACGACCGTTGACCCGGCGCGTTTCGAAGCGCTCATCGCCGGTCTCGGACGGCACCGCCTTATTCATGAAGTCGACGAGTCGAGTGTCTTCTGCGAACTGATCGCATAGATGCGTCAATCAGCCGCCGGGCACCGTGGATCAGCCATCCCCGGCGCCATCCGGCCCAGGGCGACATCGTCGCGGCCCAAGTGCACTGCTGGAGCGTGCAGAAGTGCGGGTGGCCATGACGCGCTACGACCGCCCGCGTTCCTTGTCTATCCGCCGCTCAGCAGCGTGATGAACGGATCGATGTCGAAACCGTTGACTACGCCGTCGCGGTTGATGTCGGCCAGCATGTGGTCGCAGTCGGGGTTGACGGGGTCGTAGTACGCTGGCCCCTGCACGGCCAGCGCAAGAGGATCAATGTCGAACCCGCCGAGCATGCCGTCGCAGTTCAAATCGCCATACCGGAACGAGCCGAACTCGTCGGCGCCTATGTCGACGCGGGCCTCGCCGTTGTCGTCGCCGTCCCAGACGTGGAATTCGTCCTCCATGTCCGTCTCGCCCGGCTGCGGCACAAACGCCGGATCGCCGGTGTCGACGCAGGGCGAATCCGCCGCCAGGTGGTAGTCACCGGCGCCTAAATCAACAAACAGCGGATCGTCGTCAATGTTGTCCGCGCCCGTCCAGCCGCCCTGTACGTCGCAATAACTTGCCATTGGGCTGCCGGAAGCGACGTGGATCTCCTCCGGCGTGTTGTTTCAGAGGATGCAGTTGGTGAGTATCGGCTCGCTTTGAGAGTAGCAGTAGACAGCGCCGCCGTTGTCGCGAGCCGAATTCCCAGCGATCGTGCAGTTGGTAACCGTCGGGTAACTTGCGCTGCAGTAGATCTCGCGAGGATCGGGTATTGTCACGCGTACCTCCTTCCCGTCGGGGGTTCAAATCTCCCGGCACCGAATATCGAGCGGTGTTTGTCCTCCTGGTGTCACGCCGAAGGCGAAGGCACGAACATAGCTTGCGTCGGCCGAGTCCGGGCTACCCATTGCGGAACGACGTGTTCCCTACGCCCCAATCGTCGCGCTGGCGGTTTCGCTCCACGGTCCCTTTTCGCCAGCCGTGGCGACCCAGCGGAGCATGTAGTGGGCGGTCTTGCCGGGCCGCCCGCCCTTTACGTCCTTGACACCGCTGTGTCAAGGATGTCAAGGGTCTTCGCCGGGGTAGTCGGCCACGTACGGCGTGCGCGTATCTACCGACAGGAAGCTCAACTTGCTGGGGTCGGTCGGGGGCGGGTTTCAATCCGAGTTCTCACGGGGCTTGCGCCGCACCCACGGGGGATGAAAACCCGAATTTACGGAGCCGCTTCGAACGATATTCCATTCGCAGTATTTGACACGAAATCTCGCGAGGAGTTCTTCTTGGAGTTCGGACAGCTTATCTTCGTTCGCAACACCGCTGAGGGTTGTAAGGTTGGCGTCGGAATCACGACAGCACGAAGGGGTGCCAGGACCATCCCGTCACCGGAGCAATTACGCCTAAGGGCTGATATTCAAGCTATGCTGCGGCAGAAGGGTGATTCCGAAGCGGCTGAACTCCTCGATCGAGCAGCTCTTGGCCTGAATCACTTCGAAGATTGTCGGATCGGTATTCGCCTCAGGTCGGGTGCGACTGCTCCGCGAGCAACGTTTGGCGCATCGAGCGTGTCCCATGGTGGAATGCTGTTGACCCGTCGGCTGTGCTACCTTCGCCGGCGCTCAGGGCAGGCAGATCAGGCCGCTACACCTTCGCGGCGGACTGTTGACCCGGACTCCCCGCCGCGACCGTTTGATTCGTTTCGTAAAACGTGGGCGGCTCGTAGGTCCAGCCTTGGCGGAGGCGGCGGGCTTCGCGGGCCATCGTGGACCGCAGGTAACGGCCCACGAGCGACGCCGCCAGCCGCGATTTCAACCCGAACTCGCGGTAGATGTCCTTCAGGAGCTGCACGATCTTCGCCGATAACGCGGGGTCATCGCGGTACCAGTGCCGGGTCGCCCACAGGGCCCCGGAGTACATGGTCGCCAAGCCGCGCGTGTCCCAGGCGTACCGCTGGCGAATCCGCCGTTCGGGATGGTCCTTGTAGCGGCGCCAGCCCTCGAGCATCGTCCGCGTCAGCCGAATGAGGCTGGGGCCGTTTACCTCGAAGTCGCGCTGAAAGGCCCGCAGCAGAAACTCGGTCTCCTGCCCCGGCGCGATGTGCGGGTGCCGGTAGTTGAATCTGTGCTGCCCGTGCGTGTCGGCATAGCTTAGTTCGCCGGGATCCAACAGCGTGCCGGCGGCCTCATGCTCGGCATACAGCGGCGTGCCGGGGATCGGCGTATAGAGCATGAACTGGTGGAAGTCCGTGTTGTGGCTGACGGCGTGGTCGATGGCGGCGTCGATGTTTTCCGGCGTGTGCTCTTCCAGCCCGATGATGCTCGAGCCGAGCACGCGAATCCCATGTGACTGGAGCGTGCGAACCAGCTCATGGGTGTCGGTGCCACTGAGCTTGCCGTACTGCGAGTCTTTGCCCTCCAGGCCCATCCAGACCCAGAAGATGCCGAGGCCCACCAACTGCTCCATCGTGTACGAGCGCAGCGCGTTCGCCGAGCTGAAGACGTACAGCGCCCACGACTTGCCATGTTCCCGCATCAACTCCAGCAGCCGCAGTGCCCGCTTGCGGTGCATCAGGAAGTTCTCGTCCATGACGAAGAACGACTTGACCCCCAGGTCCCGCTCCAGATCACACATGACCTCGAACAGCTCGTCGCCGGTTTCGTAGAAATGGACGCACTTGCCCTTGCCGCCGAACATCGCCGAGGTCGAGCAGAAGTTGCAGCCCATCGGGCAGCCCACCGAGGGGATCAGCGTGGCGGCGACTTCGCCCGGCTTGTCCGACTGCTTTTTACCCAGGATGCGCGCGCCGATGCCAGACGTTATCCGGGGGTGATAGATCGCCTGGCTTTCGTCTTCGCCGAGGAAGCGGCGCATCCAGCGCACGCCGTCGCCGTTCACGATATGGTCGGCGTCGATCCGTTCGTCCAAGTCCGGCAGGTTCGCTACGTGCCCGCCGACGACGATCGTAGCTGCGGGCCGGTGCGCGCGGATGAGTTCGCACATCTTCCGCACCTTCCCGACGTTCGGGATGATCGAGCTGATCCCGACGATGTCGTACTGATTCGTCGTGATCTCGGCGACGAAGCGGCCCATATCCGGGAAATCCAGCAGCGTGCACGGGGCGGCGATGTTGGCCTGGATCAGCATCAGCCCCCAGGAGCGGTGGAACATCCGCAGCGAGAAAACCCCCTGCACCCGCGTCACCTGGTTGTGATACAGCTCCATGGGGTTGATCTTTCGGCTGCCGTATTCGTCGTCCTGGGCGTACGGCCCGAAGACGCTGGTCAGCAGTACCCGGGCCCGCGATCCCAGAGGATGCGTTGGGAAAGGGGACTGGCTGCGAGTCGAATCCCCGGGTGCCCCGGAATCGGCGTCGCCCGGCGAGGTTCCCGTCCGCTTCTTCAACACTGGTGTGATCGTATTGGCTATCGTCATGGTATGTGCATTTCCTTTGTCGTTGCGGCCTCGTGCCCCATCCCGGCCCGCGAGCACGTGGCACGTTGCAGGAGGCATATGCTACCAACGCTCGCCGCCGTCGGCTACGTCAGCCGAGCGGTTTCCGCCTGATGGAGGAAAAAGCGCGGAGGGGTCGAAAGTTCAGGACGTAGCGTCCGGTCTTTGTACCGGACGTAGGGATCATGACGTAGCGTCCGGTTTCCGTACCGGACGTAGGGTTCGGGGTTCAGGATTTGGGATTCGGGGTTGAGGGTTAAGGACTTGGTGTGTGCCACCTTTCAAGCAGTGCCCTTCCGGGACCTTTCGTCAAGAGCAGTGGCACCGTCAGGCGTCTATTCGCGGTCATTCCGCAACGAACGTCCCACGACGGACCCATCCGACGGATGCCGCCATTCACCCTACCGGGCGTTGCTGATGGGAACACGCCCAGCGTCTCGGTCGGGGTCACCCGCGGGTTATATGCCGCCCACACGTTCCGGATGCGGTTCTTGAGCGAAGTGCCGCTGCCCCACAAATGGTTGCGACAGCTTTTCCATTGCCAGGATGCTGACCAGGTCGTTGCTTGGTTCGCCGAGAGCACCCGCAAGAGTGACCAGCTCGACGCCCGCGGGCACGACCCCATACGCAGAAGAGCCGCCCGAATAGGACGGCTCTTCTGGCAAGGCTTATGGATTTGTCTCGGTCTAGCGGCGACGAACGAGAACCAAACTCAGGAGCCCCAAGCACGCTACAGTACTCGGCTCGGGGATGATGTCGATCTGCACGTTGTCGATCGAAGTGTTGCCCTCGATCTGACCGCCCGTATACGGCGTCGAGTCGAACACAAACTTGCTCACGCCGTTGGTGCTGCTGGCACTCATTATGTCAGCGTGATCGAAGTCAAAGCCCCCGCCCATGAACATCTTGGTGGCCAGCGCGGTGCCACCCATGTCGTAGACGGTAATGTCGCACTGCGTCCAGCACTCGAGGCCGAACTCAATGTACGTGATCAGGGAGCCGAAGGCCGGGTCGAAATCGATGTCGATGATCGGGCCGCCGACGCCACTACCGTAGCCCTGCGGCTCGGCAATCCAGAGCCCCTCCGGGTTGTTCCCGCGGTAGTTGGGATCATTGCTGCTGGAGGAGGCGATGTAGTAGTTCTCCATGTCGGAGTTCTGGTAGAGGAAGCGATTGTTCCAGCCACCGAGCGGATCTGGGAATGTCTCCAGGAACGTGTCCGCCACCGCCGGCGCAGCGACCAGGATGACGGCTGCAATCAGCACGAGTCTTTTCATAGCATACCTCTCCAGCCCCCGAAAAAGCGGATTACCAATATCCCTCCAGGACGACCGGTCTAAACCACCACCGGTCCCCACGGCACAAACAGAACACACAACCTCAATAGAACACTAGGCACCCCGTCCGGCAGATTTCCACCCATAGTTGCTTTTTTCTCGGGCGTTGAGCCGTAATCCCCGCTGGCGACAGTGGTTGAGTAGTGCGACGTGTGCCCAGAATCATCCCCTGCGAAGCGCTCCCCACGCCCCCACCCCCACTTCGGTCCCTGCTGCCAAGCAGCTAACTCCCGAAGTGCTCGGCGTAGAGCCGCTGGGCTACAGATGTGTCAGCCAACCCGCGAAAGATCGCCCGCCCGTCGCCGAACAACGTTACGCCGTAGCCCTCGATAACGACAGTCAAAACGTGCTGCGTCACGCGTGGGCGCCCTTGGCCGCGAATGCGTTCAGCGACACGCTTCAGGTCGATCGAGGTCCCTGCTTCTGGAACCACCTGCAAGGTCGCTTGCCCGCAAGACACGACGGCCAGCGGCTCTGGCTGGCGGCCGAGGAAGTCGTATTCTCCCTGCCCGCAGCAGCGGCACCCTCCCGCGCCAAAGGCCGTCTGCATATCCACGGCCCGGATCTGGTGCCGCCAGACGTCAACAGTGATCAGCTTGCGCACGACGTCATCCAGCCGGCCGGCGAGAATCTTCAGCGCCTCGACTGATTGCACGCTCGCCACCGTACAGGCCGTTGGCCCGAGCGCGCCGGCTGTTTCGCTCGTCGCGGACATCGCCGCCGTCGGCACATCCGGCCAGATGCAGCGCAGGCAGGGCGTCGCCTGCGGCAGGACGGGCATCACCATGCCTTCCGCCGCCGCACAGGCCGCGTAGATCCACGGCATTCCCAGCTTCACGGCCACGTCATTGATCAGGAAGCGGGTTTCGAAATTGTCCGTGCAGTCGAGGATCAGGTCGGCCTGCTCGCACAACTCCTCGGCGTTGCCGGCATCGACGTGCCCAACGACGGCGTTGACCTCGACGCTGGAGTTGATCTTGCGCAGCCTATTCGCTGCCGCCACGGCCTTGGGCAGGTCGTGGGCCACGTCGTGCTCGTCGAAGAGTGTCTGACGTTGCAGGTTGTGCAGTTCGATGACGTCGCGGTCGATGATTTGCACGCGTCCCACGCCCGCCCGTACCAGCATGTCGGCCGACGCGCTGCCCAGCGCGCCGCAGCCGATCAACGTAACGCAGGCATGCCGCAACCGCTGCTGCCCGCTCGTGCCCAGCGACTCCACCGCCATCTGTCGGGCATAGCGGGCGAGGCGGGGATCGGTCTCACTCACGACGGTTCTCGCTGCATGCGTGTGGCTCGCCCGGGATCCGCGCCGGTCACGGGGCCTGCTCTTCTTCGAAGTCCGGGGCTGAATGCCGCATGGCCTGCCAGCGCCGCCAGGCGTAGCGCATGGCGCTGGCGTTGAACAAGCCAAACAGAATCAGCAGGGCCCCCTGCATATCGCCGAACGCCAGCCAGATCACCCCCACGGCCAGGCAACCCAGCGCTGCCAGCGCGGCCATCAGGAGATCAAGCACACACACCTGCGGCAGGCCGAGGTAGGACAGCGCGGCGACGGCCAGCAGGCCAATCCCCACGACCCGCGCGCCCCAGACGAACGCCGTGACCGAGCCATCGTACAACGCGTTCCCGCTGATGCCTTCCAGTCCCAGTCCGAAGCCGACGTACAGGAATAATAGGCCGGACACTATCGACATGAATGGTAAATCGCAGCCCGAAATCGGCGGGCGGGGCTGACGGTCGGGTTGCGGTCGTTCATTCATGCGTTGGCCTCCGGGACGGGCGGGTTTGTGGATCGGCCATGGCGCGGATCTTACCACAATCACCGCGGATACGCTCCCCCTCGCCGCTGTGGTCCCGCTTGACGAAGCCGTTAGAATGCTGACGCACGGGTGTTGAGAAACAGTCCGGCTTGCGACCGCGATCTCCATCACAGGGCCGGTGCGACGCGGGCCGATCGATTCGCGAGGCAATGAAGCGGGAGACTCCACATGGCTCTCAATCCGTTCCGCCGGGGCGCAGCGCGCGAGTGGTTCGTGGCACTGTGTGCGTATGCCCTGCTCGTGGCACCGTTCGGCTGCCAGTTGCAGGATATGCTCCTCGATAACGGCACACAGGGCTCGCCCGTCGATCTGGACACGACCTCGACCGGTTTGTTCCTGAATGACGACGCCAACAGCAAGCTGCTGATGGGCGGTCGGGGCGGCCCCGGTCACGCGCTTTTCGTCTATGGCACGCGTGACGCCGCCGGGAACCCGCGGGAAATCGAGTCACTTCAGCTAGACACCGCCGAGGGCGGGTCCGCGTTCATCATCTTCGAAGACGGCTACCCGGTGCACGCGCGCGGCCTGGACGGCAGCTATGTGAACATCACTTATAACGAGGTCTCAACGAAACGTCTGGCCGGCGTGGTCGAGCTGTACGACGCCTCCACCGGCACGCTGACCACCTATCCCGTGGATATTGACCTGCAACAGACCGCCGCCCAAGTCAGCGAGCTGATTCGCACGCTCACCGGTGAGGAATTTGTGACGCCCGATTTGTCGCTGGCAGAAGCAAAACTGCTCGGCCAGTCCCGCCTGATCGGCCTGCGCGCCTTGCTCTTCGCGGTGCCGCTGGTGGCCCTGGTGGGCGTCGCGGTCGTCGTATTGGGGCAGGTGTTGGCGGCCGTGCTGGAGTTCGTTGCCGAGACCATCAAAGCCACGATCCAGGTCACACTGCTGGCGGCCCTCTCACCGCTCTACATCCTTACCGATTTGTTGAATGACCTGTTGATCACGATCGAGTTCGTGCCGATGACCGCCGTGTTCGAGTTTATCCCGTCCGAGCCGTTCAGCGACGCAACCTGACCACCGCGGGCCTCTGATGGCTTGCCGCCTGTGCGTACCCGCCCGTAGCGTCCGGGCTACGTCCCGAATGTCCCGCCTGCAGCGTCCGGGCTCTGTCCCGGACGTCGTTCTGTGGGGCCATGCGAATTCCATCGGGGCCCCACCCCCGGTCGCGGTTGGGGCCCGCTCTTGTGCTTCAGGCTTCGAGCACAGGAATGCCGTCGTCTCATCGCCCAGCCGCGCCCAGCCCCCATGATGCAGCAAGAGAGTGAATAGCACATTTCGCGGTAGCCGCGTGGTCTCCCCGTCCGTCTTCATCACTGACCGAGCGGCGCAACAAGCCAACAAGCCGGCCCCAGGCCGAGCCATAGCGCCCCCGTCTCTGATCCCGGCGGCGAAGCTCACATCCGCCACCCGTGCCATTCGACGCGACCCGTCTGGGGGCGGGCCGCCGTCGAGTGGCCGCGAGAGAAAGGAGGTGAACGGTACTCAACCTGTTCGTCCTGCTCACCATGGCCCACCCTCAGCGGAAGCCATGGCAACCAACCTGTTCCCACTGTGCGCAACAAGTTTGCGATCATTATCCGCACACGCGGAAGGAGAAGAGTCATGACACTTCGACTACGGGTACTGGCAATCACTACCGCCTTGATTCTGACGGCGGTGACCGCATGGGCCGACGCACCCCCACCGGTAAGATCCGATCCAATTTCGATCACGCGCGGGTCGCCTTCAATTGCCTTCGGCAACACACCCGGCGAGATCTACGGCGAGAACCCACTTGGTGTGTTCTGGGGGGCCGGCTGGGACGTTGGCGGCCCCGGGCCGATTCTGCACGTCGCGGAATGGGCCTATGGCATCACACCGCTGGCCCCCGGCGACAACAACGACGCGCACTCCAACGGCGAACGCCGACCAGACGCCCGGCAGTTCATCTTCTTCTCGGGCGACAAAGCCTCGCAGGGCGTCCCGCTGACCGCCTACAGGAACCAGTTCCTGCGTAATCAGGCCGCTGGCGACCGCTTCGTCACCAACGGAGCGACGTGGACCTCACCCGCGGCGGTAATCGCGACCGGTGCGCCGACAGCAATCGCGCCGGCCTTCCCCGGACCGCTCAACATCCTCAGCGCCAACCAGACGCGCTTCAACGAAATCCCCTCGATCCCTCCACCCGTCTTCAACGGCACATGGACCCCGGACGACATGGATGCGGTCGAATTGACGCTGATGGATCTGAACGGCGATAACGTCCACGAAACTGACATCTACTTCAGCCTCGATCCGACCAGCCCCAGTTTAGGCGGCGGGTTCTTCCCGGCCGACCTGCTCTTCTCACCGGCCGGTTCCGGTGCCTTTCTGCCTTACGCACCAGCGGTCATGATGGGCCTGGACATGTTCGGTCCCGGAACAGACGACATCGACGCGGTGGCGGTCTGGGATTCCGCCGGTATCGGCATCGCCGACCCGGGTATGGACTACGCGATCTTCTCGCTGGCACCCGGCTCGATGTACCTGGCCGGACCGGACGGCATCTGGGGCACCGGTGACGACCTTTCCCCGGCGGACATCTTTGTGACCGACTTCAACGGCTTCAGCATGCTGTTCCTCCCGGCTGCGGCAATCGGCATGCTGCCGACCGACAACGTCGATGCGCTCGACGTGGAGTTCTTTGTGCAGGATCCGCGGCCACAGGTCTTCGACTGGTGGGTCCAACTGAGCAACTTCGATGTCTGGCTTCCGCCGTGGGTCCCGCCGCCCGGTGCCAATGACTTCGACCTGATCCTCTGGGGCATCACGCCCGAGCAACTCAGCGAGTTCTGGACCGGCTCCTTCCCCGATGTCACCGTCACGGATATCGGCGGTGGAACAGAGATCGTCTGGACCGGCGGCGAGGTTCCACCCGGTGCTAACGCCCACTTTGGCGTCGTCATTAATGATGACACGAAGCCAGAGGATGTCGAGATGTACTGGACCTGGGACGGCGTCCGCATCTTTGATATCCCCAGACTGTGGCAGTGGTGGGACTGGGTCTTTGACGGCAGTCAGACCATGGTTGTCGATATCATCGAGAACCGCTCGCCCGAGCCCGCCTGGATCATGCGCCGCATCAACACGTCCAACACCCCGATCAACCTCGGCGACCTGATGGTCGGCGGAAGACTCTGGAACAGCGCCGTCGCGGTCGATCCGGCGCCGCTGCTGCTCATGCCGGGTGAGGTGGCCACGTTCGACTTCCCCTTCGAGAACACCATTCGCGGCTACGCGATGATGTACGACGTAATGGAAGACGCCGGCGGGATACCCGGAGAACCGCGGGTGACGTTCCTCAACGCCGTCTCGACCATTGAGTTCGCCGGACTGCTTGGTGATCTCAACTGCGACGGTGTGGTGAACGGCTTCGACATCGACGGGTTCATCCTGGCGCTGAACAGCACGGCCCCGGACTACCCCGAGTACTACGACCAGTTCCCCAACTGCAACATCTTCCTGGCCGACTGCAACCAGGACGGCGCCGTGAACGGGTTCGACATCGACTCGTTCATCCTGATCCTGGGCGGCTAGAAAACCGCACACGTTCGCAAAGCAGTGGCGCGGGGCCACGGCCCCGCGCCACGTTCCTTATCGATGCGCGACCAGGCCACCAATCGCGCAAACAGACGAGCCGAAGCGCCCGCGGCTCCTTCTGCGCGGCTGGTACCGCCGTGGCCGACTTTCGCTACCAGTCTGGTGCAGAAGAACCGGGTGATCCGCACAGTTGACCCTGCATGAATGGCATGTAGCTAACGTTTGTCGTAGTGGGCGGTTTTCTGGGCGCGGTGCCGGGGATGGACGAGATACGGGGAGCTTTTGCGGCGGCGTTTGATGGCGCGGGGTTCGTGGCGGTTGGGCCGGTGGGGAACGGTATCGGCTGCGATGGCGGTCAAGAGCTGGGAGCAGGCGGGTGTGCGTGGTGCGTCCACGTGTCGCGAGCCAGCGCGGCAGCTCGGCCAGCAGGCGCTGGCGGGTGCCGGCGAAGCTCAAATGCTGCGGATCGACGTCATGGACGCGGGCGGCGTGCATCATCAGGACGCGGATGAGGTTGTAGACGACGTGGAAGAGCGCCCGTTCCTTGCGCACCATCTCGGGCGACCGGCAGCGCAGGACGTCCATGCCGAGCGTGGTCTTCAGGCTGCGCAGGTTCAACTCGGCCAGCCAACGCTCGCGGTACAGCTCGCCCAGCGCCTGCGGGGGGCAGGCGAGCGGGTCGAGCAGCGTCGTGACGATGTCAATCCGGCGTTTGCGAAAGGCCCGGCGGCATGCCGCGGTGATCCGCACGACCCGCATGGTCAGTTGGTCGGGCAGTTGCGACCACTGCTGGGGGGTCAGGCCGGCTGGGCAGGCTTTGGGCTTCCTCCAGACCATCTGCCGCTCGTGTTTGCCCAGCCGCGCGCAGGGGCCGCAGGAAATCCGCATGGCGGCACCCGAGCGTCTGGCACATCGCCGCGTACGGGGTGAGGATGCCGCATTCCTCGAAGTGCTCGGCGGCGGCGTCCACGTCCGCCTGCATCCAGGCGTCCGGCGCGGCGGGCGTCACGACGCCGTTCTGGATGAGCAGTTCCAGCATCTCGGGCCGGCAGTCATAGCCGCGCGACCGGAGGTGGTTGGACGCCGCGGCCAGGGGCATCGGGGACATTTCGTGCCGCTCCATTTCGGCCGCCTCGTGAAAGGCCCGGTCCGCGCCCGCATGGGGCCTGAGCTTGAGGTCCACGTACTCGTCGAAGGTCAGCCCAATCCGTTCCATCATCTTCTCCTTGCCGGTGTCATGGGGCACCACCGCCCACATCCACTTATTTCCCGGCGG
>JAHJAR010000187.1 GCA_018814045.1 Planctomycetota bacterium | reverse complement strand
CGTTGTCGGCCACCCGCCCCGCCATTTCGTGGCCGGGTTTCAAGCTCACTGCCGCCACGGCTCGATAAGACCAGTGTAGTACCTCGAAATCGGTGCGACGTTCAGAGCCGCGACCGTAGGGGAGTGGGCGTTGGCGACTCTGCGGGAAACCGCTCCCTGACGGTCGCGGCTCGGAGTCCACTCGACGCAGTTCCAACGAGGTGCCACAACAGGCTGATATCCGCTGCGGACTGGCCACCAGCCGCTATGCTCACGGAGGAGTAGCACGATGACTGGCCGGATGACACGGATGTGCCGGGTGGCGCGGCGACTCCCTCCCGCTGCCGCCGTTCTGCTGTGCCTGATGAACCCGCCCGTCGCGCTTGCCCAGCTTAGCCAAACCTCCGCCTGGCCCAAGTTCCAGCGCGACCTGCAAAACAGCGGGGCGGTCCCGGTGGCCGGTATCGTGACCGACGCCCACGTGCGTTGGTATGTTCGCCTCAGCGATCCCATCTCAACCGAAAGCCATGCCACACCGGTCCTGTCGCCCGACAACAAGCGGCTGTACGTCGGCGGCCCGGCCTCACGGCTCAGCGCCGTTGACGTCTCCGATGGAACCGTGGCATGGACGCTCACCCTCGGGGACGGAACCGGTCACATCTTCCAGACGGCCGCCCTCGCCGCCGATGGATCGCTCTTCGTCGGCTCCTGGGATAGCCAAGTACCCTACGACGGATTCTGCAAGGTCCGTGACAATGGCGGAAGCGCCACGTTGGTTTGGACGTATCCCTTCCGCCGCGCCCTTGGCAGCCCCACCATTACCGCCGATGGATTGATCGTCGTTGGCGGCCAGCACGCCACCGACGGGTGGCGCTACTACGCCCTCCGGGATCTGGGTGACACCGTTGAGCTGGCCTGGTCGGCGGGCCACCTGAGCGATCCCGGCGACCCCAGCAGCACGGGGAACATCGGTTCCAGCCCGGCCCTGTCGCCGGATGGGCTTTGGCTCTACGGCGGGAGCGACCAAAACCGCACCTTCTGGCAGATCGATACTCAAACCGGCGCCGAGCGGGCCCGCTTACAAGTCAGCAACTACATCTGGGCCTCTGCCCCTGTCGTCAACGACGCCGGCTACGCCTTCATCGGCGATGGCGGCGACGGGCAACTCTACGCCTTCGGACTCGACGCCAACGACACGGCGACCCTGTGCGACGCACCTCTGCCCTTATCCGCTGGGCACCTGAACGGGGGAGCCGGCGCGCTGCGCCGCTTCGGTGACGGCCGCCAACGCATCTATGTTCCGGCCAACGGCTTCGGGGGCACGAGTGCCCAACTGATCGCCATCGAATTCGATCCGGATGCCCCGCCGAGTGAGCCGGCCCTGGTCGAGGCCTGGTCATCTCGGGCGTCGCTGGGAGGCTCAGCCTGGGCGTTCCCCGCCGCTGTGGTGACGCGGGACGGGGCCATCTACGCTCTAGGACCGGCCAACCACAGGCTGTATGCCTACCGCGACATCGACACGGCCAGCTCCACCCTCTGGTGGTTGGCGCTGTCGGCAATTACACCTGTTGATGGCTGGGAACCGGGCAACGAGAGTGGCCCGCAGGGGGTCATCGTGGGGCCGGACGGCACAATCTACTGGAATGCGGTCGATGGCTACCTCTACGCCATCCAGGGTTGGCTGACAGGCGATACCGACGGCGACGGACGAACCACCGGCGGCGATCTGACGTGGCTAAAAACCGCGGTCCTGGCCCGCAAGCGCTACGAGCAGCTTTTCCCCGAGATCGACGTTGACACCGTGGCGGATTTCAACGGCGACGGTGTGACGGACGCCGCCGACCTGTTCTCGTTCGCGGCGCAACTCGGGACGCCATAGCCGTAGCCGTGCTACCGCCGACGGCGCATGGCCCGGTCCATCTCGCGTTTGTGCTCGCGTGTTTTGATATCGGACCTTTTGTCCTCGTGGGTTTTGCCGCGCGCCAAACCGATCTTGACCTTCACTTTCCCGCGTTCGTTGAAATACAACGCCAGAGGCACCAGTGTCAGGCCGCGCAGGATGACCTTGCTCTCCCACTTGCGGATTTCTCGGCGGTGCAAGAGCAGTTTGCGCTCACGCGTGGGGTGGTGCTGTGCGTAACCTGCCATGGGATAAGGAGATATGTTGCATGCGCGCAGGAAGACCTCGCCGCGGCGGATCACAGCGTACGCCTCGTCGAGCGACGCCTTCCCGTTCCGTAAGCTCTTGACTTCACTGCCAGTTAGAGCAATCCCCGCCTCGGCCTGCTCGAGAATCTCGAACTTGAACCGGGCCTTCTTGTTGACGATCTTCGGCGCTGGCGGTGGACCTTTGCCCATGGCAACATTAGATTCTAACGGAGCGGGACTTGCTCGCAACCAGCCGTTCTGCCTCTGGTATAACCAGGTGGCGGATGCACGGACGCGACACCGGTGACGCGGATAGGTGCATGTCGCGAAGTGATGAAACCAGGTTGATCTCACGCGCCAAGCGCGGGCACGCGGATGCCTTCCGCGATCTCGTCGAGGCGTACAAGGATCGGCTCTTCGCCTTTGTATGGCGAATAATACGTAATCATCACGAGGCGGAGGACGTGTGTCAGTCGGCGTTCGTCAAGGCCTTCGAGTCGCTCGACAGCTACTCGGCTCGGTATGCTTTCAGCACCTGGTTGTACACGATCGCGTACCGAATTTGCCTGAACACGATTCGCAAGAAGCGGGCTCTTTCGGGCGAGACGGATTTTTCCCGCATCGGCAGCGGCGAAACCGAAACGTCCGAAACCCTCGCGAACACCGAAGAGGCCCGACGCTTGCGGGGCTTGATCTGGTCGGCGGTCGACCGCCTCTCGCCGCCGCAGAAAAGTGCTGTCCTGCTCTTCTATCGCGAGGGCCGGAGTTGTCAGGAGATCGGCTCGATTCTGGGTATGCCGGCGGTGACGGTGAAAAGCCACCTGCATCGCGCGCGAGAAAAACTGCGAAAGCAGTTGAGTTCGGAACTGGTGGATGACTGGATGGCGGTCGAGTTCCTCAACGATTCGCACTACGGCTGAGTGTAGGCCATGAACTGCGACGAGCTTGAAAAACTGTTGGACGCCTATCTCGACGACGATTTGGCTGGTTCGCTACGGCTGGAATTCCACACGCATCGTCTGCGCTGCCGCCGCTGTCAGCAGACCGTAGCGATGATGGAGGCCATTGGGCACATCATCGCCTCAGACAGCAACACGCCGGCGCTGGCCGACGACTTTTCAGACCAGGTCATGGACCGCGTGGAGCGCCTGCAACCCCGTGGCAAGCGGCTGCGCGCCACGCGCATCGCCGTCGTGACCGGGGTGATGTTGCAGGCCGCGGCGGTGCTGATGTTCGCCATCTTCCTGCCAGCCGAATCGATCGACCGACCGCCGGTCCCGATCGTGGCCGAGGACAGTCCGGCTGAGGCGGTCACGCTGGTGGCGCGCGAGCCGCTCGACGTCAGCGAGTTTTACCGTACCTACATCTACGACCGCGTGCAGGCCGCGCGGGCCAACCTCGCCTCAGACCTCGACCAGTTGGCGCGCTATCCCCTCCAGATCACCGTTCCGCACGACGTCGCCCGTGCTTCGGCCGATTTGGCGACGGTTAGCCCGTGGTCGGGCTTCCTGCACGCCATCCTGCCTGGAGGCGGACCGGAGGACAGCGAGCAGCCGGCCGCGACGCCGGACCAATACTCGCTGTAAGACACTGTCGCCGTGAGACTTACCAACAGATACCCCGGACCCGCGAGCTGCTGCTGGCTCGGCAGTGTCGTGCTGCTGACGCTGCTGCCGGAGGCGGCGGGCGCGAACAGACCCGACGAATCGGTAGCCCGCTATGTCCCACGCGAGGCCGGGCTCTTCGTCGAAGCCCGCGGCGCCGATGACCTGCTGGTCTCGCTGACCGAGCCGGACATCTGGATCACACTGGCCGAGCTGGCCGGACAGCCCGCGCGCCCGGAAGACGCGCGCGAATGGCGCAGCCGAATCCGCGACACAATCGGAATGGAGCCCGTCGAGGCGATTCGGCTGCTTTTCTCACAGCGAGTGGCTTTTGTCGGCGAAGGTCCGGGCCGCGCCCAGGACGCCGTCGTGCTCTGCCGCCCACGGGCGGAACTACCCATCGCCGACCTGCTGCAACATTGGCGTGCCCAGCCACTACCCGACATGCCAGGCGGCGAAGTCTATCGCCTGCGGCACAACGTCGGCTTGGCAGTCCGGGACGGGTTGCTGATCTTCGGTGATGTGGCCGCACGCGCCGGCATGTTCCACCAAACGGTTGCGGCTGCCGGACCAGCGTCCGATCAGGAAACGCTCGCCAAGGACCCGACGTTCCAGGAACTGCTGGCGCGCGTGCCCGCGGACCCGGACGGAATCCTCTTCGCGCGGCTGAATCCCAACTGGCCGCGGTTCATCCCGACCTCGCAGCCGGCCTCGCAGCCCACTTCGAGTCTGCCCAGCACCGCCAGCCCGCCGGTACCCGAACCCCCCGGCCCCTTGCGCGGCGCTTCCAACGTGCTGCTGGCGCTGCACCGCGACCGAGCCTTACTACACTTCAGTGTGGTCGGCGACGGGCACGTCGGCGTGCCGGCCAAGGCCATGGAGTTGACCCGTTACGTCAGCAAGCTGCCCGCCCACACGTTGTTAGCCTGGAGCGGATGGGTAGACTTCCCCGCGCTGGTGCAGGCTATCGAGACGCTGCCCGAACGCAACGTGTTGCGGATGGCGGTTATGCTCCAGGGGCGCGACGGCGCCGCCCAGCGTATGCTCACCGGCATGGACGGCCCCATCTGCGTCGCCTTCGGCTGCGTGTCCCCGGGTGGTCGTCCGGCTACCGCGCCGCCCGTGCCGGCTGGCGGCCTGCTGCTGGCGGCGCGACAACCCGCAGCGGTCGAGCGCGAGTTCGCGAAACTGGTCGACTATTCGCAGTCCATCTACAACCTGCTCTCTCTCAAGCGCGGCATGCCCGGTCTGGAGCCGATTCGCAGCACAACGGTAGCCGGCACAGCCGTGCGAGTTCTGGATCTGAGCCCGCTGATCGCCGGCCGCGACCACGGTGCCGTGGGCGAAGTGCATCTGTGCTGGGCCGTCGACGGCGACCTTCTCATCATTGCTTCACACATCGACTGGCTGCGCGAGATCATGCTCGCCCGGCGCGGTGCGACACCCGGGTTGGCGCCGGTGCTCGACCTGGTGCGGCGTGCCCCCACACGCGACACCGAAGCGATCTTCGTGGCCCAGGTCGGCCCCATCGCCGACCTCGGACGTCAGTGGCTGACCTATTTCGAGCACACCGCCGCGCACGTGCTTGAGGAACAATATTGGCGCGAGCATCAGCCCGGCGGCCAGCGTACCCGCCTCGGAATCACCGTCACGCCCAACATTGAACAGCGTCACCTGCGCGTCGTCACCGTCGATGAGCGCATGCCCGCCGCCGGCTTCCTCAAGGTCGGCGATGAGATCATCGGCTGCAACGGGCGCCGCTTCGCCACGACCCAGCCTATCAGTGAGATTGTCGAGTCGATCGAGCGCAGCAATCATCCGCGCTGGGTCGACGTCGAGATCAGCCGCGGCGAGGACACGCTGCCTCGGCGTATCCCCATGCCGTTCGTCGATCCTGTGCAGGCCCTCCGCCGCGCCATCGCGATCGGCCAGTTTGCCCAGCGCGTGGTGTATCATGAAGATTTCACCGACCCCGCCGGCGCCCGCGGTTTCCTGACCGTCGAACTCCGCTCCAGTGCCAGCCCGCTCTTCGACTTCAACCCCGCCTCAACCCCGCAACCCGTCGGCGCCGACCCGCGCAGCCAGCCCTAGCCCGGCCGCAACATTCGGAATGGGGGCGCCGTCGTCAGCCGCCGAAGGCTTGCTGGAACTGCGCGAAGTCGTGCAGGTCGACGTCGCTGTCGTCATCGCAGTCGCCGTCGAGGCAGACATGGCCAGCGGGGAAGGCGTCCTCCGGCCCTTCCGTGCAGAACTGAAACCACAGCAGGTCGTCGCCATCGATGCTCCCGTTGCCGTCAAAGTCGCCACAACCAACGCAGCCGCCGAAGTGCGCGTCGAGCACGGCCCACAATTCGGGCCGGCTGCCGTCGTAGCCCAGCGCCCACATCCCCACGCCCTGCAACTGGTTGTCCGTGGCCAGGTCATACTTGAGACCCAGACTGCCCGCGTTGTCGAACCAGACCTGGTTCCAGTTGGCCCCGTCGTTCCAGCGGTACCACGGCGTTTGCGACAAATCCTCCCACTGCACGCCGTAGACTTGTGAGTTGGGTTGATCGTTGTAGAAGCGCGTCGAGCTGATGAAGCTGATAACGCTGGCGCGCGCGGCCGAGGACGTCGTGGTCCAGTGATGCCCGTAGTACGGCACACCCAGGATCAGCTTCTCGGGGTTGTTCTGCGTGACCGGAGCATACTGGGTGAGCACCGTGTTGGTGATGTTGTACGTTCCGCCGGTCAGCGGGGCGTTGGGCCCCGAGGTCGAACTCCAACTGCCCCAGAAGGCGTAACCCATGATGAAGATCGCGTCGCAACTGGCCGCGAGCCCTTCCAGCTCCCAGGCGCCGCTCCAATTCACCGACGGCCCGGCGAAAGAGACCTCGCTGCCGGGTAGCTCCGCGTGGAGGTAGGCTGTCAGTTCGGCCATGAACGCGTTGATATGCGCCTTCCACGCCGAAGCTCCACCTTCGAAATCGATGTTGAGGCCGTCGGCGTCGCCTTCGAGCATTTTGGCCTTGATGTTGACGAAGAAGATGTCTTTGTAGGTTGAGTTGGTGATTAGCGTCAGGATGTCATCCGAGTCGAACAGCGTCGCGACCAGGATCACCTTCACTCCGTTCTGATGTGCCGTGTTGATCACGCTTGTCCAGGGCCAGCCGTGATCATTGCCCAGCGACCCGTTCGCATTGACCTCGACCGAAAAGCACGCCAGGTGCGTCAATAAGTCGAATTGCAGGTACTGCGAACTGCTCCAGTACGGCAGATAGCCGAAGATTGTTGCACATGGCTGGGTTATCAGACCACGTTGCCGCAACTGGACGATCGGTTCGTCCTTGCCTTTCAGCAGGTCGGGCGAGGTGGGCGTGTCCCGATGGGCCTCGAAATCAAGCTGGTGGATACTCTTCTGAAACGGGCCGTCGTCGGCCGCGGCGGGGGGCAAAACCCACACACAGGCGGCGAGCATCGGCAGCACACAACTCACGCCTGCCCGCCCCCCCACGCGGGCCACTACGGCCTTGGAAGTCTGTTTCACTGGTGCAAACTCGGTGTTGGTGGCAGGAACAGGTCGGGCAGTCCGGCGCCACGAGCAGGGAGCATCCGGGCTCTGCCGTGAACGTCCTCGCCCGGCAGCGGTTTCCCCGTATTAGACGGCGGAGACAGTCCCCGGCCATCACAGCTCTACTCTAGCCAAATGAGAGAGCGGCTTCAATCACTCTTTGCCGGCGGCGGAGTTGTCATCGATGTGCACCGGGTCTTCCAGAACGGTCACCCGACGCTGATTCGCGTCAACCTCGACCAGGGCCCCCATTGGCAAGGTGGCGTTGTATGCCGAATGCCCCGCGGGGAAGTTTGCGATCACCGGCACGCCGAGTTCCGCGAAATAGTCGAGGAACACCTGCTTCAGGCTCAGGCTGTCGTCGCCTTCCTTTGGCTGGCAATCTGTGAACTGCCCCAGGATTACGCCGGCAACGTGATCCAGCTTTCCAGCCAGTCGCAGTTGGCAGAGATACCGATCGATCCGATAAGGGCGCTCCCCGGTGTCTTCGAGGAAGAGAATCCGCCCGGCGGTCTCCATTTCGAAGTCGGTTCCCATCAAGGCGATAACCAGAGACAAGTTGCCGCCCGTGAGCCGTCCGCGCCCGATGCCCGTGGAGATCACCTCGATCTGTGGCGCCGCGTCCGGAATCTCATATGCGTAGCCCGCCGGGAACCTATCGCCGGCGTCGTCGAAATAGTCCGAGCGCCGCAGCGCGCGCCAGAAGTATTTCGCCGAGAATTCGCGCAGATTCTCCGGGTTGCCCAGGCCCCACATCGGATTGGGGCTGTGAAACGTGATCAGGCCGGCCTTCTTCTGCAACGCCAGGTGCAACGCGGTGATATCGCTGAACCCAATAAACAGCTTTGGATTGCGGCGTATCGATTCGTAGTCCAGGAGGTCCAGGATGCGCGTCGCGCCGTAGTTGCCGGTGCCCGGGAAAATCGCCTGCACGGTCGGATCGCGGAAGGCGGCCATGATCTCCGCGGCGCGCACGTCGTCCCGACCGGCGAGGTAGCCGCGGGTGCGATAGAGGTCGTCCGGGACCCGCACGAAGAACCCCAGCGCTTCGAGCCGCTCCCTCGCGTGCTCCATCCGCTGCTGATCCAGCCGGCCCGCCGGCGCGACGAAAGCAATCGTGTCTCCAGCTTTCAGAGCCGCGGGATAGAGCATCCCGCGGGCGCTACCCCCGGTAGAGGCACAACCGCTGACTGGCGCGATTAGCGACAGCGCAACAGCAAGGAACGGGACGTGTCGCAACTCTGAATGGCGTATCATACATACCCCGCAGGCAGACTCGCAGAAGCGCGCGGCCACCAGCACGGTTCGCGCTGCCGCGCGCTTCCTAGCTCGCGGCTCCGACCTGGTCTTCCATCCACTCACAAAGTGGATCCAGGCCCTCGCCGCGCAGCGAACTCACGGCCCAGATCGGTCGTTCGTCTTCCAGTGTCTCGCGCAACTGCCGGACTGTGATGTCCGTACCGGACAGGTCGGCCTTGTTGACGACGAATCCGGTCGCGATTTCGACTACGCCGGCCTTGGAGAATTGCACCGCGTCGCCCGCCCCTGGCATCACGAGGAGCAACACTTGGTCGGCGACGTTGCGGATCTCGGTATCGTTTTGCCCAGCGCCGACGGTTTCGATGAGGATCATCCGATAGCCGGCGGCGGCCATGATCCGGGCCACGTCCGAGCAGTGTGGCGCCAAGCCGCCCGCTTGCCCGGAAGACGAGAGGCTGCGCACGAAGAGTTCGTCGTCGGGGTCGCCGCTCATCATGCGCAGCCGGTCTCCGAGCACCGAACCCCCGGTCAGCGGGCTGGTGGGGTCGACGGCAATGACCGCGACGCGCTGTTCGCGGGCCCGCAGGGCGCGGGCCAGCTTGCCTATGAACGTGCTCTTGCCAACTCCGGGCGAGCCGGTGACGCCGATGCGGACGGCGGCTGTGGGGGGTTCCGGGATCGATCCCAGGGCCGACAGACGCCCGTCTGCCACCCACGTCAGTGCTCGGGCGAGACCGGTCATGGTGCCGATGTCGGGGCGCGTTTGGTCGCCCGCAGATTTTGCGCGATACCCCTCAGCCAACTCCCGAATAGCGTCGATGATGGTGGACATTGGGGTGCCGGGGTTGAAGACGCCCCCCAGCCCCATGTCCCGAAGGGGCTGCTTGTCCTGCTCGGGGATGATCCCGCCAACCATAACCGGCAGCCCCGGGATCCCGACTTGCCGACAAAGACGCAATACCTTCGGCATGATTGTCATATGAGCCGCTGACAGCAAGCTGACCCCTAGGACGTCCACGTCTTCCTGCATCGCGGCTTGAACCGTGGCCGCGGGAGTCTGCCACAGCCCGGTGTAGATGACTTCCATGCCGGCGTCACGTAGGTTGCGGACGATCAGCTTGGCACCGCGATCGTGGCCATCGAGGCCGATCTTGGATATGAGCACGCGAATAGGTCGACTCATGCGTTCTCCGCCTTCAGGAGCTTGTTCTTCCGGCCCCCTTGTCAGATCGCACACTTTACCGCACCGCGCGGGATTGACAAGTCGCCCCAAAATCGCCACATTCTCGAAACGATGCGCCCCCGGCGGGACTCTTCCGGCCGCGGCGGCACTGGCCGGTGCAACGGCCTCTGCCCCTCGTTTTCTGCCTCTGGTGCCGGTCAGGAAGTGTTCGGGCGCGGTCCCGAGCGGCCGCGTTTTCCGGATTCAAAACATGGCCATTTCAAAGCCGGTGATCGGCCTCTGCGGCGGGATCGGGGCTGGCAAGTCGCTCGTCGCGGCCCAGCTCGAACGGCTTGGTTGCCTGGTGATCGATTCCGACCGGCTAAACCACGAGGTACTGCGGCGGCCGGAGGTCGTGCGGACCCTGGTGAGTTGGTGGGGGCCGGAGGTGGCAGACCCCGTGGGTGGCCCGGACCGTGGCCGGATAGCCAAGATCGTCTTTGGTGACGCCGAGCAAAAGCGGCGGTTGGAATCGTTGGTTTATCCCTTGATCGCCGAATTACGAGAGGATATGATGCGCGCAGGCATTGAGGACCCAGCGGTCAAGGCCATCATCCTAGATTCCCCGCTTTTGTTTGAAAGCAACCTCGATAGCCTCTGCGACAAGATCGTATTTGTCGAGGCCAGTGAAGCACGACGGTTGCGCCGCCTGCAACGGACTCGAAACTGGGACCTAGCGCAGTTGCGGAAACGGGAACAATGGCAAGGTCCGCTCGCGCACAAGCGCTCGCGGTCCGATTTTGTAGTCAACAACGAGGGTTCTCCAGAGTTGCTGCAGCCCCAGGTCGTTGACATCCTCGAGAGGATTACACTCCGGTAGTCCCCACACGTAACAACGGGCTCGGTCCCCCAATCGGATCGCTCGCCCGGCCCCAACCCCATGCCGGGTTTTGGAGTTTGACTCATGGCGAAGGCGACAACACGCTCGCGCAGCAAGAAGAAGAAACTGGAAGACGTCATCGAGAGCATCCCCGACGACGGAGAGCTGGCCGTGACGGAACAGGAAGAGGAACAGGAAGAGGAACAGGAACAGGAAGAGGCTGAGCCGGACTCAAAGTTCGTCGAAGCCGACGAGCCCGCAACCGAGCCCCAAAAGGTGGACAGCAAGCCCGCCAAGCCGGCGAGAGCGGCGCATGACAGGTCCGGCGAAGACAAGGGCAAAAAGAAGGGCCGCCGCAAAAAAGGTGAGTTCGATCCCAATTCGCCCATCGACCGGGAGACGCACGAGAAGTACGAACGCGTCAAGCGCGGCGAACTGCACATCACCGATTTACAGAAGATGAGCGTTGCCGAGCTGCACGAGGTCGCCGAGGCTGAGGGCGTCGAAGACTACGCCGGCCTCACCAAGCAGGATCTGATCTTCCTGATTCTGAAGCGGCGAATCAGTCAGAACGGGCTGCTCTACGGCGAAGGGGTGCTGGAGATACTGCCGGACGGTTTCGGCTTCCTGCGCAGTCCCGAATACAACTACCTGCCCTGCCCTGATGACATCTACGTGAGCCCGTCGCAGATTCGCCGTTTCGGCCTGCGCAATGGGCACGTAGTCGCCGGGCAGATCCGCCCGCCCAAGGAGTCCGAGCGCTACTTCGCCCTGCTGCGGGTCGAGGCCATCAATTTCGAGAATCCCGACGCGGTCACGGAGAAAACCAACTTTGAGGATCTGACGCCGCTGCATCCCGAAGAGCGCTTCTTCCTCGAGACTACGGCCGAAGAGCTCAACATGCGCATCGTCGACATGGTCACGCCGATCGGCAAAGGCCAGCGCATGCTGATCGTCGCGCCGCCCCGCACGGGCAAGACTGTGCTGCTGCGCAAGATGGCCAACGCCATCTCCGAAAACCATCCCGATTCGAAGGTCATCATCCTGCTGATCGACGAGCGGCCCGAAGAGGTGACCGAGATGCAGCGGTCCACCAAGGCCGAAGTGATCAGTTCCACCTTCGACGAGCCCGCCAGCCGCCACGTACAGGTCGCGGACATGGTGATCGAGAAGGCCAAGCGCCTGGTCGAGTACGGCCACGACGTCGTCATTCTGCTCGATTCCATTACACGCCTGGCCCGCGCCCACAACACCGAAGTCCCGCACTCCGGCAAGATCCTCACCGGTGGCGTCGATGCCAACGCCCTGCAAAAGCCCAAACGCTTCTTCGGCGCCGCGCGCAACATCGAGGAAGGCGGCAGTCTCACCATCATCGGTACGGCCCTGGTGGACACCGGCTCCAAGATGGACGAGGTGATCTTCGAGGAGTTCAAGGGCACCGGCAACTCAGAACTCCACCTCGATCGGCGCCTGGTCGACAAGCGCATCTGGCCGGCGATCAACATCTCCGGCTCCGGCACGCGCAAGGAAGAACTGCTGCTCGACCCGAAGGAACTCGAAAAGGTCTACCTGCTCCGCCGCGTGCTCAGCGACATGAACCCCGTCGAGGCAGTCGAACTCCTGCGCAGTCGCCTCCAAAAGTGCGCGGCCAACGCCGTCTTCCTGATGACGATGAATCTCGCCTGAGATCCTGATCCACGGCACCACGCGCATTCCGCAATCCCGCGGCCGGCACCATTGCCGGCCGCTTTTCTTGACCACGCTCCGTCGTCCTGCGCCGCGATCACCAGAACGGTGCCGAGCGCGGACCACCGCCGGCCTTGCTTCGCCCGGGGGGCATATCCCGTTTCTGCCCGGCGAGCGCGGCGTCAAGTTACCCATCCCGTCCCGTCGATAATCCTTGTGAGATTCCGCCCGCTCAATCACCGGCGAGGCCCCCATGCTCCTGGCCGAAAAGACGAAAGAGGAAGCCCGACGCCTCGCGCTCGCGGAACTTGGCGCCCCGCCCTACGAGCGACTGGCGCGGGCTGTTTTCGGCGATGAGTCTTGGGAGGCCCACCTGCGCTACTGCCGCTGGCTCTTCGAGCACAACCCGGTCTCCTTCCATGACAGCACTCTGCCGATCTACGTGTTCTGGGTCGACGGGCAACCCGTCGGCCAACTCGGGGTCATTCCGGTTGACATCCGACTCGAAGGCGAAGCGCGGCGGGCCGGGTGGACCGTGGATTTCTTCATCCTGCCGGCGTACCAGCGGCGCGGTATCGGCGGCAAACTGCTGCGCGCCGCGTTCGCCGACTACCCCCTGCTGATGAGTCTCGGCCAGACAGAAGCCTCGTGCGGACTGTTCACTAAGAGCGGCTGGCGCGCCGCCGGCACTATGACCATCCACAGGCAGTTTCTGCGGCCCGCGCGGTGCGTGGCCCAGAGGCTGCGCCGGCGCCTGGGACTAGGCCCGCCGCGCGGCAAGGGTGCGTCGGCCTCACCGCAGGAACCGGTAACGCTGCTCCGCGCCGTTGAGGTGGCGGACTGGCCGGCGAGCGCGGACTGGCCGCTGACCACGGCCCTGCCGTGGAGCAAGTTTGCTTCGGAGCCATGTATCCCGCGCACGCCGGCGTTCATGCGCTGGCGATACCTCGCCAGCCCGGCGCCGCGCTATGTCCTCAAGCACCTGCGGATCGGGCAATCCGTTTCGGCGCTGGCAGTGTGGCGGGTCTATGAGGAGGCGCCGCGCCGCGGCTCCCTGGTCGACCTGCTGTACCCACCGAAGCTGACCGACGACGCCCTGCGCCGCCTCGTGGTGGCGATCCAGCACTGCATGCGCGCCGCGGGGGTCGAGCTGTTTGAATGTCAGACCAGCGACGAGGCGTTGTTGCGTGCACTTCCGAGCGGGGCCTTTGCGCGCCGCCGCCCAGGCGTGCACTTCCTTTACGGATGCAGCGCAGATCGGGTATGTCCGGTGCCGTCGGCGGCGCAGTGGCGGTTGTACGCGGGCGATTGCGACGTGGACGCACAAGTCGAGAGACGGGGCCGACTGTGATTGCCGAATTGAAACGGCTGGGGCGCGAAGTCGCCGCGAACACCGGCACCTACCGGTTGTCGCGCGTGCTGTCGGCGCGCTGCGCGCGGATTCTGGTGTACCACGGATTTTGTGGGCCGGACGAAGTGCCCGACGGACGCGTGCGGGTCGACGTGCTGCGAACCCAGCTAGTGCACATGAAACGCTACTACCACCCGCTTCGCCTGAGCGATCTGGCACGCCTGATTGCCGTCGGTGCACCGTTGCCGCGGCGCACAGTCGCCATCACCGTGGATGACGGCTACGCGGATTTCGCGCGCTGGGCCTTTCCCGTGCTGAAGGACCTCGATCTGCCGGTCACGTTGTTCGTCGTCAGCGGCTTCGCGGATAACGGCGGCTGGTTGTGGGCGGACAAGCTCAGGTTCCTGCGCAGCCGGGCCGCCGGCCTCGCCGAGCTCACGCCGGCCCGGTACGCGGCGACGCTGGCCGTGCTCAAGCGGATGCACGCGGCAGACCGTGAGACGGCGTTGGGCGAACTCGCCGCCCGGGCTCATGTGGCGATTCCTGCCCGCCCGCCCGCGCAGTACGCGTTCCTCTCCTGGGCCGAACTGAGAGAACTCGCCCATTCGGGGCTGGTGGAGATCGGGGCACATTCCCGCTCACACGCGCTGCTGGCGCAGGTCGATTCGCAGCAGGCTCGGGATGAGACGCTTGGGGTGCGGCGTGATATCGAGCGGCAACTCGACGTGCCGGTGACGTGCTTCTGCTACCCCAACGGAATGAAAGGCGACTACGCCGAGCGCGACATTGGACTCGTGCGTGATGCCGGCTATCTCTGCGCCTGCGCATCGCACCTGGGCTATGTGACGGCCAGGAGCGACCGCTACGTCCTGGCGCGCATTGGCGGCTCGAACGACAACAACCTGTTTCGCAAGTACGTGGACGGATTCGAGTACCTGCAACGTCGTCTGACCGGACGAGTGTGCTCGTGAGCGGCGAAAAGGACCACGGCTGATGCGCATCATCGTAACCAGCGCCGCGCCCCCTTGGCCGTTGCACAACGGCTGTCGTCTGCATTGCTACGAGCTCTGCCGGCGTTTGGCGCGGCGACACGAACTGCTGTACGTGGCTGAGCGGCCAGCGGAAGAGCCGCTGCCGGCATTCAATTTCGAATGCCGCGTAGCCCAAGGCGGGCGCCTGCTTTCGGATCCGGTGGACCTGGCGGCCGAGGGCCTGTCGGCCAATCGCTGGGAGCGTTTCTTTGGCATCAACCTTGAATACACACGTGATCTGGTGCATCTGACGCGAACCTGGCGCCCCGACGTGGTGATCGGCGTAGCCCCCCAATCGCTGGCGCCGCTGGCGCGTATCGAAAACGTGCCGACGATCTGTGACTTGGTCGATGACGAAGCCCTGCACCGTCTGCTCGAACTCCTGTTCGGCGTCGGTATGAGCAAGTGGCGCGACCTGAAGACGTTTCTCGCCGCCTTGCTATACCAGCGCGGCCACTACCGGCAGATCGACGCGATCACGGTCGTCTCGCGGCGCGACCAACGGTTCGCCCAGTTTTTTGCACCAGCCGGACGCGTGCACTACATCCCGCATGGTGTGGACTGCGCGCACTACGCGCCGGCCAACACGACCGAGGACGACAACCGCATCGTGTTCTGGGGTGGGCTGGACTTCGGCCCAAACATCAGCGCCGTCCGCTTCTTCGCCGAACGCGTCTGGCCGCTTCTTCGGAGGCGCCGGCCGGGCATGCGCTGGTGGATTCTGGGCAAGGGCAATCCGCCGCAATTGCGGCACCTCCGGGGAATCGGCGGCATCGACTGGGTCGGCCATGTGCCGGACATCCGTCCCTACATTGCTGAGGCAGCAGTCGTGGTGGTGCCTATGCGTACGGGGGCCGGCATCAAGAACAAGATCATGGAAGGCTGGGCGATGGGCAAGGCGGTCCTGTGCACGCCGCACGCTGTCGGCAGCCTGCCCGCCCGGCATGGTGAGAACACGTGGATCGCCCGCGCGCCCCGCGCCCAAGCCAATGGCCTGCTCTCGCTGAGCAAGGACCGCGCAATGCGTGCCGCCATCGGCCGCGCCGCGCGGCAGACAGCCGAAACGCACTGCTCCTGGGAGGGGGCCGCGACTCGCCTGGATAACCTGTGCTTCACCCTGGCGGGGACGGGCGTTCGACGCGACGGTGGGGCGTCGTCCCGGCCCGTGCACAAGTCGGGGAGCGCTCTGCCCCGCCTGGAGCAGATCGGTTCGCCGCGCGATTGATGTGAGCTGCCGGCGCGGGCGCTATTCGGCTGGCATCCGTTCCAGTACCAGCTCTGCGATCTGCTTGGCGACCGGTCCCGCCACTCGTCCGCCACTGGCGCCGAACTCGATGATCACACTGATTGCGTAGGCCCCGCGCTGCGGCGCCGCCCCGCGCCGCGTTTCGGTGGACTGTGTATAGCCGATGAACCACGCGTGCGCGGGCAGCTTCTCACCAGCCAGCGACTCTGGAAAACGCGCGGCCGCGTGCCGGCCGACCAGCGTCGGCTGTTCGTCGGCGAAGGTCGCCCGGGCATCCTCCTTGGTCGGGGCGATCACCACCTCGCGGGTGCCGTCCGGCCACTCGAACGTGAAACGCGACGTGACAACTCTGGGAATGGCCTGGGCCGACCCGGTCTTTCCGCACAGTTCATAGTCCCGCCGATCCAGTCGGGCATGCTGCCCCGTGCCGCCCGGCTCGTTCACGACCCGCCACATGCCCGCGCGCAGTATGCGCAGCGCTTGCTCGTCGAATTCGATTGGGGCGTCGGCTGCCGGTCCGAGGTAGTCGCCATCTGCGGTGCGCGCCAGGTGCACCGGCTCCCAGCAGCCCGACGCAACGCTGGCCGCGACATTGGCCGTTTGCAGCGGAGTCGCCGTCACCTCGCCCTGCCCGATAGCGAAGTTCCACGCGTCAGCCGCCTGGTACTCCCGCCCCCGGCTCTGTTTCAGCCACTCCTCGGTTGGCACGATTCCCCGACTCTCCTCGATCAGTCCGGTGCCCTGAAGCCGCCCGAAACCAAACCGCGAGAACCATTCGCATAGCCGCGCCGGCCCGAGTCGGTCGCCAACTTTGTAGAAGTAGATGTTGCACGAGTTGCGGATGGCTAGCTCGGCGTTCTGCCCGGCCGGGTCACGGCTATCGTGTGTTACGCCGTATTGATTGTAGATCCAACAGCGGAAGCTATCAGGTTTGTCGGGCAGCAGATGCCCCGTGCAATGGATGCGCTCGTGCTCGTTGATGACCCCCTCGCTCAACCCGCCGATCAGCGTAATCGCCTTGCAGGTCGAGCCAGGCGGATATTGCCCCGACACCGCGCGGAAGCGCAAGGGTGTCCAACGCGTGTCGCGCCGCAGGCGTTCGTAGTTCGCCGAGTAGCGGTCGTACTCGTATGCCGGGTAGCTCGCCAGCACGAGCACTTCGCGCGTCGCCACATCGATCACGACCGCCGACCCGCCGGCCGGATTGACGCTGCTGTTGACCGCCTCGTCCAGCACGGCCAGCGTTCTGCGCTGCAAGTCGGCGTCGATCGTCAAGTAGATGTCGCTGCCACGCTCTGGCTCCCGGTACTCCAACGTGGTACCGTCGAAGTCGTCCACCACGCGGCCGCGCGTGCCACGCAGCACCGTTTCCGCCAGCCGCTCCACACCCGAAATACCGCACTGATCGCCAGGCCGCAGACGGCGGAGATCGTCACCAGCGAGCGGGTCTTGCTCGATCCGTTCGCGGCTCACCGCCCCGAGCCGCCCGAGCACGTGCACGCATGCGTCGACATCGTGCGCCACCCACCGCGAACTTGGCACGACCCGCAGCAGCGGTTGCTTCAGCCAGGAGTACTTCTCCAGTTCCATCCGCACCGCCAAAGCCAGATCGTTGTCCACACCCTCGATCAGGGGGTGCAGCTCGTACTCCTCCGCGACGGGCTGATCGTGTCCGGCGTGTCGGGCTACGACCGCCCGCACGCGCTCGACGCGCCGGCTGGTCTCCTCCGCCCGTTTCGCGAACTCCGCCAGCGGTTGGCCGGTCAACTCCGACAACCGCCGGTAGAGACCGGGAATCTCCTCGCGCAGTTCGGCCACGACCTCCGCAGTGCTCTTGGCTGCCGCCGGCCCGCCGGGCTTGCACAATTCGCGCGCCACCGTCCGCAAATGGTCTTCCTGACCGGTCAGCACCGCGTAGTGCACGCTGATGTCCGAAGCCGGCTCATCGCTGACCAGCGGCGTTCCCCGCCGGTCAAGGATACTTCCGCGTGGTGGCCGCAGGTAGCGCACCGGCCGCATAAGCAGGCGATTGGCGAGCGCCTGGTACTCATCGGCCCGCACCACCTGCATCTCGACCAGCCGCGCGACGATGATGACCGTCACGGCGGTCAGCAGGATCCAGAACCACTTGATGCGCCGCCTGAACATGTTTCGTCGTACGCCTTACCGCGCGGCCGCCGTATCCAGCGTGGGTTTACAGCATCACTCCCCGGCGGTGATTGCCCGGCTGCGGTCAATCGCATTCGTCACGAACTTGAAGACCAGCAAAGCCCCGAAGGCGGCGAAACCGATGGCCGCGAACACGTACCAGATGTAGTGTGCGTGCCGGTACTCGTCCGGCAAGGGTGGCATCTCGTCCGGCGTTCGGGCCGTGTTCGAGTAGACCAGCACGTCCCTGAGAGCCTTTTCTCTGCCATCCGATCTGGCTTCGGCGTCGGTCTCCAGCTTCGACTCTTCGATCGAGTAATGTTTGATGACGAGCTTCCAGGCCCTTCCGCCAGCCTCTTCATCTGCGGACCGTTCGGTTCTTACAGAGGCGTTCTCGGGCAGATCGATACCGCGCTGCGCAAACGCCCGCCTGAGCCCTTCGCTGACAGGCGCATCATGCTTAAGGTCGCCCGCCAGATTCCCGGGCAGGTCGAAGCGGCGCGCGGCTTCTTCGGGTACGCCCGACCAGCGCGAGCTGTCGGGAGTAATCAACAAGGCGTCGGGAGAGCGCCACAGAGCCCACCAGGGCCTCTGGGCCGCCCATTCTTCCCGCACGGTGAACAACTGCTCCTCGATTCTCCAGGTGCGCGCGGGGTCACTCTTCCGACTGTCTGCCGGCTCCAGTTTCGCGAGCGTGACGTTGTCGGCCAGCTCGAGGGCGTGGTCTCGGAGCGCCTGGGCGATCGATGTCGGGATCGGGATCTGATCGCCCAGATCGGGGCGCTGTTCTGCAGTGAGCGTGAACTGATACTTTGGGTCGGTTGCCATCCGCCACTCGTGTCGCGTCTGCGGTTCGAGGGCCCGCGGGTCCGGGCAAAACCCATCGAGCAGCAGGCCGGCGGCGATGAAACCCGCCAGCCAGGCAAAGAACGTCGTCAAGTGTTGGTAGCCGAGGTACAGGCCTACTTCGCCCTTCGGGGCCTGCTTGGAGGCATACTCGAGGAATTTCGGCGACAGGAAGCACTCGGCCAGGCCCTGGAGCGCGATACCGATGATGATCATCATCACCATGGGGTGTATCGAGAACAGCCCGAGGTCAATCGCCCCCCCCGTGACAGAATCCAGCAGCGGCCCCAGGGCGATCACCAGCGCAGTGAACGGAATGATGAACAGGCCAATACCGATCGCGTTTTCGGGCCGGAAGTGACGCACCAGGTGCGTAATGGGCACGACGAGGATTACCACCGTGAGTGGATTGATGTTCGCCAGCCATTCGGGCTTGTAGCCTTTACCCAAAACACGTTCGATGAACGTTGGCATGGCGCCGTAGAGCTGCCCCTGAATCAGCCAGAACCCGGCGATGATCAGAATCAGGCTCAGAAAGCGAAAATGCTGCATCACTTTCCACAGTCCCTGCAGGGCCTCCTTGACCGTCTTGCCCGTTCCGGCGGTGTCGACGTTCTTGTATAGAACGATGATCAGCAGCAGGGCAACAAAGGTCATCGCGGCAGCGTAGAAGTTGATGTATTGCATGCCAAGCCGCGGGTTCAGTTCGGCGGCGAGCCCCTTGCCCGAAAACGAGCCGATGTTGACCACCATGTAGAAGATCGACATGGCGCGAGCCCGGTGTGCGGAATCGCTGCACTTGGCCACCGTGCCGGAGATGACCGGCTTGATGATTGCCCCGCCACACATGATCAGGAACAACGCGATCAATGCGGTTGGCTTGAGTTGGAAGGCGCCGAGCAAGCCGTAGCCGGCCGTGAGCAGGGTGAACGCGAGGATGAGGGCCTGTTTGAAGCCGACTTTGTCGGCCATGATGCCCATGAACGTCGGCAGGAAGTATATGCCGCCGGCGAATGCCGCGGTGACTGCCCCCGTTTGCGGGTCCGTAAAGCCGATGTCCACGTTGAGGTAGCGAAACAGCGTGATGAACATGCCGTAGTAGGCCGCACGTTCACACAGCTCCGCCCCGTTGGCATGCCAGAACGTGGCAGGAAAACGCCAGCCAAGCTTCTGGGGCTGTTGTGAAATCTCGCTGGTCATGATCCGTCGTACCCTCGTTGCTCATCCGGGGGGGACAAAGCGTTGCGGAGAATCGTACCCGAGTCGTGCACCCGCGCCCATCGACGGGCCGCTGTGCGGAGCCCCCACAGGATCAGAACCCAAAGCGTCAGCGCGGGCCCCGGCCACGATTGCGCGACGCTCGTAAGGCCCTCGCAGGCGCTTCGGGCTTGGACCGCTACTGTAGTGTCTCACAATTACGGCATCGTATCCAAACCCGAGCCGCGACCGTCAGAGCGGTTGACGGCGGCGCCGACCGGTTCCCGACACAAGCGCTCCCTCATGGTCGCGGCTCGGAAGGATGTCGTTATTTGTGAGACACCGCACTAGCACCGCGCCACGGCACGCAGCTCTGCGCTGGCGCGCAACAGGTGCAACGCCGCGGCGATGTCTTCTCCAAACAGGCGGTCGGCTTCGGCGTGGGTGATGCGTCGGCGGACAATCTCGTGGGCCGCGCGTGGGCCGAGGCCGGTCTTGAGCGGCATCCGAAAGTCAATCGCCTGGGCGGCACACATCAGTTCGATCGCCAGCACGGTCTCGGCGCGATCCAGAATCTCGTAGCATTTCAGCGCCGCCGTTGCCCCCATACTGACGTGATCTTCCTGTCCCAGCGAGGTCGGAATCGAATCAACCGAAGCCGGCGTCGCCAACACCTTCGCCTCATTGACCAGCGCCGCCGCCGTGTACTGCGGCAGCATGAACCCGCTGTTCAACCCGGTTTCCTGCATCAACAACTCGGGCAAGCCGCTGTGCCCCGCGAGCAGCAGGTAAACCCGCCGTTCAGAAATGCTGGCCAGATCGGTCAGGGCGATGCCGAGATAGTCGAGCACCAGCGCGAGCGGTGCCCCGTGGAAATTGCCCCCACTGATGGCTTCGACTGGCTGGTCGTCCGTGTCATCCGCGCTGCCGAAGAGGATGGGGTTGTCGGTCACGCTGTTGACTTCCCGTGTCGCGACGGCGCTGGCGTGCCACAGGGCCTCGCGGAAGGCCCCGTGTACCTGCGGTGCGCAACGCAGCGAATACGGATCCTGTACGCGCTCGCAGTTGGCGTGCGACGGCAGTATCTCGCTATCAGCCATGTGACGCCGAATATTCGCGGCCACAGTCTGGGCGCCGGGGTGCGGCCGCAACTCGTGCAGGCGCTCATCCATCGGCCGGATGCTGCCGCGCAGCCCCTCCAGCGACATGCACATGATCACGTCCGCCAGATCGGCCAGACGCCCGGCGCGCACAACCACGTTGGCCAGGTAGGCCGACATCAACTGCGTGCCGTTGATCAGCGCCAGCCCTTCTTTCGATGCCAATCGCAATGGCTGCAAACCGTGGGCGGCCAGTACCTCCGCCGCCGGATGTACTTCTCGCTCATCTTGGCCGGACTCGGTGGCGTGGCGTGGCACACTCATTTCGCCGCGTCCCAGCAGCGGTAGGCACAGGTGGGCCAGTGGCGCCAGGTCGCCGCTGGCGCCCAGCGAGCCGCGCATGGGCACAACCGGCAGCAAATCGTCCGCCAGCCACGCCGTCAACATCCGCACCGTTTCCGGCCGCGCGCCGCTATGGCCGTGCAGCAGCATGTGCGTCTTGAACAACAGCATCCAGCGCACAATGTCGGGCGGCACGGGCGGTCCGACCGCGACCGCGTGCGATAACAGCAGGTTCTCTTGTAGCTGTTCGAGCTGATCGTCCGAGATACGCCGGTTCTGGAGGTGGCCAAAACCAGTGTTGATCCCGTACACCGCCGCCCCGCTCCGGGCCGCTTCCTCAACCCAGCGCCTCCCGCGGGCCACGCGTTGCAGTGCTTCGGCGGCCAGCGTTACGCGCAACCGCCGCCCCAGGCAGGCGTCGAGCGTCTCCAGGTCCAGGGGCCGCTCGCCGAGTATCAGTGAATACGGTGTCATGGTTGTTGCTTCTCCCACCGCGCAACGGCCGCGGCCGCGTCAGCGATCAGTGCGTCCAGGACCGGCAAACCGGCACCGGTGAGCCGCTGCTCCAGCGCGGCGCGCAGCGCCGCCCGCGACTGTGTATCGTAATAGCCCGCGGGCAACATCTCGTTGACCATGTCCATGGCCTCGATGCGCTGTTCACCCACATTCAGCCGATAGACTTGCCCGCCCGCTTCGGGCAGCCGGGCGCAATACACCCAGCGCGCGTCCCGCCGCGTGTACGGGCACGACTCCGGAATCACCGCCGGATGTGGCTCGTCGCCAGGTAACTCCAGGCGCTCGAGCGTTTCATCGGCGACGTCGAACCGCAACAGGCCCTGATCACTCATCAGGAAGACCACCAACTCCGCGCCCGGAACGGCCCCCTCCCACGGCCACATCCCCTGGGCAAGGAACGCGGGCGGCGCCCCTAGCCCCAGCCGTTCGGCCATCCAGGCCGATGTCCACGCCCGTCCCGTTGTCGTGTCAATCAGCACATGCGGTCCGCCGCGAAACGCCACATGCACGACGCGCTCGTTCTCCGCCAAGGGGCGAATGAAGCCAATTTCCGGGAATGCCGGATTAGCCACAAACTCGCCGTTCGCCCGCAGCTCTGCGCGTAGAAACTCGCCCTGTTCGCCGTCATCCGGAGGCAGTGCGGCGGCCGCGCCGGCCAGCGTGCTGAATACCGGGCTGACAAAGCGCGCAAACGCCGGAATGTCCCGGGCGCTAATGTTCAGCCGCAACGGCGCCCGATCGTCTGCCGCGATTTCGATCACCCGCCGACGATCGTAGAGCCATACGCGCCCCGAGTTCTCCTCCCGTCCGATCCAGGGCCAGTTCAGCGGTCCCGGGAACCAGGTGTCTGTTGGTTTCTCAAGCGCTGCCAGTTGGTCGCTTGCTGCATCGAAGCGCAGCAGGCGCCGGTCGCGCGTCACGATCAGCCAGACGTCCCGTTCCGGTCCGATGGGCACAGCCAGCAGCGGTGCCAGTAACTCCGCGTGTCGATCCGCCCCCGGCGGCGGATGGTCGGCGAAATCGAGCGTGTGCCTTAGCGCTGCCAGTTGCGCCCCCCCCCCGCACGACGCCAGAACCTGGCGCGCCGCTTCAACCTGTCCGGCGGCCAGACATCGCAGTACATCAGTCGTGACGAGCCACTGGGGCGTGTCCGCCGCGCTGCTCTGGGCCAGCCGCTCCCGGGCCGTGGCGAGCACGTCGTCATTCGGTGTGGTCCGCAGCAGCTCCAGCAATGCGACCGCGAACGCGCACGTCCCCACTTCATCATTGGCCAGACTGGGCAGGATCGCGGCCAGGTGTGCGCGGATCGGTTCGTGATTCGCTTCATGCAATCCGTAACACATCCAGTGCACGTACGCGCTCAGGCCGGCTTGCCCCGGCCGATTGACCAGCCGCAGCATCTCCAGCGCCCGTGGATCCGCGGGAGTCTGGTAGAGGAAGAACGCGATCATCGCGGCGACTTCGGGTTGGCGCACCAGCACGGTCTCATGGTCGCGGCGGGAGGCCTGCCGCAATACGTCCTGCGCGTCTTCGTAAAACCCATCGAGGGCCTGTTTCGGGGAGCCGGCCAGGAACGGCAGCCAGGCATCGGTCTGCACGCGCATCCACTTGCGCACGCCGCCTTCCGCACGCCGCAGGATCACACTGCGCGGCTCGATCAGCCGGCAGCACTCCGAAAGCAGATCCATCTCCGACAGCATCCAGCTCATGACCGCCAACATGTTCCCCGCCGCTGGGGCGTTCTCGGGATTCTCACCCAGCCTGGACCGATAGCGCGACGACCAGAACTCGGCGGCCGCGCCCAGGGCGTCCGCATAGCGCCGCGCCGGAACCAGCACGCGCTGCACGCGCAGATCGGGATCGTTGCGGTGCTCAAAGGAAAGTTCTGCTCCCGTGCTCCACAGGCGCCACTCCAGCCGAAGCGGCGCCCGACCCGGTCCGGTCAGATCCAGGCGCGACGGATCCGACCAGAGGTTGCCGAGCTGAGCGGGCTGGGCCAGCGCGGGCTTGTCAGCCACTAGTTGCCAGGCCATTGCCCCGTCCCCCGCCGTGTATGCAATTCGTGCCCGCAGCGCCGCCGATAGCTCCCCCTCTGGAATCGGCGGCGGCACCGTTTGCAGCAGTTGATAGGCGCGTTCGGCGTAGCCGGCGGCATACAGCCGGATGATCTCGGCCAGCGCGTCACCCCGCGGTGCGTGGTAATCCGCATAGGCGTGCCGTGGATGACCCCCCACGGGGCCGACCTCCCGCGGTCCGTACTGCCCCTGGACCCGCAACAACAGACCGCCGTCCGCTTCGTTAAGACGACTGTGCAGCGCCGCGGCGGTCCGCACGCGCCGCCCATTAGCGTGCGTGATCAGATCGCCCGGGTTCAGGCCGCTGGCCGGTTCCGCTCGGACCACCAGTGCGGCGCGATCCGGCGGGATCATGTTGTCGAGGAGGAAACGCAGCCGGTGAGTGGTCTCAGGATCAGTCTCCTGCGCCAGGAACTCGCGTAGCTGCGGCAGCGCGGACCGTCCAAGCTTGAAGATGCTGCGGGTCGCCTGCTCGCGCACGTCGTACTGCTCGTCCCCCAGGCGCGCCACCAACTCCGCCAAAGTGGCCTCCTGCTCGCGTTCGCGCTCCTGCACCGCATGGACCACCGCCACTGCACCAATCACGGCCGCCGCTAGCCCCACCGCCAGCAGCCTGGCGCGCGCCCCGGCCCCAGCCGCCAACAGATCACACCCGTGCTTAAGCATGCCTTCCTCCGCTGCCCGGCACCGCGTGGTCCACCAGCCCCGGCGCCGACCATAGACGCCCGGCTTCTGATTCACAGTCTACGTGCGACCGTTGAGCGAACGCCAGCGCACCGATCGGCAAGCGGCCCGCGGGCCGCTACACTGTCGGGCAAGCTCGTCGAGGTGCAACGCATGAAACAGACGATCGTCACCGTCTTTGGCAGCGGACAGGCGCCGCCCATCAGCCCGGCGTTCGAAACCGCCAAAAAGCTCGGCCGCGCCATCGCACAGGCCGGTTGGACACTGTGCAACGGCGGTTACGGCGGGACCATGCAGGCTGCCGCCCAAGGTGCCTTTGAGGTCGGTGGACACACCATCGGCGTAACGTGCAAGATATTCGGCCGCTCCGGCCCCAACGAGTTCATTCGCCAGGAAGTGCCGACCTTCGACCTCTTGCAGCGCCTGAACACGCTGGTGCGACTCGGCCGAGCCTACGTCGTCCTGCCCGGCGGTACCGGCACCATGCTCGAGTTGGCACTCGCGTGGGAACTCATGAACAAGAAGCTGCTCCGTTCCCACCGACCAATTATCTTGCTCGGTGACCATTGGCATCCGGTGCTCGAGCCCATCACGCGCGAACAACCCGACGCGCTGGAACTGCACCGCGCCGAAGACGTGCCAGCCGCCCTGCGCGTACTGACGGAACACTTCGCCCCCGAATCGTAGCGCCGCCCGGCACACGTGGCACCGTTGTATTCTGGCTCAACCGGCACAGACGCCCTCAATCCAGCCAAAGCTCGTAGCCATACTCGGAAAAGCTGTTGGTGCAGTCGATGTGGCGCTCGCCGGTGCGTAGGAATCCCAGGCTTTCGTACAGGCGGTGTGCCTCTTCAAAACGCGTGTCGCTCCACAGGATGACGCGTTGCCGTCCGGCTTGGCGTGCGTGCTCGATCGCCGCTAGCGTCAGGCGGCGCCCCCATCCCTGCCGGCGCAGTGAACGGTGCACATACAGCGATTTGAGTTCGGCGCTGTCGGGATGCAGCAACACCGCCCCGCTGGCCCTGATGCGCCCGTCCTGCTCCACCACCCAGAACTCGCCCCCGCGGTCACGAAAGTGCGCCCCCGGGGCCCGCAGATGGGGATCTTCCTGCTCCACGTCCAGGACGTACGCGTAGTCCGCGAAGATGCCGGCGATCAACTCGTGGATTCCCGGCGTGTCCTTCGCGCTGGCAGGACGCAAAACCGCCATGCCTCAACTCCATCCGCGCCGCCGCGGCTGGTGCCTTTCCCGGCTGCTACACCGGCACGTTCGGTCCCGGGATGTCCACGTCGCGCGCCAGCATCAACGGCCCCAGTTCCGCTTCAACCGCGTCCAGGATCGCGCACTCTTCGACCAGTTTGCGGACCGCCTCGATATCCGGCCACAACACGCGGTCGTCTACCAGTTTCGGCACTTTCGTGCGAATCAAGTCGTACGCCACTCCTGTGCCCTTCCCCGGCCGGCGCCCGTCGTGGAACTCGAACGCCTGGGCCGCGGACATCATCTCGATTGCCAGCACGGTGCGCACGTTCTTGAGAATCTCCGTGCACTTGCGGACCGCAATCGGCCCCATGCTGACGTGGTCCTCTTGGTCTGCCGATACGCTGATCGAGTCCACCGATGCCGGATGCGACAGCACCTTGTTCTCCGAAACCAGCGCCGCCGCGGTGTACTGGGCCACCATCAGGCCCGAGTTCAGCCCCTTGCCCTCAACCAGGAAGTCGGGCAACCCGGAGAGCGTCGGGTTAAGCAGGCGGTTCGTGTGCCGTTCCGACAGGTTTGCCACCTCAGACATCCCGATGCACAAGAAATCCACCACCATCCCGACCGCCTGACCGTGGAAATTCCCGGCGGCGAAGTACTGCCCCTCGTCGCCGAAGAAAAGCGGGTTGTCGGCCGCCGCGTTAGCCTCGTCGTTCACCACGCCGCGGACGTACTCGAGTGTGTCGAGCGACGGCCCCAATGCCTGCGGTGTGCAGCGGATGCTGTAGCCGTCCTGCACCTTGCCGGTCAGGTTCTTCATGATCTCGCTGTCGGCAAACAGGCGCAGCAGATTGGCGGCCACGGCATTCTGCCCCCGGTGCGGGCGCGCACGATGCACCAGTGGGTTGAACGCCTTGGCTACCGCCCGTAGCGCGTCTGCGGTCATGGCGGCGGCGATCATCGCGTTTTTGAGAATACGCTCCGCGTCGTACACGAGCAGGGCTGCCCCGGCGGTCATCACCTGCGAGCCGTTGATTAACCCGAGCCCCTCCTTGTACGTCAGGTCGGTCGGCTTGACGCCGGCTCGCTTCATCGCCTCTCCGCCGGGCAACAACTCGCCCTTGTACCACGCGCGCCCCTCACCGATGGCCACCTCGGCGAACTGTGACAGTGGCGACAAGTCCCCACTCACACCCAGCGAGCCCTTCTCTTGGATATAGGGCACCACGCCCTTGTTAATCATGTCGATCACGGTATCGAGCAGACTCAGCCGCACGCCCGAGTAACCCTTGGCCAACACGTTGGCCCGCAACAGCATGGCGGCCCGCGCGACGTCCTCCGGCTGCGGACCGCCGGTTCCGGCCGAATGGCTGTAAATGATGCGCCGGCTGAGTTCGGCACTCTGCTCCGGCGAAATGCGGATGCGGGCGAACTCCCCGATGCCCGTGGTCACACCGTAGATTGCAAGGTCGTCCGCCACGCACCGCTCGAGGAAGTCCCGCGAGCGTTGCGCCTTATCACGCGCCTGCGGCGCGACCGAGACTCGGGCACCTGCGCGGGCGACCGCGACGATTTGTTCAATAGATAGCGAATTGCCATCGAGTGCGACTTGTTCCATAACTTGCATCCTTTCGAGCCGGGCCAGGCTGTGAGGTCGCGCCCCGCCAACAGACGCGACCAACAGCGCGTTCTTCATGGCTGGTCGGAACCGCTGATAATAGCGAAACCGCCGTCCGGTGCGAAACCCGCAGCGCGCGACGACGCCGCAATTTGCGTCGCGCCGTCCGAGAACAAGCCTATTCAGCGGGAAACGCCGGAACCGGGCCGCCCCGCGGCGGCTTCGCACTTTTACCGCGAGCAGCCCACGCGTATAATGGTTGTGAGTTGTGATGGTATGCTTGGTGGGAGTAGCGCGCCTGGTCGGCCGCGACATCGCGCCTCCAGCGATCAAGTCTCCCGCCTGATGCCGGAACAAACAGGAAGGGCGAGCCGCGCGGCGACACATCCCGCCCACCGGTGGGCGCGGATGTCGGTCGTACGCGCTGCCCGCGCGTGCTGGCGATGGGTTTCGACCTCAACTGCCCGGGCCTCGTCCACCGCTGGCGCGGCTGCGCCGGGACAGGACCGTCATCTTCACCGATACACGCGCCGGCTTCGGCCCAGCAATCCCTATATTATAGGACGTTGCACTCTTTCTATTCGTCGCGAACGCCGCCGCGCGCCCCCTGCACGGCAGAGTACTGCTGCTATTGGTGGCAGTGGCCCACAGCCATGGGACGGATCAATCGAGAAAGGAGAAGCAAGCAATGAAGATCACTCTTACCAGAATGACGCGCCTGCGGGTGGCGGTAATACCGTTGGCCATGCTGGCTCTGACGTCGTCGGCAATCGCCCAGAGGGTGCCCGGCCAAGCCGCCTGGGGAGGTGACCCCCAGGGTTTCCAGGTGCACTACACGGCGAACTTCTCCGCCGATGAGCTTGTCTTCGGGAGTTTTCACGGCTTCGACACAGTCAGCCTGCCTGATGCGTACAGCACCGGGGCATTCGGTGAACCACGGCTGCCCGCCGTGCCAGTGCGCATCGCGCTGCCCGCAGAGATGACTGCCACCGGCGTCCGCGTTCTGAGCTCAACCCCGACGGCCCTCGCGCGCGAGTACAACCTCCTCCCGAATCAACCCCCGCGTCGGCTGGGCGAGGCGTTCGCGGACGAGGACTTCATAGCCCCGGATCCCACGGCCTACGCTTCGTTCGAGGCGGTCCCGGCTATGCTGGCCGAGTTCTCCTACCAGACCGACCTGGCCGGCCAGAGCATGGCCGTCATTCGCGTCTTCCCGCTGCAATACGTCGCCGCCGAGCAGAAACTCATCCTGCACACCGACATCGACATCGTCATCGACGGCGTCGGCGGCTACGTTTGCGGCGACTACCTGCCCGAGCGCCTTTCGACCACCGGCCGCGCTGCCGTTCAGGCAACGGTCGAGAGCATGGTCGTGAATCCCCTCGCTGTCCAACTGCGGTCGTTGACCGGCGCCCCGCGCACGATCGGCGTCTCCCCGGGTGATTACGAGTATGTCATCATCACCAAGGCCGATTGGGTCGACGAATTGCAGCCGCTGGCCGATTGGAAGACCAAAAAGGGCATGCTCGCCACCATCGTCACGACCGACTGGATTTACAACAGTGGCGGCTACAGCGGCACCAACCAGGACAAGATACAGGAGTTCTTCCAAGACGCATACAGCAGTTGGGGCGCGATGTACTTCCTCCTCGGCGCCGATACGGATAATGTCCCCTGCCACACGCGCTACATCGGCGGCGACAATGTCCCCAATGACACCTACTATGCCGACTTTGACAACGACTGGACTTGCGAAGTCTACGTCGGCCGCGCCCCCCTCCGAACCGCCGCCGGTATCACCAGATTTGTCAACCAGGCGCTTACCTACCAGAAGAACCCGCCGCTAACCGACTATGCCAAGAAGATCGGCCAGTTCGGCTTCGATCTTGATGCCAGCACACAGGGCGAGGAATGCACGGAGTACGTCAGTACGCAGTATGTCCCCGCCGGCTGGGATGAGACCAAGGTCTACGATAGTTATGGCGGGGTTCACGAGACCTACGTTAAGGCCGCCATCAACGAAGGCCAGAACCTGATTAACCACGTTGACCACTGCGATCATGATTACATCGGCGTCGGGATTACCAATCACAACCTCTACCTGACCAAGGCCGAAGTGGACGCTTTCTACAATGGTGACCGCCAGAGCATCATGTATTCGATCGGGTGCTGGGCCAACGCCTACGACTACACTGACTGTGTTGCCGAACATTTCATTCGCGACGCTGACGGCGGCGGCGTCGGCTTTGTGGGGAACTCGCGCTACGGCTGGTATTCGGCCGGGTCGTCGAGCACACTCTCGATGAAATTCGACCGGTTCTTCTTCCGCTCGCTCTTCTACGATGGCTTCTACAGGCTCGGTCATTGCTTCACCGACCACAAGAATGACGGAGTCTCGGGCGATACGACCGAGCGGTATATCTACACCGAGCTGACGCTGCTGGGCGAGCCGGAGTTGCCGATCTGGACCGACGATCCGCAAACCCTCACCGTCACCCACGATCCCACGCTGACCGAAGGCCAGTACACGGCCTTCCCGGTGCAGGTCTATGACGGCGGCAGCCCCCTGCAGTATGCCACCGTCTGCCTTTGGAAGGACGGCGACGTCTACGAGGTGCAACTTACAAACTACTCCGGCATGGCAACCTTCTGGTTTTCCCCGTCCAGCACCGGAACTATGTATGTGACCGTTACGGCGCAGAATTTCCTGCCGTACGAAGACCAGGCCGAGGTCGTGTCTGGTGCGGCGCACACACTCACCATCAGCTCGACACCGGTTAACGGGGTGTCAATCCAGGTCGCGCCGCTTGACAACAACAGCAACGGCGATGGCACTACCGAGTTCGCGCGCGTCTACGATAGTGGCGAAAACGTGACCCTTACGGCCCCGCAGCGCCCCACCGTCTCAGGCGACGAACTGACGCTGTGCAACTGGGAAATTGGCGGCGTTGACCAGACGGACGGCGAAACTGTTCTGTTGCATACGGTCGGAGGCGAGGTCAACTTGGTCGCCGAGTATCTGAAGGTGGGCGACATGACCGGCGACGGGGCGGTGAACGGATTCGACATAGACCTGTTCATCGAGGCCCTCGACAATCAGGCCGCGTTCGAAGCCACCTATGGCCCCTGCCGCCTGCGCGCCGCCGACACAAACGGCGACGGCGAAGTCAATGGCTTTGACATCGACGGGTTTATCGCCCTATTGGGATAGACGCAGGGCATACGCTGATACGAACGCGCGCGGGCTGGACCCGCACACGGTCCGCCTCTGGTGGACTGCCCCGGCCGCTGAGACCTTCAGCCGGGCCGGTTGCAGTGGACCCGAGGCGGATCGCACGTTTGGGGCATCGCTGCGGCAGGAGTGAAGGGCGCATCGGCGCCAGGGGTGGCGCGGGTTGAGGCCGGGCCTTGTCTATAAATCATAGAAGATGTAGGATATGGGCCGGGCGCCGACTGAGCTTCGCTGGGGGGCAACCCTGCGGTGGTCTCGGTGCCAGTGACGGTTATCGCCCAGTATGCCAGGCCCCTTGCGCGGGTGGGTGGGAGCGGATTCGGTGTGGTTCGGCGACCACTGATCCGATCGCGGATTCGATGTTTCACGTGAAACGGTCGTGGATGCTACCCGGGGTCTGCCCCTATACCCGGAATGTCTTTCCGCGCTAATCAGCTCGGCAACTGAAACACGCCTGCTTCGTAGCCAACCGAGTTCACCGCAATGGCCAAAGTCCCCTCGACCTCGGCGCTCGTTGTGTGGCACAGCTCAACATACTCCCCTCCTGCGGCCTCCAGCGTAGCCCCTATCGCGGCGGCCACAGCGCCGGCGCCGCAAGCGTTGCGGTTTCTGGCGGCTTCCGGGACGACTGCATCGGCGTCCCGCGCTGCGATGAGCTCCACGAATCGTCTGTCGTTGACTTCCTTCGCCCAACGAATCCCCGCTTCGCCCCGCCCGTGCGGCTCGAAGCTGAATGCCGGTCCGTAGTGGGTCAGGTCTGTCGAACCCACAAACGCCACTCGCCGGCCCAACTCGGCCGCCTGCCTGGCACAAATGCGGCCAACCTCCGGCGCTGCTGGCCCTGGACGCACCATGATCGGCAGAATGCGGGCGTCCTTCATCAGCCGCCGGATAAGCGGAAGCTGCACCTCGATGGAATGCTCGTGTGCGTGCACTGTCGGATCTTCGACGAGTAACTCGCTTTCTGTCAGTGTTCGGCCGAGTTCGTCATCGACCGGAATAGTGCCAAGCGGGGTCACCCAGCCGCCCGAGCCGTACACGCTAGCGTCGTTGTGGGCAAACGTGTGCATGGCGCCGAATACTATGATGGTCTCCGGCTCTGCCTTCTTCACTCCTGACAGGCTTAGCGCCGCGGTGGGGCCGCTATAGACCCAGCCGGCATGCGGAACGATTGCTGCCAGTGCTGGTGGCGCAGAGTCGTTCCCGAGCATCTCGTCGAGCATTCGCTCGCACGCCTGACGTTCCGCCGGATAGAAGCGGCCGGCGACAGCCGGTTCACGCTGGGTGGGCATGGCTATTCCTCCAGAGTGGCGCGTCCACCAATGCGTTGGGCGATGCGGTCGAAGTCTTCGAGGCTGTTGTAGTGGATGACCACGCGCCCGGAGTTCTTCTTCTTGCCGGAGAAAAGGCGCACTTTCAGGCCAAGGCTGTGGCTGAGCGTCGTAGCCACGTTTTCGATATGCCTAGCGGCCGGATGGATTTCGCGGCTCTTGTGGGCGGGTGTGGAAGTCTGGTCTCGTGCGAGCGTTTCGACCTGCCGTACGGAGAGGTTTCGCCGTATTGCGAGGCGTGCCAGGGCGAGCTGCCTTTCGCTCTGGGCCACGCCGGCGATGGCTCGGGCCTGGCCCATGCCGAGCTCACGGGTGTCGATCATCTTCCGGATATCTGGCTGTAATCTAAGCAGCCGCAAGTAGTTAGAGATGTTGGCACGGCTCTCGCTCAAGCGCTGTGCGAGTTCTTCGGCAGTAACCGAAAAAGTGTCAAGGTACTGCTGGTAGCCAGTCGCACGCTCCAACGGGCCAAGATCCTCACGCTGAAGATTCTCGATTAGTGCCAGTTCGAGCGATTCGGCGTCCGTCACCAGGCGGATCGTGGCCGGAATCGATTGAAGGCCGGCGGCCCGGGCGGCCTTCCAGCGTCGTTCGCCGGCGACCAGCTCGTACTGCCCATCATTGGTGGGCCGCACGACGATCGGCTGTAGAACACCTTTGGCCTCGATCGAGCGCGTCAACTCTGCGAGGGAGGTCTCATCGAAGCGCGAACGTGGCTGGTGCTGGTTGGGGCGGATTCTATCGATGGGGATTGCACGCGCGAGTCCGTCTTCATCTGGTGCTGGGGTGCTCGCTGGCCCGCCAAGCTGGCTACCGTCGCGCGGTCCAATGATCGCACTGAGCCCTTTTCCAAGGCGTGATACCGGTTTTGACATGACTGCCTCCTTGCGAGGGGCACCAGCATAAGCAGCGTTGTTTCGGATTGTCAACCGTGGAGTGCGGTGCGCCAAGCGAGCGGCGGCGTGGGAGAGCGCCTGGCGTGGTCGCGAGGTTGTGGAGCGGAGGCCGTCCCCGGAAGCGGTTCCGGGAAATGCGGCGCTGGCGTCGCATTTCCCTAAGTATTTGTGATCAAATGAGCTATAAGCCACACCGTGTTGCTGGGATCAGGCTTCGTCTTGGAGCGGTATCGTTATGGTGAACGTTGTTCCCTTGCCAACTTCGCTATCGACCTCAAGGCGTCCGCCGTGGCCGGTCACGATGCCGTAGGCCACCGCCATGCCGAGGCCGGTGCCCTTGCCGGGGTCTTTGGTGGTGAAGAAGGGGTCGAAGATGGAGCCGAGGATCTCTTTCGGAATGCCGCAGCCGGTATCGGTAAAGCGCGTGAAGACGGTTTTCTTGCTGGCGTCATGGCCGGTTTCGACGGTGAGCGTGCCGCGTTGTTCCATGGCATCGCAGGCGTTGAGCAGGATGTTCATGAAGACCTGCTGCATGTGTGATTCGTCGATAACGGTCTCAGGCATTTCGGGATCGAATTTGCGCACGATCTGGATGTTGTGGAAGATGGCCTGTTTCTCGACTAGGCCGAGCGTTTGGGAGACGACCTGATTGATGTTTGCGGGCGCCATCTGAGGTTCACCCTGGCGGGAGAATTCGAGTAGGCCGGTGACGATTTTGCGGCAGCGTCTGGTTTGGCGGACGATCTCCTCGACGTCTTCTCGCATCGGGCTGTCGGGTGGCAGATCCTCGAGCACCAATGAAGCGAAGGTGAGGATGCCGCCGAGGGGGTTGTTGATCTCGTGGGCCACGCCAGCGGCCAACTGGCCGACGGAGGCGAGTCGTTCTGTGCGAGCCATTTCGGCCTGAACCTTGATGAGTTGCTGCGTGCGTTGTTCGACCTTTTGCTCGAGGGTCTTGGCCCATTGCTCGAGCTGGCTTTTCATTTGGTTGATGCGATCCAGCATGGCATTGAAAGAGCTGGCCAGTTCGCCCAGTTCGCTCTGATCGGTTACATCGACGCGGCGGCTGAGGTCGCCGGCGGAGATGCTCTGTGAGACGGAGACCATTTGCTCTATGGGGCGCAGGAGGCTGCGAGTGAGGAAGTACGTTACGACCACGATCAAGATGAAGCAGAACAAGGCGATCAGGGCGAAGATCAAGGTGACATTATCACGGACGGCGGTGTAGGGGCGTTCGAGCAGGCCGACGTAGAGCATGCCAATGCGGCTGCCGGCCAGGTTTACGATCGGCTCGTAGGCCGTGATATACCAGTCAGTCACAACGAACGCCCGGTCCATCCAAGGCCGCCCGGCGACCATGACGGCGTCGTAGACTTCGCGCGAGACGCGCGTCCCGATGGCGCGTTTTCCCTGCGCTGTCATGACGTTGGTGGTGATGCGGACGTCGTCCTGGAAGATGGTGGCGGTGCCTATCTGGCGGTTCTCATATTGCAGACTGGGGAACAGGACCTGCTTGATTTCGTCCACCAAGGCGTGCCCGCGGTGCGCTGCGGGGTCGGGATCGGAGTTATTCAGGAGCTGCCCCGCGTAGAGGACAGCGATGATGAGACCGTCGTCGTCGAGGACCGGTGCGGCGGCCATCATTACCATGCCGGAGTTGAGGTATTCGTCGGAGCGTGGGCGGGCCTCGGGCGTGTAAACGAGCTCGATCCGGGCGCGCTCAGCCAGCGCCGGATCTTCGTTCAGCAGGAGTCCGTTGGGTACTATCTCTGTGCTGGCGGCGCTCTCGCCCGCTATTGCTCGGGCGACTGGCGCCAAGCTACTAACGTTGTCGCCGGTGGTTTCGGCGCCGGTCGTACGGAGAATCACGCGCCCGGTAGCGTCCGCGACAGAGAGGAAGTCGACCCGGTTTTGGGCGCGGATGGCGCCGAGGTAGGCGGCAGTGGCGGTGTCGGGTTGCAGCATGTCTTCGTCGAAGGCGGCGCCAAGGCGGCCGCCGGTGGCTACAAGTTCGACGCATTGTCGAATCTGGTCGCGGCGTTGCAGGTGGATGGAGCTCGCCGTGGACAGGCCGTGCTCGACCTGTAGGCGAGCCTGGAGCAGAATGGCGCGGCCGGTAACGTAAATGCCTATGGCTGATGTGGATACGCCACCCAAGATCAGGATTAACGAATAGCTGACGACGATGCGAGCTTTGAGCGAATGCGTGAGGCGTGGAGCTTGCATGGTGCGTTCAGTTGGCCTCCGGCTGGTGGCGATAGGCGGCGCGCCGGTCGAGTACATGCGCCGCTGGTTCCATTCGCGGGGCCGCGGCTTTCTTGGCTCTGCGGCGATCGTGCGGTGGCGCCGAGCACGTGAGCGTCTCTGCCTTTCGGAACCGGTTCATCAGGCGCTGCCGAGCGGGAGGTCTTCGATGGCGTCCGGTTTGGCGCGGCCGGTCTCGGCCCGCGGCAATGTGACCGAGAAGGTGGAGCCTTGCCCAGGCTGGCTGGCAACCGTGACCTGCCCGTCCAACTCCTCCGCGATCTTCCGGCATATTGGCAGGCCCAACCCGGTTCCGGCGATGCCGCGGGTTGACTTGTCTTTCACTCGGTAGAACTCTTCGAAGATATGCTCCTGGTTCTCCGGGGCGATACCGATCCCCGTGTCGGAAACGGCGAGGGTGACGGTGTCGTCCTCGGCAGAAGCGGACACGGTTACCTGCCCGCGTGGGCTGTATTTGACGGCGTTGCCGACGAGGTTGGCCAGGAGCATGCGCAAAGCGGACTCGTCGCCGAGTGCGGCGGGGAGGTCGGCGGGGACCTGATTGCAGAGCGTGACGCCGCCTTGCTCGGCCTCGGCCGCGAATCCGGGGAGCGTTTCCTCGGCCAGTTGTTGCCATGAGACTGGGACGCGTTCGGTTGCCAATTGGCCGCCTTCGACCTTGGCGAGCTTCAGCCAGTCGTCGATGATGCTGTGCATCTGGTTGAGCTTTTCGCTACAGCGGCCGATCCACGTTCGATGCTGTTCAGGGGCATCGCCGCCCATCTGATGCAGCAGCACATCCAGGTATTGCTGCACAGCTCCCAAGGGTGACTGCAACTGATGCGAGACGAAAGTGATGAAGCGATGGGCCTGGGCTTCCTTCTCGCGCCGTAGTTGCTTTGCTTCCATTGCCAGCCGGCGGCGTTCGCAGCCGCGTGCGATGATGATGCGCAGCTCCTCCGCCGTGAAAGGCTTGGGCACGAAATCGTACGCGCCGGCTTTCATGGCCTCGACGGCGGTGCCGACCGTTGCGAACCCGGTGATTACGACGATGACCAGGTCGGGGTCGATTCGCTTAACGTGTTCGATGACCTCCATGCCGCTCATGCCGGGCATCTTGAGGTCGACGATGAGCAGGCCGGGCTTCAGTTCCTTGATGCGCTCGAGGCCGGAGGGTCCATTGGAGTAGGTCTCGACCTGGTAGCCGACGCGGCGCAGCGCGGCGTGGCAGGCGCGGCGCATGGTTTCGTCATCGTCGATGACAACGATCGGTTCCGTCGTGGCTGGCTGGGCACTCATGGCTGGTGCATCCATCTTTCGTTTCCGGGTGCCCGGGTCCTCGGCCCACCGAACGGCCACAGTGTCTGACACGGCGACAGGTCGCACCAGGACCGGCGGTGTCCTGTCTGGCCTCAGCGCCGACAGTTCCGGCGGTGAGTGATCTGACTGTGGTCAGACCAAGCCGCCGGGAAGAAGCCGGCGAAGGCTACAACAGCGACCCGGTGTTCGAGGACGCGGCACAGTGTGGCAGCCAAACGCCGCCGCGTCTACACGCAGCTAGTCGGCCAGCATGTTGCGTACAGACTCCAGAAACTTGGGTATGTCCAGGGGCTTGGTCATGTAGGCATCTGGCTGGATGGTGGGCATATCGCCGGCCATCGGGAAGAGCGTGGCCGGGTCCTGCTTTACCGATGACACCATCAGAATCGGGATCTGTTCCAGGTCGGTGTACTGACCGTGGAACTTCAGCGCCTGCACGACCGTGTAGCCCTCGACCGGGCTTTCCATCATGATGTCGAGAACAATCAAGTCCGGCGACTGTGCCCGCACGGCCTCGATTCCTTCGGGACCACCGGCAGCTTCGACGACCTCGTAGCCGTCGCCCTCGAGCAGTGCCCGAGTTGAAGCGCGGTAGTCATCATCGTCATCGATAATCAGGATGCGCGCTTTCGCCGCCATTGCGATACGCTCCATTGCGGGGTGAGAACACAGCGTACTCCGGTGGTCGGGCCTGGTCAAGCTGGGCGGTTGTTGCGGCGTTGCAGTAGCTCACGGACGCACTCGAGAAATCGTGCCACGTCGAGCGGCTTGGCCAGATAGGCGTCGGGCGTGATACGGCTGGCGTCGCCGATCCAACTGTACATGCTGGCCGGGTCCTCTTCGACGGAGGAGATCATCAGGATCGGTGTCTGGCTGAGGTCCTGGTAGTCTCTGCCGAATTTGACGGCCTGGGTGAAGGAGTAGCCCGCCACCAGGCTCTCCATCATGACGTCGACGATGACCAAGTCTGGCCGGTGTTTGCGGACGGCGGCCAGACCCTCCTGTCCGGAGGAGGCTTCGACGACTAGGTAGCCCTCGCCCACGAGCAGGGAGAGCGTGGATGCACGGTAATCCTCATCATCGTCGATGAGCAGAATCTTCGCCTTGGCCGACATCGAGGGGTGGCTCCAGTTTGGGAAGGCGGCCCTAGAATATCCCTCGCGTCAGCACGCGTCAAACCAGGGCGCGCGCCTCCGCCAGCGGTTGCTGCGCGGCGGAGGCTTGTCGATAATGACAAAGCGATTCGTCCTCCCGCGACTATTTCAGGCCACAGCGAGCGAGTGAAGAATGCCTCCTGAAATCAATTCCGGAATCATCTGCGTGGCGTTTGGCATCTACACGCTGGCGATCGTCGGGGTGGGGCTGTATTCGGCGCGTTTCGCGCGCCATAGCGACGAAGACTACTTCCTCGCCGGACGCTCGTTGGGTAGCTGGGTGGCGGCCCTTTCGGCCTCGGCTTCGAGCGAGTCAGGTTGGGTTACGCTGGGACTGGTGGGCATGGCGTTCGGTACGGGCATCTCGGCGTACTGGATCATTCCGGGCTGTCTGTTGGGTTTCGTGTTCAACTGGTTCGTTATCGCAGGACGCATGAATGACCGAGCCCGCGCGCTGGGAGCCGTGACGCTGCCGGACTTCTTCGCCTTCAACTTCCGCGAACACACCCCGTTGCTGCGTGCGCTCTCGGTTCTGGTCATTCTCGTCTCGATGCTGTTGTACGTCGCGGCCCAGTTTGCGGCGGCCGGACAGGCCTTCGCCGCCACATTCGGGGGCTACTTCGAGTCGATCATGGCGAGCGTCTTCAGCCTCAGCTATGACGGCGTGGACTACCATGTGGGCGTGCTCATCGGCGGCGTGATCGTACTGCTCTACACGGTTACGGGCGGCTTCCGGGCCGTGTGCTGGACCGATTTCCTGCAAGCCCTGCTGATGGTGGGCACGCTGGTCGTCTTCCCGCTGTACCTGCTGGCGACGCAGCACGGCTACGGCTTCATTGTTGAGCAGTTCGAGGCCGCCGAGGCGTCCGGAGCCGCCTCTGGGCTGCTCGGGTTTATCCCGCCATTCAACACGCAGGCCCAAACCGCCGCGCTAATCGGGTTTCTGCTGGGCCACACGGCGTTGGGGATCAATTTCGGCTACCCGGGGCAGCCGCATGTGCTGGTGCGGTTCATGGCCCTGAGGCACCGAAAGACGGCGATTGCTGCCGGCGCAATAGCCGTTGTGTGGGGCGCGCTGGTTTACTGGGGAGCGGTGACGATTGGGTTGTTGGCGCGGGCGCTCACACTCAGTGGCGTGGAGTGGGGCCACCTGTTGACCGAATCCGAAAACGCCAAACAACTGGGCCTGGTGATTTCGGCGATGCATATGCTGCCCGAGGTTCTCTCGGGCCTGGTGCTGGCGGCGGTGCTGGCGGCCATCTGCTCGACCGCGGACAGCCAGCTTGTCGTTGCCGCGAGCGCGGCGGCCAACGACCTGTACGCGCGCTTGTTCGAAAAAGCCGGAAAGCGCTCGCACCTGGTGGTCAACCGTCTGGCCGTCCTGGGGCTGGGCGTTCTGGCGGTTCTGCTCGTGTTCAACCGGGATATCAACGTTTACCAGTTCGTCCTCACCTATGGTTGGGCCATACTGGGCGCCTCCTTCGGTCCGCAGGTGATTCTGATCCTGCTGTGGAAGCGGGCCTCGTACGCGGGCTGCCTGGCGGGCATGTTCACCGGTTTCGTCACAGCGATAGCTTGGCATCACCTGTACGATGAGGCTGCGACCGGGGTCCACGTGTACAACCTCGTGCTGGCCTTCGTCCTGGCGCTGGTGGTGAACGTGGTTGTCAGCCTGTTGTGGCCCACGCCGGCTGAGCAGCGCGGATTCCCGGTCGTCGATTCAGGGCGCCTGGCGGGTCGGCAGGAATCCTGAATGGATGGCGCGCTGCGGGGGCCGTTTGCCCGGTAGTCCGATAGGATGAAAAGTGGCCCCAATGAGGAAGATCGGCGGGGTCGTGATTGTGAGCACTGGTAGGCGGCAGCGACGTAGTACTGGAAGACTGGCTTCCGGTACGAATAACCAAGGATGCACCCCGCCGGCAGCCAGGCCGAGGGGGGCTTGGCGTGGCCAAGCTAGCCGCGCGGCAACTGGCGTGGGAGTGGATGGTCGGGTTGGGACGACGATGGACTGACTCTTTGATATATGTTGCGCTCGCTATGGCGGGCGTCGCGCTGTCGGGCTGCGCTGGTGGTGGGTCGGATTCCCCGGCTGGCGCAGCCGCCCGTCAAACCAAGCCACCGAACATCGTCTTTCTGTTGATTGACGCCCTAAGGGCTGACAGATTAACAAGTTATGGTTGTGCGCGCGGCCTGTCGCCCATGATGGACGAACTGTCGGCCGAGGCGGTCACATTCGATCTCGCAGTCGCCCAGGCCCCTTGGACGCAACCCTCGGTCGCCTCGCTGTTCTGCTCGATGCACCCGACAGTACACCAAGTCGTGCGCTATGGTGCGGCGTTAGGTGGGGCATTCGAGGGGGGGCCGAAGATACGGGTGTTCGCCGAGCAGTTCGAAACACTTGCCGAGGTGTTCCAGAAGAACGGTTACGACACGGCGGCATTTGTCGCTAACCCTTTTATTGTCAAGGAGTTTGGATTTGCGCAGGGGTTTGCGCATTTTGACGCCAGCTTCGCCAAGAACACGACTCCCGGGAGCGTGGTCAGTGCGGCGGCGGTTGACTGGCTGCGTCAGCGCGACACGACGCGGCCGTTCTTCCTCTACCTGCACTACATGGACGTGCACGGGCCCTACGACGCCAGCCCCGAGTATCTTGATCCGTTGCTCGATGCTCTTGAGGGGCAGCCCGACAAGCGGCAGTTGACGGCGGCAGAGTGGGAAGGGCTCAACTATCTCCGCCAACAGCCGGCTAGGGTCACGGACATTGAGCAGCACAAGCGCTTGCTGCGCTACCGGGAATATTGGGTGGCGCGCTATGACGCCGGGGTGCGTGAACAGGACCGCCACCTGGATGATCTCCGTAACCAGCTTGTGGAAATGGGGTTATGGAACGACGCCTATGTGATCTTGACGGCGGACCATGGGGAAGCGCTATGCGAGCATGGCCTGTGGGAGCACGGCTTCAGCGTCCATCACACGGATCTGCATGTGCCGCTGATTATGCGTTGGCCGGGTGTTCTGCCCGCCGGGAAGCGTGTTCCCGGGGTGGTCAGTCTGGTCGATGTTATGCCGACGCTGTTGGAGCAACTGCACATGCCGCCCGTGCTAGACGTGCAGGGCGCATCGCTCGTGCCGCTCATGAGCGGGGAGGCCGCGGGAGAGCGTCGTCCGGCGTTCGCTGAGGCTGTCAAGAGTGGTCCCGAGCAGAAGGCGGTCTATTTCGACGCGTGGAAGCTGATGATCCTGGGCACGCGGCCGCCGGGGCGGTTACTGTACAACATTGCGGCGGATCCGCATGAGGCGAAGCCGACTCCGGTCGGGGATGGTACCCAGTACGGCAGGCTGGCGGATCGGCTGAAACGACACCTGAGTGAGAGTGCCCGCCTGGCGGCCAGCGTTCAGGTTCAGGAAACGCCGGTGACGCCGGAGCAACAGGCGCGCCTGCGCGCGCTGGGGTATGTAACCGGTGGAAGCGGTACGGGCGAAGGCGTGACGGGAGCGGAGGAAGGGCCGCCCCCACCGCCTTGATCGGGCTGGAAAACGGTCAGTCTCAATGATGTTGCGAGCCGTGTGTGAGTTGGTATGCTGTATGGATTCTGCCACGAGCCAGACGAAGACCGATAAGTGTAGAGCAATGCGTAAGTTACATTGTGAGCGCCGGCGATTGCTGCGGGGGTGGCGGCAGTTGGGCCTGCGCGAGTTGATCGCGGCCGTGCTGGGATGTGCGGTTGTGCTGTCTGCGTGGTGGTCGAGCGGGCACGAGTTGTCGCTGACAGAGCAGGCATACATCGGGCCGGGGGCGGGGATAGCGCTGCTGGGCTCGTTTCTGGCGGTGCTGGGGGCGCTGACGTCGGCGTTCCTGGTGATGTTGACCTGGCCGATCCGTCGGATCTGGCGGTTGATCAAAGGCCGCAAGAGCTACGCCCAGGCGAAGGTCAAGCGTGTTATCGTGCTGGGGCTGGACGGCCTGGAGCCGACACTGACTGAGAAGTTGTTGGACGAAGGCGCCCTGCCGAACCTGGCGAAGCTGCGTGAGAAGGGCACGTACGTCCGGCTGGGCACGTCGACGCCGCCGCTCTCGCCGGTTTCGTGGGCATGCTTCACGACTGGCAGCAACCCGGGCAAACACAACATCTTTGACTTCATTACGCGCGACGCGGCGAGTTACCGCCCGATGATGTCGTCGGTTCGTATTCGCGAGAGTAAGAAGACCCTGAAGCTGGGGCGCTACCTGATCCCGTTGTCGAAGCCGGAGATCACGGGGCTGCGCAAGAGCAAACCGTTTTGGACCGTGCTAGGCGAGGCGGGTGTTTCCAGCGCGATTCTGCGGGTGCCGATCACGTTTCCGCCGGACAAGTTTCGTGGCCTGCAACTGTCGGCGATGTGCGTTCCGGACCTGCGTGGGACGCAGGGCATGTTCTCGTATTACGCCGAGGGTGGTGGCGAAGGCGCGACGATGGATGGGGATGTGGGCGGCGACCGCATCCGCGTGACGCGCAATGGTCGCGGGGTGGAGTCGTACCTGCGGGGGCCGGTGAACAGCCTAATGGAAGGGCGTCCGGAGTTGCGGCTGCCGTTCAACGTGGTTGGTGGCCGGAACGGCAACGGTGGGGCGCTGCTGCACGTCGGTGGACAGAAGATCGACCTGCCGTTGAATGCGTTCAGCGCATGGGTGCGGATCGCGTTCAGGGCGGCGCCGGGCTTCAAGGTGCGCGGGGTGTGTCGGTTCTTCCTGAAGCGGCTGGAGCCCCCGTTCGAGATGTACTGCACGCCGATCCAGATTGACCCGGACAAGCCGGTGATGCCGATTTCGAACCCGAGCGTGTATTCGAGCTATCTGGCGCGGTTGCAGGGGTCGTACGCGACGCTCGGGCTGGCGGAGGACACGTGGTCGCTGTCAGAGAAGTTGATGACCGAAGACGCGTTCCTGACGCAGGCGTACGACATCCATCGCGAGCGCGAGCAGATGTACTTCGACGCGCTGCGGAACATTCGGCAGGGCGTGGTGGTGTGTGTCTTTGACGGGCCGGACCGGATTCAGCACATGTTCTTCCGCTTCCTGGAGGATGATCACCCGGCGATCCGAAACCAGGAGAACACGCACCCGAGCGCGATCCGGGACATGTACGCAAGAATGGACGAGTTGGTCGGGCGCACGCTGGAAGAATGCGGCGATGACGATGCCCTGTTCGTCATGTCAGACCACGGGTTTAAGCAGTTTCGGCGGGGAGTGGACCTGAACGCGTGGCTGCACGAGAACGGGTATCTGAAGCTGAAGGACGGCGCCGCGACTTCGACCAAGACGTACCTGGCGGACATGGATTGGGCCGAGACGAAGGCCTACGCGATCGGCCTGGCCGGGATCTTCCTGAACGTCAAGGGGCGCGAAGCGCACGGGATCGTCGAGGGTGGTGAGGAGCGCCGGCAGTTGGCGCGCGAGATCGCGGACAAGCTGACGGGGCTGCGTGACCCGGAGAATGGGAAAGTCGCGATCCACCAGGCCATGTTGCGCGAGGAAGTCTACAAGGGGCCGTACACGCGGGCGGCGCCGGACCTGATCGTCGGCTACAGCGAGGGCTATCGCGTTTCGTGGGATGCGGCGGTTGGCAAGTGCAGCGCGTCGGTCTTCTCGGACAACGTCAAGGCCTGGAGCGGCGATCACTGCATCCATCCGCAGCTCGTTCCCGGCGTGCTGTTCAGCAACATGAAGCTGAGAGATCAGGAAGCGAACATCGTCGACCTGGCCCCGACCACGCTGGAGCTGTTCGGCCTTGAAACGCCCGGCTACATGGACGGCAAATCACTGCTATGCGCAGAACAGTCTGCATAATCTCGCTGACCGTCGTGCTGAGCGCGGTTGTCGCTGCGTTGCTGACTTCGTGCGGTGCGGGGGCGAATTCGTCCGACAAGCAGGGGCGCCTGCTGATCCTGGGTTTTGACGGCATGGATCCGCGGATTCTGGGGCCGCTGATGGAGTCCGGGCGCATGCCGAACTTCGCCCGGGTAGCGGCGCGAGGTTCGTATCTGCCGCTGGGCACCAGTATGCCGCCGCAGAGTCCGGTAGCGTGGTCGAACTTCATCACGGGCGCGCACTCGGGCGTTCATCAGATATATGATTTTGTGCACCGCCATCCGGACACGCCGGAGCCGCAGCCGTTCCTGTCCACGGCGGAGGTGTTGCCGGCCAAGCAGCGCTGGTGGCTGCCGTTTGAGTACATGGGGTGGTTCGGGGACTACCACATTCCATTGCTGGGAGGTGAGACGGCCAACCTGCGGAAGGGGCACGGTTGGTGGGAATACCTGGTCGCACACGGCATCGACACGACGGTGTACCGGGTGCCGGCCAACTATCCGCCCGACGTCGTTTCCGGTTCCGGCGAGTTCCGCTGCATCACCGGGATGGGCACGCCCGACCTGCTCGGCACGTACGGCGAGTTCACGGAATTCAGTCAGGATGCGCCGCTGATCGGCAAGACGGTTTCGGGTGGGCGGATCGAGTACCTGCTGGTCCAGGAGCACGAGGCGGAGTTGACGCTGACCGGGCCTGAGAACTTCCTGCGCGTGCCGCACGAGAAGCGCGAAGTGCCGAAGATGGCCGTGAAGGTCCGGGTCGTTCGCGATCCGGAGGATAAGGCGGTCAAGCTTACGGTTGGCGACGAGTTGCTGGTGCTGAACGAAGGTGAGTGGAGCGACTGGATCCCGATTGAATTCGAGACACACATCCCCGGAGCGACTGTGCTCGGCGCGATGACGTTGCCGGTTTCGATGCCCGCGACGGTACGTTTTTACATCAAGCAGGTGCATCCGAAGCTGAGTATCTACGTAACGCCGCTGAACATCGACCCGCTCGACCCGGTCAATCCGATCAGTACGCCGGTCGATTTTGCCGCCGAGGTGGCGGAGGCGTGTGGTCGGTACTACACGACGGGCATACCGGAGGACACGGCGGCGTTGCGTTGCGGGGCGCTGGATGAAGACGAGTTTCTATCGCAATCGCGAGTGCTTGCAGGCGAGCGGGTCAAGCAGTATCGCTACGCCTTGCAGGAGTTTGAGCGGGGCTGCCTGTTCTTCTACTTCGGGGCGACGGATCAGTTGGCGCACATCTTCTGGCGTGACCGCGATCTGCGTCACCCGGGGCTGCGGCCGGGCGAGGCCGAGCGCTGGGGCACGGTGGTCGAGGACTGCTATGTCGAAATGGATGGTCTGGTGGGCGAGGCGCTGGCCGTCCTGGACGAAGACGACACACTCATCATCATGTCGGATCACGGCTTCTCGACGCTGCGGCGGGCAGTGAACATCAACACGTGGCTGCTGAACAACGGTTACCTGTTTGTCAAAGGCTCTCCGGACGATCCCAGCAACCGGGTCTTTGCGAACATCGACTGGTCGCGCACACGGGCCTATGCGCTCGGCCTGAACTGCTTCTACATCAATCTGAAGGGCCGCGAGAGCAACGGGATTGTGGAGCCGGGGCCGCCGGCCGACGCGCTGTTGCACGAGATCGATTACGGCTTGTGTCAGATCCGCGATACGGATGGCACGCCGGTAATCCAGGAAAACTATATAGTCAAGGATATATATCCGGGGGCCGATCCGCAGGTGGCGCCGGACATGCTGATCGGTTACGCCGACACATATCGCGCCAGTTGGCAGACGGCCCTGGGCGATATGCCGCCGACCCTGATCGACGATAATCTCGACCGCTGGAGCGGAACGCATCTAAACGCGTACGATCTGGTGCCCGGGATAGTGGTAACGAACCGGCGGATTGCGGTCGAGGATCCGGAACTGGTCGATCTGGGGCCGACGATCCTGAGTGTATTCGGGATCGCGACGCCGCCCCAGATGACCGGACACGCGGTTTTTGTCGAGCGCTGAGCGCGTGAGCTGGAGACAGAACGATGGCGAAAATCAAGATCGAGAAGGGGCTCTACGACCGCGTGGCCGAAGTGGCCAAGCGGGCGGGGTACTCTTCGGCGGACGAGTTCATCACGCACATGCTCGAGAAGGAGGTGGCGCAGCTCGAGGAGGCGGACACCGACGAGCAGCTCGAGGAGCGCCTGCGGGGATTGGGCTACATCGAATAGGCCCGTGCTGGTGAATTACACGCGATGAACGTGCTCAATTCAGTCCTGACACCGCTGGCCGGCTTGCTACTGGCCCCCTTCGCATGGGCGCCGCTGCTGGCGCTGGTGTTTTGGTCGGCGGTGCTGGGCGTGTTGATGGCGCTCGGATTTCGCCACACGTCCAATCAAGCCGCCCTGAAGGTCAACGTCGACCGTATCCGGGCGTACATGCTGGCGATGAAGCTCTTCAAGGACGACCTGGCGGTCACACTGCGCTGCCAGGGGGCGCTGTTCAAACACATCGGTCTGCGCCTGGCGCACTCGCTGCCGCCGATGCTGGTCATGCTCGTGCCGCTCGTGCTCATCCTGACGCAGCTCGCGTTACGCTACGAGAAGCGCCCGCTACAGGTCGGCGAGGAGGCGGTGGTCACACTGCAACTCTCGCCGGCGGCGTGGGCGGAGCACAATGGCGTGGCCCTGGAGGTTCCGGCCGGCATGGTTGTAACGGCCGGGCGTGTGCGCGACGCCCAGGACCAGACGGTCTCGTGGCGTGTTCGTCCGGACGTGACCGGGGCGCTCTCACTGCGTTGGCACCTCGGCGACCAGGTGGCCGAGAAAGAGCTGGCGGTGGCCGAGGATGCGCAGCGGCTCACCAGGGTTGCGGCGCGCAGGCCCGGTCCCGGATTCTGGGATCGCCTGCTATATCCCGGGGAGGCGGGCTTCGCCGTGAACTCGCCGGTCCAGTCCATAGAGGTTCGTTACCCGCAGCGCTCCACGCGCGTCTTCGGATTCGACGTTCCCTGGTGGGCGACGTTCTTCATTCTATCGATGGTGTGTGCGCTGCTCGCGCGTCCTTTCCTGAAGGTACAGTTCTAGGCGACCGGGCGCGAGCACGTGTCGCCCAATCAGGGCCCGAAGCGCAAGCGCGGGTCCCGCGCCCGCTGTGCTGGCTGGGCCCAAACCCTCGCTTGCGCTTCGGGCTCGGTTTGTGAGGCACAACGCCGCGCTGCAACTTCGCTCGCGGTCTGCTAAACTCCGCGCACGCGCAGGTCTTTGAACACTGGAGGTTGCTCATGGCTCGCGACGAATGCGCCGAACAAACGGAACTTCTGGTCGTCGGTGGTGGACCGGGGGGCTATGTGGCGGCGTTTCGCGCCGCGGACCTGGGCGTCCAGACGACGATTGTCGATGAATCCCCGTTGCTGGGCGGCGTGTGTTTGCGCGAAGGCTGCATCCCCTCCAAGGCCTTGCTGCACGTTGCACACCTGCTGGAAGACGCGGCGGAGGCCGAGGAATTCGGGGTTGCTTTTCAGCCGCCGCGGATCGATATCGACAGATTGCGGAGCTGGAAGAACTCGGTCGTGGCGCAGCTCTGCGCGGGGATCACGAAGCTGGCCGGCCAGCGCAAGGTGCGCGTCATCCGCGGCCGGGCTACGTTTGAAGATTCGGGCACAGTGCGTGTCGCTGGTGCCGATGGTGGGTTGATTCACTGCCAGCGGGCGATCGTGGCGACCGGCTCGCGCGCGAAACGCCTTCCGCCGGCGGTTATCCCGACTGATTGTTGCATCGATTCGACTGGAGCGCTGGCGCTGCCGAACGTGCCGCGGGCGCTGCTGATCATCGGGGGGGGCTACATCGGGTTGGAATTGGGGCAGGTATACGCGGCCCTGGGCAGCAAGGTGACAGTGGTGGAGATGCTGGATCGGATATTGCCGGGCTGCGACACCGATCTGGCCCGTCCACTGGCGGCAAAGCTGAGGAAGCAATTCGAGGCAATCCACACGTCGGCGACGTTGACGTCGGTCAGGCGCGGGGACTCGGGAGTCGAGGTGGTTTTCAACAAACGCGGGCAGGAGCACCAGCTCGAAGTTGAGCGCGTTCTCGTTTCTGTGGGACGGCAACCAAACTCCGACAACCTTGGCCTGGAGAATACCAAGGTCAGGATCGATGAGCGCGGTTTCATCGAAGTGGATCAGGCGCGGCGTACGGCGGACGAGGCGATTTATGCGATCGGAGACGTGGCCGGTGAACCTATGCTGGCCCACAAAGCCTCGCGCGAGGGGATCGTGGCCGCCGAGGTAATCGCCGGAAGGACAACTACGTTCAGCGCGCGGGCGATCCCGGCCGTAGTATACACCAGCCCGGAAGTGGCCTGGTGCGGGCTGACGGAGAGTGAGGCCAAGGAGCAGGGCCGCAATATCAGGATTGGTAAGTCGCAGTGGGGAGTCTCCGGGCGCGCGGTGGCGATGGGGCGGCCCTACGGCGTGACCAAGATCATCGCCGACGCGGAAACGCACAAGCTGCTCGGTGTAGGCATCGCAGGCGAGCACGCGGGCGACCTGATTGCCGAAGCCGTGCTGGCGATCGAGTTGGGCGCGGGAGTCGAGGATCTGGCCGCGACGATCCATTCTCATCCGACGACGTCAGAGACCATTATGGAGGCGGCAGAAAGTGTTTTTGGGACGGCTATTCACGCCGCGCGACGCTAACCGGCGCCGAGGTCGGCGGTGCGTGCGGTTCCGGCGCGTATCAGCAGCGTTGGTGGTGGTGCTGCCGGGGCTGCTGCTTGTCGGTTGCGAGTCTCTGGGCGGCGGCGGGCGAAACGCCGATGGACTGACGCCGGTACTTGATCGCATGCGCAAGGCGTACGCCGACCTGGAGTCGGGCCGCTTCGTCAGTTTGGCGCATTTCGAGTCGACCGAGCAGGCGAAGCTCTTTCGCGCAGTAGGTTCGGACGGCGAGGAAGATGGGCGGGAGCAGCCATCACTGAGCGTGCTGCGCAGCCGGAACGAGACCGGCGCCGGGGGGCTGAAGGCCCGCCTCGCCGGGCCGGACGACGTATTGCGGTTCGATGGAAAGCGTTCGGAAGAGTTGGCGTTGATCCGCGACTGGACCGGCTACGCGGTTCTCCTGCTGAGCGTTTACGGGCCGCGGGAAGCGGTGGCGCTGGAATTCTCAGTTTGCAGTGGAAGAGACCATCTGCTGCGGTGGACAAGCACTATCCACACCAAACCGGGCTGGAATCTTCACCGTTTCGATCTGGCCGAAATCGGCGACGCCGTTGATCTCGCTGACGTGCGCGCGCTGACCTGGCAGGCTCCGACGAGCACAGAGGCGGTCGACCTGTATCTCGACGATCTGATTCTGGCGGACAACACGCGTCATCTGATGGGAGAGGACGCGACGAGCGGCCAACTTTATGTATATACACAGGGGCGGCGAATCCACGTGGGCGCCCGCGGGCGGTTTGACCTGGCTTTTGCCGACGGCGTGATCGCGAGTTGGTACGCCGACGGCGAGCAGAACTTGACGCTTCGCGATGGTCTGGGGCCGCGGCCTGTGTTACTCGACGAGGATTGGGATGTCCGCGACGACGCCCCGGAGATCACGTGGATGCGCGAGCTGTATGAATCTGGACGGGCGCGTTTTGCGACCCAGCGCATCGAGGAAATGAGCGAATTCCGCGTGGTCATCGTCGGTGAGCACAGCTTCGGAGAGCCCGCCCAGGATGATGGACCGGCGGCGGGAGCAGAGCCGGTGCGCGGTCACTCCTGGACCTACACTATCTATCCGACCGGTGCCGTGTATGTTCAGGCGACGTCCAATCTGGCGGCACGCGATTGGGGGGCGCCGTTGATGGGGTATGCCGTGGCGCTGAACGGCCGCGCCGGATTCCAATGGGTGCCGGCCCCTGCCGCCGAGGTCGATCGGGCACCGGCCAAGTTTGTGCTGCTGGCCCGGCGTGGGGCTGAGCGGGCCGATCTGCTGTGGACGTTGGCCGATGCTGCGCTGGCGGAGCGACAGCGCCTGTGGCGTTCGGGCGATGAACGTCGCCAGGTGATGGTTGTGGGCAACCGTGCGGTCCAGGAGAGCGTCAGTACGGCGCACTTGCTTCGCTTCTGGCCGCGCGATGTTGAAGCGGCGCCGGAGGCCGAGTCGCTGGCGGCCGACTACCAGAATCCGGCAGCGGTTGCGCCGCTGGCCGGTCGTCTGATAATGGATGTTACTGGCGACCTCGACGGTGACGGGTACAACGAGTCTGAAGGTTGTCATGAGCTTGAGTTGGCGGGGAATGTTCTGCGATTCACGTTTGAGCCCGGCCGGCAACTGCGATATGAGCCGGTCTTTCGCGTGCACGGGACGATGGGCCAAGGCTGCTGGGTCTACGCGGATGGGCGGATCGTTTCTGGTCTTGGACGTGATCGGCAGGGCCGGCTGCTGTTCAGCATTCCGCGCGTGGTCAACTCGTCGATGTTGATTGAGGTGAACAGCGGGCCGCCGGTGCGGTCGCCTTGAGCGCGGGACTCGACTGGTGGCATGGGCGGGGGGTGCGGTTACTTGACGCCCGCGCGGTGACGATCTAGCATCGATCGTGACGAAGGGCTCCGGACGGTGGTGGAGTTTTTCTGATGGGATTGTGCGAACGCTGCAAGAAATCTCAGGCGACTTTTCACTTGACCAACCTGGAACCTGGTGGTGCCAAGGTTGAGCGGCACCTGTGCGAGAACTGCGCGGTTGAAGAGGGGTTGCTGCAGATTCAGAAGGCCCCCGTCAACATCAACGACATTCTGGGCCACTTCGTGGCGGGGTCGAAGAGCGGGGCGGCGAAGCTGAGCAACCTGATCTGCGAGGAGTGCGGGATCAGCTACATCGAGTTTCGCAACCAGGGAATGCTGGGCTGCGCCAATGACTACGAGGTCTTCCGCGAGCCCCTGGCGAAGCTGCTTGAGCACACGCATGACGGGGGCTTGCACCATACTGGAAAGGTCCCCCGCTCGCTGGGCGTGCAGCGCACCAGCCAGCAGGACATTCGCCACCTGAGGCGACAGCTCGAAGAGGCGGTTGTCGCTGAGGACTATGAGCGGGCGGCGGAACTGCGCGATCGCATTCGTACAATGGAGACGGCGTGAGCTCTCCCATCGATGAAGTCGTGCGACAGGCGGGGGAATGGTTGCGGGGCGACGGGCCCATGCACGAGATTGTGATCTCGACCCGCATTCGCCTGGCGCGCAATCTGCGCGGTTTCCCGTTTCTGGTGCGGGCGGATGCGGACCAGCGGGCGGAGGTGGTCGCCACGCTCGAGGCGGCGCTGCGCAAGGCGCGCGGTCTGGAGGACTTCTACCACCTGAACATCGACGAGTTGGACGAGTTGGATCGCACGCTGCTGGTCGAGCGCCACCTGATCAGCCGCCAGCACGCCGAGGGCAGCGGTTCTCGTCTGGTCGCGTTTCATCCCGGCGAAGCATCGGCCCTGATGGTCAACGAGGAGGATCACGTTCGTTTGCAGGTCATGCACAGCGGCCTGCGACTCGATGAGACGTGGGACGAGATCAACGCGATCGATGACGCACTCGACGAGCACGTGGACTTCGAGTTTCACCCGCAGTACGGGTATCTGACCGCCTGTCCTACGAATGTAGGTACTGGTATCCGCGTGTCGGTCATGCTGCATCTGCCGGCGCTGCAATTGACCAACGAGTTGGAGAAGGTGGGACAGGCCGCCACGGCCATGAAGCTCGCCATCCGCGGGCTGCACGGCGAAGGCACGCAAGCGCTGGGCGACTTCTTCCAGGTGTCCAACCAGATCACGCTGGGCCGGACCGAAGCCGAGATCATCGACGATTTTCGGCGCGTGGTGATTCCGAAGATAGTGGAGTATGAGCAGGCGGCGCGCGACGCCCTGCTCACGAATCGACTGCACGCCCTGGATGACAAGATCTGGCGCGCCATGGGGGCACTGTGCAGCGCCCGGCTGATGAGCTCGAAAGAGGCGATGCAGCATCTCTCGCACGTGCGCATGGGGTTGCATGTCGGGCGCCTCAGCAGCGTGGACCTGCGCACGGTGAACGAGTTGTTCATCCAGATGCAGCCCGCTCACCTTCAGAAGCTGCAAGGCGAGCGGTTGAACGGCGAACAGCGCAGTACCGCCCGCGCCGCGCTTTTCCGCGCCCGCCTGAGCCAAAACTAAGAGCCCCTAACGGGAACCGAGCCGCGACCGTCAGGGAGCGGTTGCCGGCGGCGCCGACCGGTTCTCGGCACAATCACTCCCTGGCGGTCGCGGCTCGGATGGACATCGTAATTGTGAGACCCCGCGCCAGGGCAGGCCGCGTGTTTGGGGCCGTGCCCGGACGCCATCTCGTTGTCGAGACAGTATTCGCGGGAATGGCAGTCATACAAGCGGACGGGTATCACCGCGGCAACGCACCGCGGTGACCCCGTCCGTGGGCAGCCACCAGCCCTGGCGACCGCCCTGTGCCTTACAGGAGATGTGGAACCAACAACGGGCTGATCGACAAGGACCCCTCAGCGGAGACGGGCGCCGCCGTCGGCGCTGCTTCGTCCCCGGCCCAGACGCGCAGCTCGGTGATCTCGATCGACGCGGTCATTTCCGAGGCGGAGCGCTGGACGCGGCGCGTGAAGCGCCGGGTTTCATCCGGGAGCAGCGGTCCCCGCCACTCGTCGTCGCACAGCGCCAGTGGCGTAGCCACGAATGTCGCGAGTTCGCGTACGGGCACGCCGCGCTCGTCATCCAAAATGATCCGCGCGGTCATGAGGGAGATTGTCTTGGTGCCGTTGTTGGTGACCTCGATCACGGCCAGGGCGGAAGTGCGGGATTCTTCGTCATCGACGATGCGCACGCGGACGTCGAGTTGCTCGCGGTAGCCGGGATCGCGACGGTCGTTGATGCTGTCGGCCAACGCGGGTGGCAGCGCCTTCTGCCACTCGGGCAGCGACTTATGCAATTCCGTCAGCGCGCTGAATGCGCCGTCACTCAGCCCATTGGCGAAGGCCAGCACATCGCTCGTCTTGGTGTCAACGATCACCAGGCCGTAGAAGGCCAGACAGCTTGCGCAGACCACGGTGGTGGTCAGGAAGGTGAAGAACCCGTATGCCAGGGCACTCAGGACCCCGCCCTTCTTGACGATCACAGAAGGCATAGTACTCATCGCGACACTCCCATCGCTAGTTTGCCCCGACGTCGTGGCGTGTGTCAGTCAGGCCTATCGACGAAGTGCGAGGCGTCGTTACGCGATGGGATTCGCGGTCGCGGGAGTATTATTGGGGTGCCGTGGCAAAAGTTGCCAGCGCGCGTGGCTGGCCGGATGTGCAGCTAAATCGTTTGTAGTTAACATGTTATGGTTTATGGCGGGCGAGGATTGCCGCCAGTTTCCAGCGCGGCAGGATTAGTTGGACGAAACGTCCAGACGCCACCAGGCGTTGCCCCCAGTGGGCCATCGTCCGACAGATGAGCCGGTGCGGACGGACGACCTCGGCCAGCGGGTCTGGGTCCGCTGGGACGGGCACGTCGTCCGCCTCTTCAATAAGCAGCTTCAGCAGATCGCCGTCCATGCCCAGCGGGAGCCGGGTCGCTTCGCCACCGACGACCGCCACATCCCCGCCGAGGAAGCGCGGCGGCCTCGAATGCGGCGCGGCGTGGTGGCTGCGCAAGGCCCGCCAGATTGGGAGCAGCACCGAGCGGTGGGCCGTGGCCATACTCGAGGTCCGCGGCATTCCCGGCCTGCGCGTGCTGATCGGGCTGGTGAGCCTGACGCATCGGCACTCGGACACGGCGTTGGAGGAGGCCTGCCGAATCGCCCAGTCCCATGTGGCGCCTACGCACCATCCTGACGCTCGCCCGCTCCAGCCGCCTGCGGACAGCGTAGCCCGCGTTCCCACCTCTACACTTTCTCCGGCGGTCGGCTTGCGTCGTTTGCCGCAGTCGCCAACATAGTCACCTGTGACGCATAGGCAACTGCGCGCGCGGCTTCGGACGGCTCTCCTTGGCCTATTGGCTACGGCCGTGGTGATCCTGACCTACGCCCTGGGTGGGCTCGACTGGCTGGAGTTGCGCACCCTCGATCTGCGCTTCCGCTACGCCAACTCGGCCACCGAGCGCGACGACCTGGTGCGGATCGACGTTGATGACGGATCGCTCGAGTTGGTGGGCCGCTGGCCGTGGCCGCGGGATCGCCAGAGCGCGCTCATCGCCGTGGCCGCCGAAGCGGGTGCCAAAGCCATCCTCGTCGACCTCACCTTCGTCGAGGGCGAGAGCGTCCGGACCGAGACGGCCCGGCATCTCGATATCGTGGGCGATCCGCTGGAGCTGACGCCTGAGAACGCGGAACTGGTTTATCCCGACTACGAGCTCCGCGCCGCGGCGGCGGCGGCGGGCAGCGTCTACTTGGCCTTCCACTACGCCGTCTTCGACGTCGAGCGCGGCGAGGAGTTCCAGGACCTGCTGGGAGCTCTCGCGCTGGGCGACCAGGCCCGGGCGGACGACCTCTCCGAGCGCATAACGGCCAACAGCCGCGCCGCCGCCAAGTCCGCGAAGACCTGGGAAGACCCGCAACCACTCGCGCGCGCCCGCGTCGTGGAAGCCATCGCGCGGCAACGCACGCGCACGGCCGAGGGCCTGGTGGACGAGCTGAAGCTGCCGGCGAGCTTCGTTGAGGAGGTCTTCGAGCCCTGTCGTCAGTTTGTGCTGCGCGAGTACATTCGCACCTGGTTGGAGGCCGAGCCGCTACGCTGGCGCGAGCCCGCTCCAGTGCTGATTCGTCAACTGCACGGCCAATTGACCAAGAAGCCGTTCGAGCACGATACGCCCTTCAAGGAGGCCGTGATTCTGGCCCTGCGCGAGGTGCTGGGCTACGAGGCCACGGTCCGCTCGGCGTTCACCCTGTCGCCCGCGGTTGGCCAGCGGATGGAGTCGATCACGGCCATTACGCCCGTGTACTACTTTCACGCCCGGGCGGCGCGCCGCTGCGGCTTCGTCGTCTTCGAGCCCGACATCGACGGCATCACGCGCCGCATGCCGCTGCTGGTTCGTCACCATGAGCACTACCTACCCCAGTTGGCATTCGGGCTGGCGTGCGACCTGCTTGGGGTCAAGGGTGAGGAGATCTCGGTAACGGGCAATAAGTTGGTGCTGCGGCCGCGCCGCGGCCCGCACGAGACGCTGACGATCCAGATCGACGAGCGCGGCCGCGCGTTGGTGCCATGGCTGCCACCACGCCGTTTTGAAGCGGCCCGGCAACCGGCGGTTTCACGGCATGTTCCCGCGGCCAAGTTGTGGGAAGTGGCCTATCGTCGCCACCAAATCGCGCAGAACGAGCGCGTCATCCGCGACGTGTTGGAGCGCCTGCTCTCAAGTGCCTATTTCCCCGATAGCGAGGCCTACCAGGACCTGGTTATCGAGGCGAAAGACCTGCGCGATGCATATCGCCTGGCTTGCTACCGACGCGACAGCGAGGCCATACGCGTGCTGCGTCCCCGCGTGGAGGCCGCGCAGAAGGCGATCGACGCACGCGAGAACGCCGCGCTGGCGCAAGTCGAGCGCGAATATCAGCGGCTGTCCCAGCTTCCGGCGCAGGAGATGTCGTTGGAAGACGAGCTGGCCCTGGACAACGTGCAGCTCATCCACGACGAGCTGGAGCGAGCCCAGCTCGACCATTACCGCGCCGCTAATGTCCGCTTGCAGGCCGAGATCGAGCGCACGCTGCTGCGGCTGCGAGAGCGCCTCGCCGGACGTATTTGTCTGATCGGCTACACCGCCACTTCGTTGGCCGACATGACGCCGATCCCGACGCTCGAGCGTGCCCCGGGCGTCTATGCCCACTACGACCTGCTGAACGGGCTGCTCTCAGGGCGGCTGGTGACGTGGGCCTCGCCGGCCCGCAACGCCCTGGGGGCCGCGATCCTGGGAATGCTGGTGACGCTGGTGAGCACCTGGCGTCGCCCCCGGCAAGCCATGCTGGTCACGCTCGCGCTGATCGTCGTCTATGTGGGCCTGGCGGGCGGGTTGGCGTTCCAGCGCTGGACGTACTGGATCGCGCTGACGCCCGCGGTCGGCACCATGCTCGCGTCCTATGCGGCGATCACGATCTATCGTCACATGTTCGTCGAGAAAGAGCGGCGTCAGCTCACCACGGCCCTCGGCCAGTACACCTCATCCACGCTCGCCCGCCAGATGGCCGAAGACGCCGAGCTCTGCAAACGGGCTGAGTCGCGTGAAGTGACGGCGGTATTCACCGACCTGCGAGCGTTCACGACGATATCGGAGCGGATCGGGGCCGAGCGGACGCAGAACGTGCTGAACATCTGCCTGGGACGCTTCAGCGAAGTCATGCTGGGCCACGAGGCGATGATCAACAAGTTCATCGGCGACGGCATCTTCGCCTTCTGGAATCCGGTGATCTACCCGCAGCCCGACCATGCTCGCCGGGCCTGCGAGACCTCCATCGATCTGCTCGCGGCCTTGCGGGCGCTGATCGAGGAACAGCTCCGGACCGGGGGAGATGAGATCTTCGCCGAACTGGTTCTGCGCATCGGCGTCGCGACCGGCAACGCCGTCGTCGGCCCGTGCGGCTCGGAGCAGAAGTACGACTACACGTGCATCGGCGACTCGGTGAACGTCGCCGCTCGGCTCGAGCCGGCCAACAAGTTCTACGGCACGCATGTTCTGGTCAGCGGGCCGACGCGTGACGCCGTGGATGAGCGTTTCGACTTCCGCTGGCTCGGCGGCGTGCAGGTCAAGGGCAAGCGCCAGACGGTGCCGGTGTACGAGTTGCTCGGCCGCCACGGTGATGTCGCCGAACAAGTGCGGGAATACGCCCGTGACTTCGGCGCGGCGGTGGCGCTGTTCCAGCAACGGCGCTGGGAGGAGGCACAAGCGGCGTTCAAGCAGTGCAGCCTGCGAAGCCCGGATGATCTGGCGGCGCGGCAGTATGCCGACGCGGTGGCGCAATACCTGATCACTCCGCCTGGCGACGAGTGGGCCGGAGCGCTCGAACTGACCGAGAAGTAGTGTAGCGGCTCACGATTACGACATCTTTCCGAGCCGCGACCGTCAGGGAGCGGTTGTGTCGAGGGGCGTTATTTTTGAAGCACATATTAAAATGAAAGATTCCTCCCAATGGTATATAGAACTCAGGGACACCGTTATAAATAAGATTGCAAGCTGTGATGATATGGATGAATTTTCTGCTACCGTCGAAGAATTTGGAATCGTTTATGGCGGACACATCGATGAAGTAAGGTGGAATAAAGATGAAAATATCCCGCCGCATATTATGGATGAAATCAGATTAGAGATGGCAAGGCATCAAGAAGAGATAGAAAAAACAAAGGAAAAATAATTTTAAAATGCAAACGCAAGCAATAAAAACAGAAAAATATATACCT
>JAHJAR010000186.1 GCA_018814045.1 Planctomycetota bacterium | reverse complement strand
CCCACCCGCCTTCCAAGCCGCGACCGTGAGCGGTGCCCCAAAAGACCGCTTGCTTACACGCACGCTCCGCTCCGCTGCCCACACCTGGACAGTTCTGGGATGGTCCCAGACCGGTTTCAGGAACCCTGTAGCGGCCGAGCCCCGTATCGGCCGTGGACGTCAACGTCCGGTGCGGGGCTCGGACGCTACACCAAAAGTGAAACCGCTCTAGCCGAACTCACGTCGCTCGGTTAAGTACACATCCATGGAGCCCTCCGGGCCAGTGAGCGGTATTTGAACTTTGGCCCCAATCAGGCGCCCGGCTTGGCGCTGTCGAACTGCGTGAATATCAAGGCCTCCACCAACCGGCCCATGAAACCCATCCGACCAGCTTTCGGCTTGCTGATATTCGTAGCCGCACTCGCCTTGCGCGCCGCCTGGGTGTCGTACCGCTGGTACCAGGCGGGCGCCGCGCTGGAATACCCCGACGAAGAGTTGCACTGGCAGTTGGCCACGAACCTGGTTCGGGACGGCGTACTGGTCACCGACGATGGCCGCTACGCCGCACGTATGCCGCTCTATCCACTGTTCCTGGCGACCTTCGCCTGGCTGGGTACCAATGGCGTACTGCTGGCGCGTCTCGCTCAAGCGGTGCTCGGTGCGGCCGCCGCCTGGGTCGCCAGTCGCTTCGGCCGCGCGGCCCTGGGGCCGGCGGCCGGGGTAGTGGCCGGGCTACTCGTCTGCTGCGACCCGTTCGCGATCTTCTTCGCCGGTCTTCTGCTGACCGAAGTCCCCTTCACGCTGATCGGGCTCGGCTTTGCGTACTGCACGTGGCGTTGCGTGGTTGAACCGCCCGCTGTGACCCGTTTCCAGGTCGCGGGCGTCGCGTTGCTGGGCACCGCCGCTCTGATGACCCGTCCCGCGGCGGCGGGGTGGCTTGCGCTTGTTTGGTTGACTATCTGGCTGTGGGATCGGAATCGCGGCCGGGCAACACGGCGTTGCGCGCTGTTTGTCGCCGCGCTGGCGCTGGCGCTGTTGCCCTGGGGCGCGCGCAACCGGGCGGTCCTGGGCAGCTTCGCCTGGCTATCCACCAACGGCGGCGTGACCCTCTACGATGGGCAGGGCCCACAGGCGCAGGGCGACAGTGACCAGTCCTTCCTACAAGGCAATCCAGCCCTGAACGAACTCGGCGAAGTCGAACTCGACCGCACACTCCGGCGCCGGGCGTTTGAGCAGATGCGAGCGAACCCCACGCGCGCGGCACAACTGGCGTGGATCAAGTTCCGCCGCACTTGGAGCCTCGCCCCCCATGTCGCCGCCTATCGCAGCGGCCCCGTGGCGTGGATCAGCGCGGCGTTCACGGCGACGATCTTGATCGCGGCCGCAGCCGGACTGCTGCGCACCAGGCGCCGGCACCGGCTACGCGTGGTGATCTGGCTGCCAGTCGTCTACTTCACGCTCGTGCACTGTGTTTTCGTCGGTAGCCTGCGGTATCGCGTCCCCCTGATGCCGTTCGTCGCGATCGCGGCGACGGCGGTCCTGCCGCGCGCCGCAACGTCGGGCCGCGGATCGCTCGAATCAGAGCTGACGCCGACATAGTCGCGTGACTGAGCTGGCGTTGATCGACGACGCCCGGCCCCCACCGCGAACTGCTTCACCGTCGCCGCGTGCGCTGTAGCAGAAACTCGACCAGCGCCTTGTCGAACGGCATGGACGTGTCGAGCGCGACGTAGTCGCCGCGCGTGGACTGCACGCGGGTGCGCAGCTCGTCACGCCAGGCGGCGACGGCCGCCAGGTAACGCGCTCGAACGGCCTCGGCATCGGCGACCAGGCTCTGTCCCGTCTCCGGATCCTCGAGGCGTACGCTGCCCTCAAATGGAAAGCTCGCCTCAGCGGCGTCGAGCACGTGCATCACGATCAGGTCATGCCCGCGGAAACGCACGTGGTGCAGCGCTTCGAGCGTCTCATCGACGTCGGTCAGCAGATCGCTCAACACGACGATCAGGCCGCGGTGCGGGATCTGTGCCAGGGCCTCTTGTATACCGGTTGCCAGACCCGTTTTGCCGCGCGGCGCGATCGTGGCCAGCGTGGACAGCAACTGCACGAGGTGCTCCCGCCGCGAACGGGCCGGCAGGAATTGCTGCAAGCCGTCCGCGAGCACCGCCAACCCGACCGCGTCCTGCTGGTGTGTGACCATGTAGCCCAGCGCCGCGGCCAAATGGATGGCGTACATCAGCTTGCCCGCCGGCTGCCCGCCGGTCGCGGCGGCTGGCCGGCGCGGGCCGCGCGTCCCCAGATGCTGTGCTCCCACGTAGCCCATACTGGCCGATGTGTCGACGAGCAGGTGGCAGGCCAGGTGTGTCTCGGCCTGGTACTTGCGGATGAACAAGCGGTCGGTGCGGGCAAAAACGTTCCAGTCGATCGAGCGCAGGTCGTCCCCCTGCACGTACTTGCGGTGCTCGCCGAACTCGGTCGAAAACCCGTGAAAGGGTGAGCGATGCAGCCCCGCCAGGAACCCCTCGACGATGAAGCGCGCCCGCAGGTCCAACCGGCTGACCTGCTGGATCACTACCGGGTCCAGATAGCGGGCCAGTAAGCTCATGGGGCGCCGCACACGGTTGCGGTCCGTCGCTCATGGAAGCGGCGACGGGGTCCGGTTCTCACTCCGGGCTGCTATCGCGGATGACCTCCTTGATCGCGCCGCGGCTGAAACGCATTTTCGTGTTGCTGGTCTCATCCACCTTCAGGACGACCTCGTTCTCACGCACCTCCACAACCGTCCCGATGACTCCGCCGATCGTCTGCACGCGGTCATTACGCTGCATCGAATCGAGCATCTCCTGGTGACGCCGCCGGTCCTTGCGGCCACCGCGCATCATGATGAAGTAGAACACGGCGACCATCAGCAGGATGCCGATCAGCGGGCTGGACAACAGGCTGCCACCGCCCGGCCGTGCCGGCTGGCTGGCTGGGGCTGCCTGCGCGAGTAGGTTCCAGATAGCAATCATTCATCTTCCTCGTGCGGACGGCACGCGGGGCTGGCGGAAAACGTCTCTCGCCACGTGGCGAACGTTCCAGCCTCCAGGGCCGCGCGCATCTGCCGCATCAGCGACTGGTAGAAGGTGATATTATGGAGCGAAACCAACGTCGCTCCAAGCACCTCACCGCTCATGAAAAGGTGCCGGAGGTAGGCGCGCGAGAACCGGCGGCAAGTGTAACAGCCACAGGCCGGGTCGAGCGGCTCACGTGCGGCGCGGTGCCGGGCGTTGCGCAGCCTCAGGATACCAGCGCTCGTGTAGGCGTACGCCTTACGCCCGTTGCGCGTCGGCAATACGCAGTCGAACTGGTCGATGCCGGAGGCCACAGCGGCCACCAGATCCGCCGGCGTGCCGACACCCATCAGGTAGCGTGGCTGGTCAGCGGGCAACTCGTGGGCAAACTCGTCCAGGAAGGCACGCATCTCAAGCGGCGGTTCCCCCACGGACAGTCCCCCCAGAGCATAGCCGTCGAAACCGGTTTCGAGCAACTGCTCCAGGCACTCACGGCGTAGCCCGACATCGAGCCCGCACTGCACGATCCCGTATAGCGCCTGGTCCGCACGCCGGTGGGCCGCCCGGCAGCGCCGGGCCCAGGCCACCGTCCGGCGTACCGCTGTTCGCAGCGTGTCGGCCTGGGTCGGCAGAGGTGGGCACTCGTCGAAGGCCATGATGATGTCCGCCCCCAACAGGTTCTGGACCTCGATCGATGACTCGGGCGTGAGCTTGACCGGAGCGCCGTCGATATGCGAGCGAAAGGCGACGCCGTTATCGTCGATTTGCCGCAAGTCCGCCAGCGAAAACACCTGAAACCCCCCACTGTCGGTCAGGATCGGCCTGTCCCACGCCATGAACGCGTGCAACCCCCCGGCCTGCGCCACGGTCTCCGCCCCCGGCCGAAGCATCAGGTGGTATGTGTTGGCGAGCACGATCTGGGTGTTCGTGTCCTCCACCTGGGCCGGCGTCAATCCCTTGACCGCAGCCCGCGTCCCCACCGGCATGAACGCCGGCGTCTTCACAGAGCCGTGCGGCGTTGAGATGGCGCCGCAGCGCGCCCGCCCACACGTGTGCCGCACGCTGAACGCAAAGCCCTCGGTCACGTTTGCTCCGGGAGAGAGAGGGTCGCCGGGCCAGCGCCTCGGGTGACGGAAGTTCTTCGCGTGAGCGCGTCTGATGCCGGGTCGGCATAAGACGCCGCTCGACCCGTGGTCTACTCGATGCCTTGTTTCGACGGGAGCTTCAACCCCAGGTCGGCCAGGCGCGAGTTGATCTCGTTCAGTGAGGTCACCCCAAAGTTGCGCGTCGCGAGCAAGTCGGCTTCGGTGTGCTGCATCAGGTCGCTCACCGTGGCGATCTGCAAGCGCTGGAGACAGCGGCGCGCCCGCACGGAGAGTTCCAGGGCCGCGACGGATTTGGCCAGCACCGCCTGGCTACCCGGTGGCACCGACACAGGTGAGTGCATGGGCTCCTCGATGACGCCCGCGTCGATTTCTTCGGGAAGCTGGCCGAGGCGCAGCCCTTTCTGTGCCAGCAGCGCCTTGATCTCGTTCAGCGATGTTTCACCGAAGTTCTTGTAGGCCAGCAACTCCGCCTCGGACAACTGCACCAGGTCTCCCAGCGTGTGAATCTTCATCTTCTTGAGGCAGTTTCGTGCCCGGACCGAGAGTTCGAACTCGCTGATGGGTGCATCCAGCAGGCGGTTGCGCGAATCGACGCGCTGCTCGGTGGCGTCGTCGATGACCATCTGGCAGCAACTCTCGATGTCCTTGTAAAGCAAGCGGGCCCGCGTGTGATTGGGGTAGGCCCGCAAGACGCGCTGCACGCACTCGAGGCCCTGGTCATACTCTCCGCGATCCTCGTGGATCACCGCCAGATTGAGCAGCGCGTTTACGTGCGCCTGTGGTTGCAGGGCCAGACGCTTGTACAGTTCGATCGCCTGCTTGTCGTCGCCGCACATGTCATACAGGCGCGCACAACTGAACATGCTCGGTGAGTGGTCGGGGCTCAGCGTCAGCGCGTTCTCGAACGACTCGACCGCCCCCTCGCGATCCCCCGCCTGCTCGCGCAGCAATCCGTTGACGTAGTACCACTCTCCGCGATCCTCGCCCTCGCGCGCGCGTTTATCGACGATCTTCTGCGCTTCCGCCAAGTTGTCCATCCGGACGTGGATCGCCGCGCATTGCATATCGACGTAAAAGGCATCCCAGCCCCGAGCGGCGGCGGCCTGGAATTCCCGCAGGGCCTCGTCGAACCGGCGCAGTGCGAACAAGGCCTGGGCGGCGTAGTAGGAGCGTGTCCTGCCCTCGGGAATCTTGCCGAACCATTCCAGGGCGGTGCCGGCCTTGCCCAGGATGAAATAGCCCAGCGCGACCTTCAGCCCGTGGTTGGCATCATCGCCCCCGCGGGCCTCGAATTCCCCCAACAACTCCGCGAATCGCTCCAGCACGCGAAACGACGAATACGCCAAGTCGCTGTACTCCTCGACCGCCTCGGGGTCGATTTCGGATAACTCGAAGAACGATCGCAATTCGGCGGCAGCTTCAGACATCGTGACCTAGCTCCATTTCCTGCTGACTCTCGTCTTGCCTCTCAAACCCTCTATAATAATCGGCCAATACGGGCTGGCAAGCCCCGGCCCCACACCGTCGGGTCGCCGGGGCTGGTCCGGCTGCCGACTGCCGCGAGCTTCAGACGTTCCTTGACGCACGCCGATCCTGGTTAAGCCTGCATGTTGAGAGCCGTCCGTGACTGAACACCCCCCACCGTTCCTGCAAGCGCTCCAACGACAAGTGCTGATCTTCGACGGGGCCATGGGCACTGGCGTTCATGCCCTCGACCTGCCCTTGCGCGACTACAACGGGCTCGACAACTGCACCGAGATCCTCAATCTCACGCGCCCCGACGCCATCGAACAGATCCACCGCGGTTTCCTGGAGGTGGGCTGCGACGCGATCGAAACCAACACTTTCGGGGCCAACCGAGTCGTCTTGGCCGAGTTTGACCTCGCCGCTCGCACGTACGAGCTGAACGTTGCTGCCGGCCGGATCGCGCGGCGGGCCGCGGAGGCCTTCGCCACGCCTGAGCGGCCGCGTTTTGTAGCCGGCTCGATCGGGCCAGGGACACGTCTGGCTTCGCTGCGCCAGATATCCTACGACGACCTGCTCAGCAGCTATGCCGAACAGATCCGTGGCTTGCTGGACGGCGGGGTGGACGCCCTGGTGATCGAAACCTGCCAGGACATCCTCCAGACCAAGGCCGCCATCCAGGCGGCCCGCGCGTGCTTCGAGCAGTCCGGCCATCGGCTGCCGCTCATCTGCCAGATCACGATCGAGGCCACGGGCACAATGCTGATGGGCACGGACATCGCCGCCGCCCTGACCGCGCTCGAGGCGTTTCCCGAGGTGGACATCATCGGGCTGAACTGCGCGACCGGACCACAGGAGATGAGCGAGCACATCCGCTACCTCGCGCACAACTGCTCGCGGCACATCAGCGTCATGCCCAACGCCGGTCTGCCCCAGGTCGTCGCCGGCCAAGCCCACTTCCCGCTTTCGCCCGATGAGCTTGCCCGTTGGCTGCGTGAGTTCGTCGAGGTCGACGGCGTCCGAATCGTCGGCGGCTGCTTCGGCACTACACCCGCTCACCTCGCGGCCGTCGTGCAGGCTGTTGCCCCGCTGAAACCCCCGCCGCGCCGCCCCGCCCGGCCCGAGCCCGCCGTGAGCAGCCTCTATCAATCCGTCAATATGCGGCAGGAGACGAGCTTTCTGATCGTCGGCGAGCGCTGCAACACCAACGGCTCGCGCATATTCAAACGCCTGCTGGCCGAAGGAAACATCGAGGCCCTGCTCGAGACCGCGAGCGCGCAAATCGCCGAAGGGGCTCATGTGCTCGACCTCTGCGTCGATTGCGTCGGCCGTGACGGGGTGGCTGACATGGCCTGGGTCGCCGACCGTTTCGCCAGCGACCTCTCCGCTCCGCTCATGCTCGACAGCACGCAACCGGAAGTCATCGAAGCCGGGTTGCAGTTGGCGGGCGGGAAGTGCATCGTCAACTCGGTCAACCTCGAAGACGGCGAGCAGAAGCTGGAGCGCGTCGCGCGTCTGCTGCGCCAGTACGGGGCCGCCGTCGTAGCCCTGACCATCGACGAGGATCCGGACGAGGCCATGGCCAAGACCTGCGCGCGCAAGCTGGCCGTCGCTCGCCGCCTGCACGACCTGCTGACCAACGAACATGGCCTCACCGAAGAGAACATTTTCTTCGATTGCCTGACCTTCCCGATCACGACCGGCAACCAGGAGGACCGGCGGCTGGCGCTGGAAACGCTCGACGCGCTTGAGGCGCTCATGCAGGAGTTCCCCCGCTGTCAGTCGATTCTCGGCGTCAGCAACGTCAGCTTCGGCCTGCAACCGGCCGCGCGGGTAGTGCTGAATTCGGTCTTCTTGCGCGAGGCGGTGCAGCGCGGCCTGACCGCCGCCATCGTCCATGCCAGCAAGATCCTGCCGCAGAACCAGATCAGTAACGAGCGTTGGAACGCCGCCCTGGACCTGATCTATGACCGCCGCGATGCGGGCGATCCGCTGGAGCGCTACATCAGCCTCTTCGCGGAAGGCGAGCAACTCGGGCAGAAGCGCAATATCGCGGAATTGCCGGTCGAAGAGCGTCTCAAGCGGCGTATCATCGACGGCCAGAAGCTGGGGCTGGGCGATGACCTGGACGAAGCGCTGCAAAGCCATGCGGCCCTGGCGATCATCAACGAACTCTTGCTCGACGGGATGAAGGTGGTCGGCGAGCTGTTCGGTTCCGGGCAGATGCAGCTGCCTTTCGTGCTCAAGAGTGCCGAGACCATGAAGGCCGCCGTCGCCCACCTCGAGCCACATCTGGAGCAGGCCGATTCCACGGCGCGCGGCCGGATCGTGCTCGCGACCGTCCGCGGCGACGTACACGACATCGGCAAGAACCTGGTTGATATCATCCTCTCGAACAACGGCTACACGGTCTACAACCTCGGCATCAAGCAGCCGATCGGCAACGTGATCGCTGCTCTGAAAGAGCACAACGCCGACGTGATCGGCCTCAGCGGCCTGCTGGTCAAGTCCGCGGTCGTGATGCGCGAAGACCTCGAGATCCTGAGCGAGCAGGGCATCACCACACCGGTCATCGTCGGCGGGGCGGCGCTGACGCGCAAATACGTAGAGCAGGAGCTGCGGCCGGCCTATCGCGGCGAAGTGCACTACGCGGCGGACGCGTTCACGGGCCTGCGGCTCATGGGTAACATCCGCGCCGCGGCAGAAGAACCGGCGGCCGTCGCCCGGAAGGTCGAAGTCGCGGAAGCACCGGCGGCGCAGCCGCTGTCGCGCAGCGTGCGCCGTTGGCGATTCGAGACTGAGCAGCGTTACGGCCTGAAGGGGCTGGACGAAGCCGCCCCGGCGGTGCCGACCGAGGCCGAGACCGCTGCACCGGCCAGCCGTTTTGTCCCCGCGTCGGACATCGGCCATGAGTACCCGGTCCCGTACCCGCCCTTCTGGGGCAACCGCGTGCTCGAACGCGTCGCGCTGAAGGCGGTGCTCGTGTATCTCAACCAGGCGATGTTGTTCCAGGTCCAGTGGGGCTTCCGCAAGAAGGGGCGCAGCGCGGCCGACTGGCAGCGCTACCTCGACCGCGAGCTTCTGCCGCTCTACCGCGAGTTGCTCGCCCGCTGCGAGGATGAAGACATCCTGGCGCCACAGGCCGTCTATGGCTACTGGCCGGCCAACTCCGACGGGGACGACCTGGTGATCTTCGCCCCGCCCACCGGCACCATCGGCCGCCCCGAGCACCACGGTCCCGAAGTCGCCCGCTTCAGTTTTCCGCGTCAACAGAGCGAGCCGCACTGGTGTCTGGCGGATTTCTGGCGCCCACTGAGCGCGGGCGTTCCCGACGTCGCGGCTCTTTCCCTCGTCACCGTCGGTCGCCGGGCCAGTGAGGTGGCGCGCCAGTGGTTCGCCGACGACGAGTACCAGCAGTACCTCTTCCTGCACGGGCTGGGCGTGGAGGTGGCCGAGGCGCTGGCCGAGTACGTCCACCAGCAGGTGCGGATGGAATTGGGCATCGCCGGCCGCGACGCCCGCGACGTGCAGCGGCTCCTGCGGCAGAGCTACCAGGGCGCGCGCTACAGCTTCGGCTACCCGGCCTGCCCAAACCTGGAAGACCAGCAAATACTCATGCAGCTGCTGGAAGCGGAGCGCATCGGCGTGACGCTTTCCGAAGGCTGGCAACTCGAACCCGAGCAGTCCACCAGCGCGCTGATCACGTACCATCCTGACGCGTGCTACTTCAGCGTGGGGTAGAGATCGGCAATGAACCAGCGGGGCCTGACCGCCAGGAATGCGCTCCTGTAGCACGCCAGCGCCCGCGACGGCGGGTGACCTGGCAGTTCGAGCGTCCGGACATGCCCGATGCTACATATCCGGCGGCCTGCGCGGTGCTCAAGCCGGAGCGGCAGGATCCGCGCAGCGTGTCATCGCTAGCCCGCCCTTTGCAGATTGGGAAAATCTGGCGGGGTTTGGCGGCCCTGGCGCCGGCAACAGGGCCGATTTCGGGTTTCAAACGGCTATCGTGCAGACCGACCCCGTTGAAATGCCGACCGCGGATTTGGTATTCCTGCCGGCACGATGTTCCTGCGTTGCCACCAGCGGCAGAAGAACGGCAAGCTGCAGCGCTACTGGAGCGTGGTCGAGTCGCGGCGCATGGCCACTGGTGGACGCGACGCATGGGGCCGTGTGCGGCAGCGCGTCGTGCCGCGGCCGGTGCTCTACCTGGGCGAGATCAACGACAGCCCGGAGACCGCCGGGCGCAAGACCCTCACCGTGTTCGACGAGCACCGGCAACCGCGCGACGTTTGCATGCACCCTCGACCGGGTCGCCCGACACGCCGCGCAGGAGCGTAACGGTTGTTACTTGCTGCGGGGTCATCTGCCGTGGGCGGACTTCCCGCCCGGCGTCGAGAAGCAGGTGGCGGCGTTGTGGGGCTGGTACATGCAACTCGTGCAGGTGGAAGAGGCCTTCAAGACGCTCAAGAGCGACCTGGCCCGGCGGCCGATCCAGCACCAGATCGAGTCGCGGGGCGAAGCCCACCTGTTCGTGGCGTTCCTGGGTTACTGCCTGACAGATGCCACTGCTTTCAAGCAGTGCGTCTGCCAGCCACGTTGCGAGCCACCACGGCTCCAGAGCGGTGGCACCCCGTCAGTGCCACCCGCCCACCCCGTCACACCGTCTGTGCCGCCCGCCGACGTGGGCGAGTTGCTCGGTGGTGCGACTCTGAGCAGCCTATTGGCCCCGGCGGGGCCAGGGCATGTAGCCACGGGTGGAGTTCGCCGGAGGCGAATGGAACCCGTGGTGAGGGGGACGAGAAATATTCTGCCCCAGCGGGGCAGAGGAGGCCGTCGCATCAATCGAAGACGTAACGCGGATCGAAGCTCACGCCGTGGGCATGCAGTAACGCGAGAAGTTCCTCCCGAAAGTCCCGCTTCTGGTGGTGCTCGGCCTGCTTCTCAATATACGCCTTGACGTCCGCCTCGGCGGACTTGCTGACAGAGAACGCCGCGTATCCCTCCTGCCACGCGAACGAAGCGAATACGGGGAAGGTCTGATGCACCCAGAGCGAAGACCGGGACTTCACCGTGCGCATCAGATCGGCAATCGTTCCATCGGTTCGCCAGCGTAACAGCAGGTGAATATGGTCGGGCATTCCCCCGATGGCGTAGAGCGTGCCCTTTTCAGCGCGAACGATACCGCCAATGTAGCCATAAAGCCGTTCTTGCAGTTCGGACTTGATGGAGGCCGTACGCCCCTTCGTGGAGAACACGACGTGCAGCAGGATTTGCGAGTACGTGCCCGGCATCGGCCTCGTCCTTCGCCCCTCCGGGGCGAAAATGCAATGGAACACAACGATGTCCACGGGTTCCGCTCGTTCGCCTGCGGCGACCTCGCTCCACCCGTGGCTATAGCCCATGACCCCTTCGGGGTCGAGAGCGGAGCGCAGGCGTCTGGTGGCTCGGGCGACGTCGTCGCCGCGTTCGCGATGGTCACGTCGAGGGCGAGCAGGTCCCCGGCGCCTGTCTGCGTGCGACGCACAGGCACGCGGACGCCCAGCATTAACTGCTCATCGCCGGCCGTCGGCCGCGGACCGGGCTGTGTGGGATCGGAGGACATCCCGCCGATCGTAACCGACGCCGCGCGGGGCGGCTATTTTGCTCCGCCAACGCGGCGGCGGCGCCAGTCGAACGCCGCGGCGGATTTCCGTGCCCGGTCTGAAAAAACGCTTGTGCGTCGCGGGGGGGGGCTTCCAGGGCCTCGACCACCTCCACCCCGAGCCGCGGCGGCAGCCCGAACAGCAGCCCCTGGACTATCGCCGGGTACTGCTGCTCCACGTCACCGCATACACCAGCTCCGGCACCGTATCGACCGCCGCCAGAGCCTCCGGGAACTCCTGTAGCGGGATGGTCTTCCCGTTGTAATCTTCCGGCCGCACGGGCTCGGGCTGGACGTAATAATCCGTGCTGAGCGGCTGCTCGAAGTAGCCGAACAGTGTCGCGCCCGCCCGCGTGCGCACCCCGTCCACGTCGGTCGGGACCATGGTCACATCGACCGCCGCCGGCGGATCGTGCGGCGACGTAGGCGGCGGGTTCAGCGGATAGTCCCAGCCCAGCCACGATTCGAGCCAGTCGCGCCGCGCCTGCGCGATCGGCACGATCTCATGCACGAACGAGTACCCGGTCCGTATCCACTCCACTGTCACCGCCGCCGCGCTGACATGGATACGGGTATACCCGAGCACGTTCAGCAGCGCGTTGACCCAGGGCACCGAAGGCTGGGCGTTCACGATGCTGCCGTACGAGGCGCGCATCCCGCCCCGCGACCACCAGCGATTCAGGAACGTCGGCCGGCCGCAGCAGAGATAATTGACGCCATCCTTGACGCTGTGGCAGAAGGCGTGCTCGTGGCCATACATAAAGAACTGCACCCCGTAGCGCAGCATGAGCTCATGCACCAGGGCCTGCTCGGTGCCGGGCCGCGTAGCCTCGTTCGCACTGCCGCGCGCATAAGCCTGCTCGTCGCCGCCGTCCGGGATCGCATCCCCCTGCACATTGATCAGCCCGCCGCCGACCTGGTGGTGAGCCAGGACGAACTTCCAGCGTGCCGCGGACGCCGCCAGCACGTCCTCCAGCCAGCGCAATTGCGTCGGCCCCAACGTCCATTGACTCGGCGAGTTCGTCACCGTGCCCGAGCCCACGAGCGTGTAGCGGAACGGGTCGAGCGCCACGAAGAGCGCATCACCCCATGTCCAGGCGTAGAAGTTTTGCAGGTCGGTCATGGGGGCGCCGTTGTTCCAGGGGCCATCGTCGCCCCACCAATCGGCGATCGAATCGTAGCCGGGGGCGCCTTCGCCGCCCTCCGGATACGTATCGCAGCGCGGGTTGGGAATGCACTTCAGACGGGCCGCCGTGGCCCACAACTGGTGATACTGCTCGGACGATAGTCCATTCCACAAATGCGCCGGAGGCTCCGCTGGTCCGCGCTGATAAAACCCCGCCTCCTGCTCGTGATTGCCGAGCGCCATGTAGACCGGCATCTTGCGGGTGAGCGGCGCCATCACCGCCCGCCAGTCCACGTAGCGCTGTACTGCTTCTACCTCCACCGCGATGCCGATCGGGTGGGCCGAGTCGCCTAGATCGACCAGAAAATCACCAGCGGGGGCCACCAGGATTCGGTCGAGACACTGCTCTCCGTTCCAGCGGGCCGGGCTGCCCGGCACGACCTTGACCGGTTGCCCCCAATGCGCATCGGCCATCAGGCAGAAGCTGAACGCCTGCCCGGCCGTCTTCTGTGTCGCGAACTCGCCCGCGGGCGGCAGGTCCCGCCACAGCCCGGGCTCGTCCGACGTCTCGTACTGGACGAGGTAGTAGTAGCGGCCGTTCGGCTGCAACCCGCTGATTAGCAGTTCGATCCGCTCCCAAGGTGTGCTACTCACCACCACGGGCGAGACGTCGGGCGCACTCGGCAGGTCGTCGGGCGTGTCCGCCCAGCGTACACGGACCTGGACCGTCGCGCTCAGCTCCGCCGCCGTGACCAGGTTGACTACCGCGCCGGCGCCCGTCACCCGGCCGATCATCGCGCCCGTCGCGAAGTAATCGCTTGAGCGAAGATCCGCGGGCTTCAGCCGAAGAGCCGCGGGCTTCAGCCCGCGCGGCGCCGCGCAGGCTGAAGCCTGCGGCTCT
>JAHJAR010000185.1 GCA_018814045.1 Planctomycetota bacterium | reverse complement strand
GAGCATCTATCGCACGCTGCGTCTCCGCGGCCCCGATCCGCTACGGACCATCGCCCACGCCTTGCGCACCTACCTGCAAACCGGCCAACTCCCACCGCTACCCGCCTCGAGCACTGCAAACGGGTGAACTGTTACGCGGCGCTAATGTAGTAGCGCACTACTGTCCCGCATGGAAACTCCGGGAAGACCGCGTCGTACACGTTCTCGCTGAGCTGCTCGAGTGCCAGCTCTGCGAACGTGCCCCCGGTGCTGTAGTGCAGCCGCGCGCTGCCTGCTTCCGGCACCAATCCCTCCGCCTCAATCACCACGCGCATCCACGTGCGGCCCAGCGGGCTGAGCTTGTGGGGCCGCCCGTGGGGATACGTAAAGCGCAGCGGCGCCGGCGCCGGCAGGTTCTTGAGCCCGAAGGCCGTGACGATCTCAAAGTAGTGCGGCGTGCCGTTGGTGATATCACTGTCGTCGTCGTCGAGTGTGAGCAGGTCGACGACAATGCCCGGTTCGATGCCTGCGGGCCGCAGCAGGATCGAGTTCAGATACAGCTCGCGTACGATGTTCAGGTAGTCGTCCGGCTCGGTGAACGAAAGGTAGTCGCGCGTCAGCCAGAGTGCGCCCGACAACGATTGCCCCCGAACGTGCGGGTCGCTATGGCGGCAGGGATAACTCACGCTGTTGTGCGCGTCGCGCAAGCACTCGTCGTCGCCCATGAACCCCAAGGCCTCGCAGGGCGTGTCCATCAACAGGTTTGCAGTAGCGTCGGCCATCCCCTCGTGGTAGTCGTAGGCGGCCCAGGGGTGGCCCGCGGCGACGATGTGATGCCCGTATTCGTGGTAGATAACGCTGGAATACGCCGTGTTCGGGCAACCGCTGCCCGCCCGGAAGAACTTGAGCGAGCTGCCGTCATACAGCGCGTTGCAGTTGCGATCGATGTTTACCTTGCAGGGAATCTGAATGTCCAGCCCGGGATACGACGGGTTGATTCCCTTGGCGAAATTGTGCACCAGCGTGGTGTGCATGAAGCCATTGACCTGCGCCGTGCCGAATTCGTTCGGATCGTCGTTGAAGACGAAATCGACCGGCCCCGGCGGCAGGACCTCCTGCGTCATGGCCAACACGTCGCCAGCCCGGTTGACCACCCGCACCCAGGGCCCGGCTTCTGTGTCGCCTTGTCCCCCCAGAGAAGTCTCAACCGTCACCAGGTCGAAGTCGTCGTGGGCAATCACGTACTGACCGGCGCCGTTCGTCAGGCTCGCGTTCCCGTCCACTATTCGTACCCACAGTTGCTTCAGCGGCAAACCGACCGGCGGATTGTCGGGCCGGTCCGGCCGCTCGCCGGGCGTAGCGAATCCGGTCACTCGCCCGCCCACATCTTCGTAGTACACCAGCGAGCGCAGCTCCAGGATCGCGGCCTCGGCACGCCCGGCATCGACGATGAACTCGTAGATTTCGGGATAGGTCTCGTCGCGATTGTTGCCAACCAGGCGATAGGCATACGACGCCCGCGTCCGCTCGCCGTCGCGTTCGGCAAACACCATGAGTTCCGGTTGTGTGAACGCGAATTCCGGATAACGCGCGCGAAGCGCCGCGCGGACCGCACCTGGACCAAGCGCAACCGGAGGGAGCGTGGCGGTGCGTAGATCGAACAAACGTCCCGATGCGAGCACCAGTTCGTGCACGCGGCCGCATCGCACCAACAGCGTCAGCCAGGCCCGATCAACCGGTACGCCCCCATACTGCTGCACGTAGTAGACGGCTGTGAACTTGCCGTTCATCACATCCTGCGCACCGGTGGCAGACAGGTCCTCGTGCGCCACCCCGAACACGCCGGCGTAAGCTCGCAGGAAACTTTCGGCCGCCTGGAGCGGGGTGGCCCCGTGGCCGAATGCCGGACCATAAACCCGCGTCAGGTGCTCGCCATCCGTGCAGAACCTGATCGCGGGGTACTGCGCCTGGAGCGCGACCTGGGCAAGTCCCCGCTCGGAGGCGCTCGTCGGCGCGGCGGCTGTCAGCAGAGCCATCACAGCGGCCGCGGACCGGGGGAAGCGGAGGTTGTGCCGAGCTCCTCTCATCGATGTTCCTCGTCGTTGGTCCACGCTGGCGCGGACTCGGTCCTGGCCGGTCAACACGCAGTGGATCGCGTCTGCGGGCATGGTTTGGCCGGGTTATCAACACGCGGGGGTCTCTATCCCACTCCGGCACCTATACGTCACCCGGGCGGCGGACATACGAGGGACAGAGCCTCGCCGAGCCGATCTTCTCCACGACACTTCTGGTTTGCACGACCGCCATTACTATTGTAGGAGCGTGAGCATGCCCACCGCATCTCAATCGGCCTAAACCACGCCGGGAGTGTGCGACCGATAACAGTGTCGTCCGTCGACTTCTCGGACGCGCGGCCGCCACCGGGTCCGTCGGCCGCGGTTGCGCACGACGATTCCGCACGGCGGCCAGCTCTAGTGCGGCGGCCGAGCCGCGATTGGCATACGCCGACCGAAGCCGAACGCCCGCGTTGTGACCTTCAACCCCGGCGCTGCCTGCTGCCGCTTGTATTCGTTGATGTGGATCTTGCGGACGATGTCCAACACCGTCGCACGCTCGAAACCGGCCGCGACGATCGTATCGACGCTTTCCAGCCGCTCCTCGTAGCGCTGCAAGATTGCATCGAGCACGTCGTAGGGCGGTAACGAATCCTGGTCGGTTTGGTCGGGACAGAGTTCGGCGGAAGGGGGCTTGGTGAGCGTGCTCTCCGGGATCACAGCGCGACCCGCCTGTTCATTCATGTACCGCGCCAACGCGTAGACCATCGCCTTCGGAACGTCGCTGATCACCGCCAATCCGCCGCACATGTCGCCATACAACGTGCAATAACCAACCGCGAGTTCGCTCTTATTGCCGGTCGTCAGCAGCAGGTTGCCCAACTTGTTGGACATTGCCATCAGGATCCCGCCGCGGACGCGCGCCTGGATGTTTTCCTCGGTGACGTCCGGCGGGCGGCCGGCGAACTGGGCCAGGAGGCTGTGCTCGAAGGCGGCGTGCATCGGCTCGATCTCGACCAGGTCGAGCTGCATGCGCAGGTTGGCTGCAAGGGACTGGGCATCGGCGACGCTGTGCCTGCTGCTGTAGCGGCTCGGCATGGCGACGCCGCGAACCTTCTCCGGTCCCAGTGCAGCACACGCGAGCGCCGCGACGACGGCCGAATCGATGCCGCCCGACAGTCCGATCAGCACGCTCTCGAACCCGCACTTGCGGACATAGTCACGAATGCCCATCAGCAGCGCGTCGTGTACGCTCGCGACCCCGGTAGATACGCGCTCCCGCCGCGCCGTGAGAGGGTTGTCCAAGTCGACGATCGTGACATCCTCGACGAACGCCTTGGCCTGGGCCGCAAGCTGCCCCTCGGCGTCGACGAAGCAACTCGCGCCATCGAACAGCAGCTCATCATTGCCGCCGACCTGGTTGACGTACGCCATGGGCAGGTTATGCCGGCGGGCGTGCGCGGCCATCAGCTCCACGCGGCCCGCGTGGCGATCGTATGTGTAGGGTGACGCCGAGATGTTGATAACCAGTCGGGCTCCTGCCCGGGCCAGTTCGGCCACGGGGTCGCAGGCATACAGGGGCCGGGTCAGCAGCGTTTCGTCACACCACATATCCTCGCAGATGGTTGCGCCCAGTGTGAGTCCGCGGAAATCGAACACCGGCTGCGAGCCGGCGGGTTCGAAGTAGCGCGCCTCGTCAAAAACGTCGTACGTCGGCAACAGGCGCTTGCGCCAACGCTGCCGAATGCGCCCGTCAACCAGCAGCGCGGCGGTGTTGAACACGGGACGCCCGTGCGAGGTCTCGTTCGGCTCCGCGTAGCCGACCAAAACCGCGGTTCGCGTTGTCCGCTGCGCGATGCGCTCCAAAGCCGCCACGTTGCCCGCAATCGTCGTCTGTCGCAGCAGCAGGTCTTTCGCCGGGTAGCAGAGGATCGCCTGCTCCGGGAAGACCACCAAGTCCGCCGCGGCGGCCGTGGCCTGCTCGAGCAACGTGAGGATCGCTGTCGTGTTGCCGGCGATGTCGCCGATCGTTGGATTGTGCTGTGCAAGTGCGAGCTTCATGCCCGTCCCTCGGCGCACCGGCCGGCTCATCCGTTTCGGCGGACGCGTCTACGAAGGCCCCGCGACACAAGGGCCGCCGCCGCTGCGCCGCCAGACGTGTGCATGATCATCGCTTCGTCGGACTGGTTCAACCGCGTTCAGCCTGGCGGCCGCAGGGCAGTGGTCGCGGTCGCCGGCAGGTCAGCGATCTGCCGTAGGGCGGCCGGAGCGGCCGTCACCAGCCGCCCGAGCGCCACGCTCAGCAGCAGACCCAGCAGGATTGCCAGGGCGGAAACCCAGCGCCGGTGCATGTGCTGCGGCCGGGACGACTGTTTGCCACGCAACGCCATGTTGAAGTCCAGCCTGGTGCCGCGGCCCTACCTGTCTATTGCCCGTGCCAGGATGATGCCCATGGTGATCAGGGCGCCCAAGCCGAGCACAGCCACCGGGATCATCGCTATCAGGTAGCGGCGGCTCTGGTGGCGTACGAATTCCATGAGCGCCTCTTTCTGCTCGCGGTCCCGGGCATGCAGGCTCTGGAGCGTCTCCACCTGCGCAGCACCGGAAGCCCGCAGCGAATCCACGGCCTGCCCGAAACGCTTCAACGAGTGCACGAGCTGTGCGTCGGACTCGTGCGAGATTGCCAACTGCTGCGCAACCGAGCGCACCGCTTCCGCCTGCAATTCGAGCGATGCGGGCATCTGTCCCAGCGTCTCCGCCAGACGTTCGGTGTGCTGTGTGGCGTTGTCCACGTGCGTGGCAATCGAGCTCACGTGTTCGCCCTGGGCGCGCTGCGCAGCGGCCAACTGCTCCATCGTCTCCGCCACATGCTCGACCGAGCGGGTCAGTTGCTCGGCCCGCTCGTCCTGCTTCTGGAAATGCTGCTGCATGGAGTCCATCAACTCAGCCACACGCCGGTAGCCTTCCCGCATCTGGGACACCGTCGGTTCCCGGCGTCCCCAGCGCATAAGCGATGTCCCGGCCCGCGGTGCAGCCAATGGATCTGTCCCTGTGGCCGCCGAGAGCGTTTGATCATGCGGGGTCGGGTCGATCGCGCGCGTGGCCGCGGTGAAAGAGTTACCGGACCCGTTGCCGCCACCCCGAAACATGGAGCCAAAGCGCTTCCAGAGCGAGACTTGAGCAGACATGCCTGCGTACCTCCATGTACTGATGCACACATCCTTGTGTACTCGGCGACATTGTAACTCCAAATATGGAGCTTGGCGAGTCGCTGGCACGAAAATCGCAGCAAAAGCGCGCCATGGGTGCTCCGGTTAGTAAACTCCCCCCGTTTCTTTGCCGATGCAGCGCTGAGGTCTGGTTGGCATCGTTCTGCGGAGAGGTGTGTGACCATCTCGGGTATCTTATCGGGCTTGATCAATCCCGTTGGCAGCGGCTTTGTCCTGTCGCGCTACGCCGCCCGCATCGACGCCGTGCGGCCTGTCGGGCGGCGCGACGATCAGCGGCCGGATGTCGATCGCGCAGCCGAACCCGAGGTCCAGGAATCGCGCTTCGCCACCGAGGATCGCGTCGAGCTCAGCGGCCCGCGCTTTCAAGTGGAGCTGTCGGCGGAAGATCAGGTCCGCGTGGCCGAACTGAAGGAGCGTGACCGCGAGGTTCGCGAGCACGAGTCAACTCATCTCGCCGCCGCCGGAGCGTACTCCAGAGGTGTCGCGCAGTACAAATACGCGACTGGCCCAGACGGACAACGCTACGCCGTGGGGGGGGAGGTCCAGCTCGATACCTCACCCATCCCCGACGATCCCGAGGGCACGATCGCCAAGATGCAGCAGATCCGCGCGGCGGCGCTCGCCCCCGGCCAACCCTCGGCCCAGGACCAGGCCGTAGCGGCGCAGGCCGCGGCCGAAATCCAGAAGGCCCGCGCCGCACAAACCGGGTCCGCGACGGCGACCGACGAGCTCGAACCGACGATGCTCGAGTCAGGCGAAGCGCGCACAGAACGCGCCGTGGTCGGGGCCCCCTCCACACTGTCCGGTTCGGTGCCCGCAGCGGACCGCCCGTTCGGTAGTGCCGCGCGACGGACCTTTCCGGCCGACCGGTATCCCAACCCGCAACTGCTCGACACCTACGCCTGATCGCCCTGCCAAAAATGACCGCGAGCCAACGCCGGGGAGAAGCGGCGCTGGCTCGCGAGTAATGACGAGTCAGGAATTAGTGGGCGATCGCAACGGGCCTAGACGCCCATCAGCAGAGCCACAAAGGGGTCGATGTCAAACGCGTCCACCAAGCCATCGTCGTTGATGTCGGCGAGGTTGATGTCGCAGTCCGGCCAAGCCGGGTCATAGTAGTCCGGCCCCAGGAGGGCCAGGACGAACGGGTCGATATCGAAGGCGTTGATAGCGCCGTCACAGTTGAGGTCGCCGATCTCGTATTCGCCGCCGACTTCGACAGTCACAGAACCCAGTTCGTCGACGATGTTCCAGCCGCCATACTCATCGTCGTACACCGCGGTTACGGAGTAGCTGCCGAAAACGTCCACGATGTCGATCTCGGTCCCACTGGTGGTGGCCAAGGCCGTGAACTTGAAGGTGGTGATGAGCAGGCCGTCCGGAGTGGCTACGGGCATGTCACCAAAGGTGGCCCAAGCCTGGTAGTACGCGTCGCCATCGGCGAACGTGCCATTCAGGTTATCGAGGCCGGAATCATTCGGGAACCCGGAGAACATCCAGGAGTACGGGCCGTCATCGACTACGCCCTGCAACTCGAGAAAACCCTCATCCCAGAACACCAGCACTTCTGCCAGCGAGAACGGCTCATCCTGGCCAGCGTTGTCGGCCACGGCGTACAGCCCGATTCGGACAGTCTCGCCGACCTGAGCGTCTTGGGTCTCGCTGCGCCACTCAAGATCCACGTCCGCATACGCCACACCCACGAGAAGAAGTACTCCGCACAGTCCCAGAATTCTCATGGCTTTAACCTCCCGATCAAGCAATCGGTCCGCTACGTTCCCTGATCACCCTGATCGTCTTGAATTCCGCTTCTGATTCGCTTGGCGAGGCAAACACACCTCGCCCCTGCTTACCATAAAAATGGAATTCATCTCTCACTAAGTCAACTATCTTCTCAAGTCTCACATCTATCTTGCCGAAATCCGCGTCAGGGCAACGTCCAATATTCGCGGCGGATGCGCACACTCCACAGTCTCGTGTCGCCTGCTTAGGCGACCAGAGCACCGCGCGCGTGTGCTGGTCGATGCTGACATCGGCCCGCGGCGGCGTATGAGGCCGCCGAGTGCTTCGTCTCTCCCTCCGATGCCAGTCCGGCGCCCGCGCGTGCTCTACGGGGCCGCTGCACAAGCGGTGGCAGCGTGTGCCGGGGGTGCCCCGACACACGCCGCCCCGATGCTGTCTTTTTTCCTCCTCACCGGCTCTCAGACGCCCAGTCTGTCGGCCGAGAGCCGGCCATGCGCATTACCTTGATGTGCTCAGCCTCGAGCACAGTGCTTCACTACCTTACGGTAGCTCGATCTCTTCCGCCGGGCCGGAGTGGCTCTGCGGCGTCTTTTGCAGCTTCGGACGAGCACCGTTGAGGAACGCGGTGATGTCGTCCTCATCCAGCCAACCGTCGTTGGTCAGGTCGCCGGCACCAAGCTCCGCCCAACCGCGATCTCTCAGCTCCTTGAGTGAGATCCGCATCGTGGGCTGCTGACCCGGAGCCGGGCCACCTGGAGCACCACAACAGTTGGGCTGGTACTCCTTCAGGATGTTCACGACGATGAACGACAGGTCTGCCGCCGTCACGCATCCACTGCCATTGATGTCCGCGTGCGGGAAGTAATCACACGCCGGACACGGCGTATGACCATTGACCGGCGGTCCACCAACGGGGAGGCCGTTACGGTAACACTTTGCCCACTGCCACGAGAAGACACCGAAGTCGAGCACGTCGATGAACCAGTCATCCGGGTTCTGGCAAGCATCCAGGTTGCCCGGGATCAGGTCGTTCCCGCGGGCGATCGTGAAGTACGCCACGTAGCGGGTTCTATCGTACCCATAGCTGTTGGTGTAGATCTCGGTCGTGAAGTCATTCGGCGAGTCGGCCGTGCTGCGCAGCGTGTGCAGCCGATCCTGCGCGGTCATGCAGGTGTAGGCCACCTCGCACGGCACGTACAACTGAGCCGCACCGCTGGCAAACGGCGGCGGTCCGAAGATCGGGATGAAGACCACCTCGTCGTCCACACTCCAAACGTGATCGGGGCAGTTCCACAACTCGAAGTTCACACAACGTGAAACCGTCTGGAACGCGCCCTTCATCTCGACGTAGACCTGCAAGATGTTGGAATCTTCGACCTCGATGACCTGGAAGCAGATCGCGGCGTTGCCGCAATCGTCGGTGGCAACCCACCAGACGTTGGTCTCGCCGACCTCGTACGGATCGGTGAGATCACCGCCATCGCTGCGGAAGGCCTCGATATCGACAGCCGTGTCGCAGTTGTCCGTTACGCCCGGCACCGGCAGGTCGATGTAGGCCATGCACTCGCCGGCGTTCGGGAAGACCTTGATCAACGGCGGATCGCAGCCGTCATCGAAGACCGGTGCGATCGTGTCGATCACGGTGAACGTCTGCGTGCACTCAGCATAGTTCTCGCAGTCGTCCCAGGCCCGATAGGTGCGGGTGATGATCAGCGGATCAGTCTGGCAGCCGGCACCGCCGTTGTCGGTGTCACCTTCCCAGGTGTACGTCAGATCATCGTCGCAGTTATCGACCGCTGTCACCAACGTCGGATCGGCGGCGGGAATGTCCGCCGCACACTGGTAATCGGCGTCGGGCGGGCAGGTGATGCCGGTCGGCGCCGTATCGTCGACGACCGTGAAGGTCTGCTGGCAGTCAGCATAGTTCCCGCAGTCGTCCGTGGCCCGATAGGTGCGGGTGATGACCAGCGGATCGCCCACGCAGCCGGCACCACCATTGTCGGTGTCACCTTCGTGCGTGTACGTGAGATCATCGTCGCAGTTATCCGTCGCGGTAACCAGCGACGGGTCTGCCGTCGGCACCTCGTCGGAGCACTGGTATTGGGCGTCGGGCGGGCAGGTGATGCCGGTCGGCGCCGTATCGTCGACGACCGTGAAGGTCTGCTGGCAGTCTTTGAAGTTGCCGCAGACGTCGGTCGCGCGGTAAGTACGCGTGATGACCAGCGGATCGCTGACACAGCCGGCACCGCCGTTGTCGGTGTCGCCCTGCCAAGTGACGTCGGGATCATCATCGCAGTTGTCGCTCGCGGTCACGAGTGACGTATCCGCGGCCGGCACCTCATCCGCACACTGGTAGTTGGCGTCCGGCGGGCAGGTGATCATCGGCCTGGTGTCGTCGATGACGATGAAGCACTGCGAGCACTCTTTGAAGTTGCCGCAGAAGTCGGTTACGCGGTACTTGCGCTGGATAATGAGCGGATCACCGGGGCAGCCGCTACCACCGTTGTCGGTGTCGCCCTGCCAGGTGACCGTCGGATCATCGTCGCAGTTGTCGCTGACAACCGGCAGCGTGACGTCGGCGGCGGGCACTTCATCAAAGCACTGGTACTCGCCATCAGGCGGGCACGTGATCGACGGCTTGGTGTCGTCGATAACCGTGAAGACCTGCTGGCACTCTGCGAAGTTGCCGCAGAAGTCGGTTGCGCGATACGTCCGCGTGATGATCAGCGGATCGCTTGCGCAGCCGGCACCGCCGTTGTCCGTATCACCCTCGTGGGTGACGGCCGGATCGGTGTCGCAGTTGTCGCTGACGACCGGCAACGTGATGTCTGCCGCCGGCACCTCGGTGACACACTGGTACGGCGCATCCGCCGGACAGGTGATCGTCGGATTGGTGTCGTCAATGACGGTAAAGACCTGCTGGCACTCTGCGAAGTTGCCGCAGAAGTCGGTCACGCGATAGGTCCGCGTGATAATCAGCGGATCGCTGGCGCAGCCGGCACCACCGTTGTCCGTATCACCCTCGTGGGTGACGGCCGGATCGGTGTCGCAGTTGTCGCTGACGACCGGCAACGTGATGTCTGCCGCCGGCATCTCGGTGACACACTGGTACGCCGCATCCGCCGGGCAGGTGATCGTCGGATCGGTGTCGTCGATGACGGTAAACGTCTGCGTGCACTCGGCGAAGTTTCCGCAGAAGTCCGTCACGCGGTAGACACGCTCGATGATGAGCGGATCGGCCGCGCAGCCGGCGCCACCGTTATCCGTATCACCCACATGTGTGACGGCCGGGTCGGTGTCGCAGTTGTCGCTGACGACCGGCAACGTGATGTTTGCCGCCGGCACCTCGGTGACACACTGGTAGTTGGCGTCCGCCGGACAGGTGATCGTCGGATTGGTGTCGTCGATGACGGTAAACGTCTGCGTGCACTCGGCGAAGTTTCCGCAGAAGTCGGTCACGCGATAGGTCCGCGTGATGATCAGCGGATCGCTCGCGCAGCCGGCACCACCGTTGTCCGTGTCACCCACATGGGTGACGATCGGGTCGGTGTCGCAGTTGTCGCCGACGACCGGCAGGGTGATGTCCGCCGCCGGCACCTCGGTGACACACTGGTACGGCGCATCCGCCGGACAGGTGATCGTCGGATTGGTGTCGTCAATGACGGTGAAGACCTGCTGGCACTCTGCGAAGTTTCCGCAGAAGTCGGTCACGCGGTAGGTCCGCGTGATGATCCGCGGATCGCTTGCGCAGCCGGCACCGCCGTTATCCGTATCACCCTCGTGGGTGACGACTGGATTGGTGTCGCAGTTGTCGCTGACGACCGGCAGGGTGATGTCCGCCGCCGGCACCTCGGTGACACACTGGTACGGCGCATCCGCCGGGCAGGTGATCTCCGGATTCGTGTCGTCGACGAATGTGAGCAACTGGGAGCACTCGGCGTAGTTACCGGCGCAGTCGGTTGCCCGATACGTGCGTGTAACGATTCGTGGATCACCAGGGCAGCCGGTGCCGCCATTGTCGGTATCGCCTCGCCAAGTAACTTCGACGGGGAATGCGTCGCAGTTATCGGTCACTGAGCCGCCCGCGAAGTCCGTCGGGACGTCCGTGTAGCACTGACCCGTGTAGTCCGCCGGGCAAGTTATCACCGGCGGGGTTTCGTCGATGCAGACCGGCGCGCTGAACTTCAGACACGGGTAGATCGGCAGACCCGTCGGATCAGAGAAGCGGCTGGGCGGGTTGTGCTCACGGAAGCAGAGCCCGACCCACGGCGTGCACTCGACGCCAGGGAACGTGCTGAACGTGAGCGTGGCCAACAGGGCATCATCCTGCGTGGGCAACTGGCCCATAGCGTCGTTGATACCCATGATCAGGTCGGCCGTACCCAGGGTGTTGTCCCAGCGTTTCAGCACGACGATCCCATAGGGGTCGCTCGTGGTGACGATCGACTCCAGTTGCACACAGGAAGCGTCGAACTCCATGAACGCCTGGAACCCGCGCACCAGGCCTTGCAGGTCGCGCTGGTGCAGGTAGATGATGATGTCGTCACCCGGCTGGACGCATTCGGTCCCAGTATCTACGACGAATTCCAGCACATCTTCGCCGGGGTCATCCGTACATTCATCGATACAGTCGGCTTGCGCGAGCGGCGCCAGTGATAGCAGCGCCACACAGCCAAATAGTGAAATGAACTTGAGAAACTTTGTCATCGTGTCCTCCTTTCGACTAGTCGAACTGGCCGCGTGATGGACGTCACGCCGGCCTCCCCCCACTCTCCATCGCCTTGCACTGATCGTGAGCCCAATGAAGAACCAATCCGGCATGAGCGCGAGACGCCACGCCGCGAGGTGCTGGAAGCGTTCGCTCAGCCTCACCTCCTTTCTCAGGATGCGCGTCGAGAATGGCCGCGTCTTCCAACGGCGCACTAAAAGGACATGACGCTTCCGCCTACGCGCAGCGAATCATGCCATACTCAAGATCGTTGTGTGCGCAGCCGGTATCCGCAGTGACAGCGTGCGAGGGGACGCTTGCATTCCCACAGCCGTGAACCCCAATCTGTCGCTCGGACACCCAAGCCGCTCCCTAACCACCTTACACAGTACAGTATGTCCCTAATCGGGCTCAGTCAATACCGGACCGCGCGGCGCGCCGAAGTGCTGGCGTCAGAGGGAGATGCGGCTACCCGCTGAATGATGTGACTCAACCGCGCCCGGTACGCCACATTGCCAAGACGGCGTCCGGCGCACCGGCCGACGGACGCACGGCAGTCATCGTAAGTGACGTAACTACGGTGAGATGGAGACGCGAACCCGATAACACCGGTGCTTGCCCCAGTCGCCGCACGCGAGCTGACAGCGCTCCGCACACCCCGCGGTGAGGTGGACCAGCCGGCTGCCCACGACGCGGAGGAAGATAAAATCAGGGGCGGTTCCCCGGGTTTTTTGAATCCGCCTGGAGGTGCGGTTCATCGCGCGGGGGGCCTGCCGCTTGTCGTCGCCTCGGGTTGGCTGGTCAAAGTCGGTTTCGCGGCCGGGTGGTCGTCTGCGCGAACGTCCGAGAATGACCGACTCCGCCCCGCCCCGCCCCGCATGAGCGGCACCTCCGACTCAGGACACGACTTCGATCCCGGCTCCCGCGATCACCTCGCCGATAACCCACAGAGGTTCCCCAGCGTGCTGAAAACGCGCTGCTACGTCGTCGATATGCTCGGGAGCGATGGTGGCGAGCAGGCCCCCCGACGTCTCGGGTGTGTACAGCAAGTTCTGCAATTCCTCCGCGATTCCAGCGGCGCACTCCACGCGCTGGCGGTACGCCCGCTCGTTGCGCCCGGTACCGGCCGGAAACAGCCACAGGTCGGCGTACTCTTCGGCCCCCGGCAGGAAGGGGATCCGCTCGGCCTGCACACGCAGCCGCACACCGCTCTTCTCCGCAATCTCAAGCGCATGTCCCAGGAACGCGAAACCGGTCACGTCGGTGCAGGCGTGTGTGCCGCCCGCTGCCAGCAATTCGGCGGCGGCGCGGTTCAGCTTAAGCATGGACTCAACAGCCGCGTTAATGTGTTCGGGCTTGGCCGCGTCAGCTTTGAGAACGGTCGTGATGATGCCGACGCCCAGCGGCTTGGTGAGCACCAGCACGTCGCCGATGCGCGCGCCCTTCTTGGCCAGCACGCGGTCGGGGTGGACGAAGCCGATCGCCACCAGGCCGTATTTGGGCTCCTTGTCGTCGATCGAATGGCCGCCGGCCACCACACCGCCTGCCTCGGCCACCTTCTCCGCCCCGCCGCGGAGGATTTCCGCTACAACCTCCGGCGGCAGGCACTCGGACAGGCAACTGATGTTCAGGGCGAAAGCGAGCTGTCCGCCCATTGCGTAGATGTCGCTGAGCGCATTCGCGGCGGCGATGGCCCCGTACTGGTAGGGATCGTCGACGACCGGCGTGAAGAAATCCACCGTCGCGATTAGGGCCTGCTCGTGGCTCAGCCGATACACAGCGGCGTCATCGTCCGTGCTCAGACCGAGCAGGAGCTGTGGACAACGCTCCGCCGGGAACATCTCTGCTAGTGGACGCAGAACCTGCGCCAGCGCGTCGGGCGCGGTCTTGGCGGCTCACCCGGCGGCGGTGGTCATCTGCGTCAATCGAACGGGTTGCGGGGTACTCATTATGGAATCCTATGCGTCCAAGGGCTCAATGCGGTCCAGCGGGGCCGCGGCCGTCTCCAGCGCCGCCGCGCACGCGGCCTGATCCGTACGCAGAATGCGGACGGCGGAGCCGCAATCACTGCTCAGGTGGCGGGGCGTCGGGATCAGCTTGACCTCCAGGCCAGCCCGCTTCAGCACGCGTTCGGCATGGACCGCGTGGCTGGTGCTATGCACGAGAACGACCGCGAATTCGGGCATGCTACTTGCCCTCCACCAGGGTGGCCACGGCGGCGACCGCCTGGTCGATCTGCGCTTCGGTAATCGAGAGACCGGGGGCGAAGCGCACAGTGCCATCCGGCAGTGTCCCCAGCGTGCGGTGCGCGCGCGGAGCACAGTGCAGCCCGGGCCGACACATGACACCGAAACGCTCATCGAGTCCCTGGGCAAGCCGCGCGGGAGAGTGCCCGGCAGCCGTGAAAGACACGACCGCCGTCTGCCGCTCGGCATCTTGCGTCCCGCTTACGCGCACTGTGGGGATGCTGCGCAGCCCGTCGATCAGGCGCCGGGTCAAACCGGCCTCGTGGGCGCGGATCTCATCCACGCCGCGCTCGAGCACGTACCTCACTCCCGCCGCCAGCCCTGCCAGGCCGACGATGTTCGCGGTGCCGGACTCGTAGACGTCGGGCAGGAAGTCGGGCTGGATTTCCGCTTCCGAGCGGCTGCCGGTCCCGCCGCAGATCAACGGCGGCAGCCGCGCTATGTCAAAGTCGGGGTGGATGACCAGACCGCCGGTGCCGGTCGGTCCGAGCAGCGCCTTGTGTCCGGTGAAGGCCAGCAAGTCGATGTTGTCGGCCATCAGGTCGATCGGCCAACATCCGCCGCTCTGCGTGGCGTCTACGAGCAGCGGCACGCCGCGCCGCCGCGCAATCGCACCGAGTTCGCGGATAGGCAGCACCGTGCCGCAGACGTTCGAGGCGTGGTTGACCGCGATCAGGCGCGTTTCCGGGCGGATGTGCTCATCGAGCGCCGCTGGTGTAAGCGTACCGTCCGGGCCACAGGGCACGACACTGAAGTCGACGCCGTGCTGCGCAAGAGCGTGCAGCGGGCGCATGACCGCGTTGTGTTCCATCCCGGTGGTGAGGGCGTGGCTGTCGGGCGGCAGGAGCCCGCGGATCACCAGGTTCAGGGCCGTGGTGCCGTTGAGTGTGAAGACCACCCGCATCGGGTCCGCCACACCAAACAGCTTGGCGAGTGTTTCGCGCGCGTCGAGCCTGATTCGCTCGGCCTCATTCGCCAGCCGGTGACCACTGCGGCCCGGACTCGCCCCGACGTCGCGCATGTACCAGGTCATTGCTTCCACGACGCAATCCGGCTTGGGCCAGGATGTGGCGGCGTTGTCCAGGTAGATCATGGCGACAGCACTCGTCTCGCCCGGTTGGCGGCGGCTACTTCCGCAGCCTCAGTTCGAAAACGCCCTCTTTCTCATCGTACTCCGCCTGCCAGCCGAGCTTCTCGGCGGCGCGGGTGCAGTTGTACACCTGCGTCATGGTATCGACCAAAACGGCAACCTCACCAGTGTCGGCCTGCTGTAAGGCCTGGCGCGTCAGCATGACAGGCTGCGGGCAGGAGAGCCCGCGGGCGTCGATCGTCTCGCTCATCTTGTCACCTCGCAAGGGCCAGCTTCTCCCGGCCGCTGATACCGATTATGCACACGATGATGATCCCCAGCACAACCGCGTGCGGGGCGAGTGGCTGGCTGCCAACCATGAGGAAGTTGTGGGCCACCGCCGCGCCGGTCAGCATGCCGAGCACGAACAGGGCCGCGTCGGCGTCACCTTCGCCCGACAGGAAGACCTGCCGCCCGGGGCAGCCGCCGGCCAGCGTGAACGACAATCCGGCCAGGACCATCCCGCCGATGTTGAGCCAATGCACAGCGTGGGCGGCGGGTTGCATCTTCACGCTGCCGTCAGCGGCAATAAGCGTGAAGCCCGGGTTGAACTGCTTGTAGACCAGGTTCATCAAGAAGGCGGCGACAAGAAACGCGATCACGCCGCTGATCAGATGGAAATCTCGCATCAGGATGACGTCGCGGAAGCCGCCCACGGTGCAGAAGCGTGTCCGCTGGGCGAGGAATCCGATCACCAGGCCGGCCACGATCGAGACGGCCACCTTGGCGGCCATGGCCCCGGGGCCCTTGGTGCTACGGAACAGGGCGGCCTTCCCCTCCTCACCAAACTGCGGGTAGAAGATCGCCAGGAGCAGCAGGATCAGCATTACTGCCGGCATTGCCAATCCTGCAAGCGAGCGGGCCGGGTAGGCGCGGCCGAGATTGAAGCCCGCCCGCAGAAACGCCACGCCGGCTCCGATTCCTACGATCAGACCCACGATACCCAGGATGGCGTTCCAGTCCCCGCCCGCCAGCCGCAACATCGCCCGCCAGGGACAGCCCAGAAAGACCAGCGCGCCGATCATCGCGAACATGCCCAGGATGAAGCGGATCACCGGCGATGATCCGGTGCGCGGGCGGAACTCGCGGAAGGCCAGCGCCGCCAGGAACGCCCCCAGACAGAACGCCGGGATCTCCGGCCGCAGGTATTGCACGATGCCGGCCCGGTGCAGCCCCAGGGCACCCGCGATATCACGCGTGAAGCAGGCCACACAGACGCCCATATTGGGCGGGTTGCCCTGCTTCTGGAGCGTGGCCGCGAGCGCGCCCATCACGAGCCCAACGAGGATGATGCCGGCGCGGGAGGCGAAGAAGTCTCTGGCGGTTTTCATGGCGAGGGTCTCCTCTTTGAGTGAACGCACCGCGGGCCGCGACTGAAAGCGGCGGCGCCACTGCCCGATGATCGTGACGCAGATACGCGGATACGGGGTGATAGGCGGAGAATGCAGGTGGCGATTGAGGCGGGCTCTAAGGCTGGCTGACAGCGCGCGAAGCGCCACAGACGCGGCGCGCGCCAGTACCGCTCGCGGTGCTCACGTGTGACCCGCCCTGGACCAGGGCGGCGATGCCAAGCTGTCATGTGCGTCGTCGTAGTCTCAACGAACTCACCTCGTCACGTGGTGTTGAACATCAGTGCTCAGTATAGCGTGTCACGCGGAGAGACTCCAGAGGCTTCTGAGGGGAGAAGGGGGGCCGTGTACCGGCGCCGCCGCCGGTGTGCACCGGCAGCAGATTGACGATTGCAGTGAACGGCCCGGCGGGCGCCTCGCGCTCTCGTTACGTCTCGGCGGGCGCCTCGCCCGCGCGTTGAGTTACGTCGCTCTCCAGCCGCTGGGCGCGCTGCAACGGGAACAGAATCACATCGCGGATGCTCGGGCTACCCGTCAGCAGCATCACCACCCGGTCGATACCGATGCCCAGGCCGCCGGCGGGAGGCATGCCGTATTCGAGCGCTTCGACGTAGTCCTCGTCCATCACCGCCATGGTCTCGTCTTCTTCGCCACGCAGTTGCTGGCTGAGTGTCTCGCGTTGGATGGCGGGGTCGTTCAGCTCGGTGTAAGCGTTGCCGATCTCCATACCGTTGATGAACAGCTCGAAACGCAGTGCGATGCCCGGGTTATCGGGGTCGCGCTTGGTCAGTGGGCAGAGCGGGGCGGGCCAGTCGAGGATGAAGGTCGGGTTGATCAGCGCCTCTTCGACGTAGTGGTCGAACAACTCGTGGATCACAACCGCGTCATCCAGGCGGCCCTCGTCGGCTTTGAGTTCGCCGCTGTTGTGCAGCTCCCGTGCCCGCGCCCGGATCGCCGGGATGTCGTCGAGGGTCAGGCCGACACGTTTGTGAAAGGCATCGGCGTACTTCAGCCGTGGCCAGGGCGGCGCGTAGTCGATCTCCCGTTCGCCAAACTTGATCTTCGTTGATCCGATCACGTCGCGCGCCGCTCCGGCGATGAACTCCTCGCAGATGTCCATCATGTCGTGGTAGTCGCCGTAGGCCTGGTACAGCTCGAGCATGGTGAACTCGGGGTTATGCCGCGGACTAATGCCCTCGTTGCGGAAACAGCGACCCAGCTCGTAGATACGCTCCAGCCCTCCGACCAGGCAGCGCTTCAGGTAGAGCTCGGGCGAGATCCGCAGATAGAGGTCCACGTCGAGCGTGTTGTGGTGCGTCAGGAATGGCCGCGCCGCCGCCCCGCCGTAGATCGGCTGGAGGAGCGGCGTCTCAACCTCGATGAACTCGCGGCGGCGGAGGACGTCGCGGGCGTAATCGATGATCCGGGCGCGTTTGATGAAGACGTCGCGCGACTCGGGGTTGGTGAAGAGGTCGACGTAGCGCCGCCGATAGCGGGCTTCTACATCGGTCAGACCATGCCATTTCTCGGGCATGGGGCGGATGGCCTTGCCCAGGAGGGTCAGGTGGTTGCCCCAGAGCGTCAGTTCGCCGGTCTTGGTGCGACCGAGTTGTCCCTCGACGCCGACGGTGTCACCCAGATCGAGCAGCTTGGCAACCTCCCAGCCCTGCTGCACGGCTTTCTTGCTCAGGCCATATTGAAGGTCGCCCGTGCGGTCACGCACAGTCAGGAAGATCAGGTTGCCAAAGCGCCGCGATAGCATCACCCGGCCAGCGGCCCGGAAGCGGGCACCCTCGCCGTCGCGGATCTGGCCGGATTCGATTCCCAACTCCTCGCTGCGCTGGCGGATGTCGGCGTGGTGCGCCAGGTCGACATGGCGGGCCCCGTAGGGGTCGATGCCGAGCGCCTTCATTTTATCGAGCTTGGCTTTACGATCGCTGATCTGTTCGTTCATGGTGGGCGTACTATATCGAAACGGCCACCAGAGCGCAAGCGAAGGGCGGAACGCACTCCCGTCTCGGGGGCATTCCGCCCAGGGTGTCGTGTTCCGCGGACGGCCGTCGGGCCCGGGGATGGACCGGTTCGGCGTCGCACACGCGCGAACCGGCCGCGGTCCCGTGCTACAACCGCGGGGTGTTGCCGCCTACCACCACCGGCGGAGCAGCGCGAGGGTCCCGGCCGCTAGCAAAGCCAGGGACGCCGGCTCGGGCACGACCGTCAAACGCAGTTCGACACCATCGTTGTAGAAATGGCAGTCTGGATCGAGCCCCAGTCCGACGCGACCGTCGGCCAGGTAGCCGTTCAGCGTCGCCAAGTCAGCGCCCGAGAAAGCGTAGGTCAGGTTCTGCGGCGTGCTGGGCAGGTTCTCGTACGTTACCAGGTGCGCGTGATCGCCGACGTACTCGCCGGCGAAATAGTCGCCGCCGCCCTGGTTGTCGGGACTTTGCACCACGCCCAACTCGCTCCAGTTGAGCAGATGGTTGTAGAGCATGTTGGCGTTGTCGTCCCAGTTGCGGATGTTGTAGAAGTACAACTCGGCGGCGTCGATGCTCTCGTGCGGCTCGAGTTCGACCTCGATACCCCACTCATACACGTAGTAGTGGTCGAGGTCGCCCATGTCGGCCGGATCCGGGGTGTAGCTCAGAATCGTGTCCGCCGAGACGGCCAGAGGCGCCAGGGCGAGAACGAGCGCGGCGACGAAGATTGTTTTGCGCATTGCCTGCTTCCTCCTGCGGTACTTGTGACCGCCCTTCGGGTTTAGCCAGGGGAAACGGAAACGGTACATCCCGGGCAACAAGAGAAATGGTCGAGGCCCGCATGGATGTGTGGTTTCCAAACTCCCACGCCAACGATAGGCCGCCGAGGCGTCAGGTTTCCACAGGCAGGCACGCAGACGTCAGGCATTCGGCCACCGTTGCGGTTTGGTACCGATAGCGAATGCGGTCACAAGCCGAACGGCGAGATATGCGCGGACCAGCCGAGAAGTGCGGGGAGAATTCTAATAGTGTAGTGTCTCACAATCATGGCATCGCATTCAAACCAGAGCTGCGACCGTCAGAGAGCGGCCCTGCAGGCTCGGCGGGAACCGCTTTCTTACGGGCGCGGTTCGGCTCCGCCGCTTTCTTACGGGCGCGGTTCGGCTCCGCCGCCTTCTTACGGGCGCGGTTCGGATCGGGTGAGCCGCCGCGGTCCGAACCGCGACCGTCAGAGAGCGGCTCTGCGGGTGGGGCTGCGACCGCTTGCCTATGGGCGTGGGGCGAGGGGGGAGCCGCTTTCTTACGGGCGCGGTTCGGTTCATGGGCGTGGTTCGGTTCGGCCGCTTTCTTATGGGCGTGGTTCGGTTCGGCCGCTTTCTTATGGGCGCGGTTCGGCTCCGCCGCTTTCTTACGGGCGCGGTTCGGATCGGGTGAGCCGCCGCGGTCCGAACCGCGACCGT
>JAHJAR010000184.1 GCA_018814045.1 Planctomycetota bacterium | reverse complement strand
CGGATCCGGTCGCTCTGCCAGTAGAGAGTATGAGCGATGTCGACTTCGCTGCAGAGCTGATGCAATCCATCAGGCTGGCGAACAATGCTCCGGTACTTCAGCGCGCCGACGGCCGAAGCCAGGCCGGTAAGGGAACGCTCAGAAACAAGTTCACATTTCTGCGGTAGGCCAGGGATGGAGGGTGTAGTTCCAGTCCGGAAGGGTATCGTGGGGTGAGAGGGCTAGGGTCACGGCGTCCATATCCACCTGAGACACCGTCTCACCGGTGGCGTACGTGCTTCGGTCGAGGCGCGCTGTCACGCGGAGGCCGGTTTGGGTTGTCGTAGTGCGGATGAAGTGGAGGGTCCGGTCTTGACTGACCAGGGGTTCTCCGGCCCATCGCTTGGTGATCTCGGAGAAGAGCCGGTGTTCGATGGGGTTCCACTTGGAGGCTCCGGGCGGATAGTGACAGACCGTGACGGTCAGACCATGGGCGTCACACAGCTGCTTCTTGAGGCGGTACTTCCAGACCCGCGAGTGGCTGCTGTTGGCGCCGCCGGAGTCAGCCAGGATGAGCAGGTCCGCAGCCTGCGGATAGTGCGCCTGGCCGTATGCCTGCCACCAGTGTGCGATGGAGTCGACGGCGAAGGCCGGCGTGTCACCCGAGGTGCCGAGGTTGACGAAGGCGCGGTTGGCCTCGGGGTCGTAGACGCCATAGGGGACCATCTTGCCCTGCGCATCGGAAGGGAAGTCGTGGTCGTAGACCGCGACGGGCGCGCTCTTCCAGGCGCGGCCGTTGTTCTTGAAGTTGCCGACCAGTTCCTTCTTCTTGGTGTCGACGCTGATACTGGGCCAGCCCTGGCGGCGATACCACTGCCGCAGGTCGCTGATGTAGTGAAACTGCGCGTCGCGCACCTTGGGCTTGGGTGGGTTGCGGTGGCCCGACTCGATCTTCTTGTGGTTGACGCGCAACGAGTAGCCCATCAGCCCGGTGAGCAGCCGACGCACGGTACTGGCCCCCACCTGGATGCCGACGGTGCCCAGGGCGGCAGCGATCTTGGCTGGCGTCGTGCGACACCACTTGAAAGCCCGGGTCGGGTGGCCGCCGGTGTCGTCGGCGATCAGTCGCCGGATCGTGGCGGTGATGTGCGGTGTTTTTTTTCCGTCGCCTGGCGTCCGCCGCCCGTGCGGCGCACCCGATCGCGCTCCACCTCGCCGCTGAACAGCTCGCGGCGGCCCCGCCCCACGGTATGTTCGTCGAGACCCAGCAGCGCGGCAATCTTGCGGTCGCCGCCGTGGCCGACCTTCTGCGCCTCCAGCCCCGCATACAGGCGCCGCTGCTGCTCGTCGAGCAGGCTGAAGAAGAGGATGATGGCCGCCTGCAGTTCGTGCGACCAGGCGTCGATCTCCGGCGTCACCAGGTCGTCCACATGCTCCTGACGTCGCAACCGTTGCTGGCGCCGCTGCCCCGCGTGCTGGGCCAGGTAGACATACGCTCCGCCGAGGCGCTCGCGCGCCAGCCGGTCGTCCCGCACCAGCTTCAGCAGCGCCCGCTTGCACTCGACGTGGAGGATGGTCTCCAACTCGGCCGCCGTGAAACCGGCGGCGGCGGCCTCGACGAACTCCCGGGCCGTCTCCACCAGGTTGCCGTACCGGGAAAACCACACCGCGTGCCAGCCCCACAGCCCTTGCTCGTCGAACTCGGGCAGGTCCCGCAGCGTGTAGTACTTGCCGCGGTGCGAGTAACTCGACAGATAGCCCAAGGCCCGCAGCTTGCGGAAGACCGTCATGGTACCCGTCGTGCCCAGGGCCTCTTTGAGGTCGTCGAGCGTGGCCACGCGCGCGCGGTGCAGGAAGGCGCGCACCGTCTCCGCCAAGAACTGGTCCCGTGCCATGTGGTATAATTCCCCCTTTCCAAGAGCAATTATACCGCATGGGCCCTACTCCTGTCAACCCCAGCGTAGCACTTCCCCAGAGAGAAACCACCACGCACGACTCACTCCACAGCCTTCATGCGATGGTTGATTTGCGCTGCAAACTGAGAGCTTATTTCTGAGGCAACCCTAAGCAACCCTTTCTGGATTGGCTCCAGAGCCGGTCGCGGTAGGGATGCCGGTTGCCCGGCACCCCCCGCGCGGATCCCGGCGTGCGCTGCTAACGCACCGGGCTCTTGCCTCGGGTACGGGCGTCAAAGCGCCTCTCAGGCCAGGGGTGCACGGCGCGGGCGGGTGGGAGCCAACGGTCGGCCAGCCAGGCCATCCGACCCCAGGAAGTGCGGTCGCGTTGGCTACGCCGCCGAAGCGTCCGTAGCCACAACCGGGTAACCTGGGTTCGGAAGGACGCCACTGCGTCGAGGTTGCCAGGGATGCCATGGTAGCCACGGTATCCTCGAACAACGCTTCCCAGCCACCGTCCCTGCTCCGGGATGGGCAGATGCATGCGCCGCCGCAGCTCGATCTTCACTGCCCGCAACTTTGCCCGCATCCGCTGGCGCATCGTCCGTCGCTTGAGCCCGAAACGCCCCCCCTTGGTACGCCCGCAGATGTGGGTGAAGCCAAGGAAATCGAACGTCTCCGGTTTCCCCTCACCGCGTCTCTTCCGGTTCGATGCGGCATGCCGCCCAAACTCGATCAAGCGCGTCTTCTCGGGATGCAGTTCCAGTCCGAACTGCGTCAGTCGCTCTCGCAGCTCGTCCTGGAATCGCTCAGCGTCCTTCTGATGCTCGAACCCAACGATGAAGTCATCACAGTACCGCACGACGATACTATCACCGTGCGCCTGCCGCTCCCTCCACCGATGAGCCCACAGGTCAAGGACATAGTGCAAGCAGATATTCGCCAACAAAGGGGAACAGACGCCCTGTACACAAAAGGTAACTTGGTGTGGCGTTGCGGGAGCCGGGGGTCTGCAGTGGTCCTGCTCGCGCACAAGG
>JAHJAR010000183.1 GCA_018814045.1 Planctomycetota bacterium | reverse complement strand
CACTAGGAACTTCAGGAAGTAGCGGGCCACGTCGACCATGCAGGTGCGGTCGTCCATGACGATCATGCCGCCCGAACCCATCATGGAGCCGGCCGCGGTGAGTGAGTCGAAGTCAACCGGAAGATCAAGTTTGCTTTCGGGCAGGCAGCCGCCGGAGGGCCCACCGGTTTGCACGCCCTTGAAGGGCCGATCGCCGATGATGCCGCCCCCGATCTCGAAGATGATTTCGCGCAGCGTGATGCCCATGGGCACTTCGACCAGCCCGGTGTTCTTGACCTTGCCGACCAGGGAGAAAGCCTTCGTGCCCGTGCTTTTTTCCGTGCCGAGGGCGGCGAACTTGTCAGCGCCTTCGGTGATGATCCAGGGCACATTGGCCCAGGTCTCGACGTTGTTGAGGACGGTGGGTTGGTCGTGGAGCCCACGGATTACGGAGTGGACGTACTTGGCCCGCGGCTCGCCGACTTCGCCGGCGACCGACCTCATCAGGGCCGAGGATTCGCCGCAGACAAAGGCCCCACCCCCGCGGGAGATTTCCACGTCGTAGGCGAAGCCCGATCCGAGGATGTCCTCGCCCAACATGCCCCTCTCGCGCGCCTGCGTAATGGCCAGTTGCAGGTGCTTGACCGCCAGGGGGTACTCCTCGCGGACGTAGATGTAGCCCTGCGCGGCACCCACGGCCCAGGCCCCGATGATCATGCCCTCGAGCACCGCGTGCGGGTCGCCCTCACAGATGCTGCGATCCATGAAAGCCCCCGGGTCACCTTCGTCGGCGTTGCAGAGCACGTATTTCATTTCGGAGGGCGCATCGCGGCAGGTCTTCCACTTCCGTCCGGTCGGGAAGCCGCCCCCGCCCCGGCCACGCAGCCGGGAGCGAGTCACAGTGTCGATGACCTCTTCGGGCACCATGCTGTCCAAAGCCTTGGCGAGGCCGGCGTAGCCGCCCACCGCGAGGTAGTCGTCGATCGAGGCCGGGTCAATCTTGCCGATGTTGCGCAGCGCGATGCGCAGTTGCCGGCTGTAGAAGGGGATGGCCGTGTATTCGCGCACGCGCGTCTTGGTGTTCGGGTCACGGTAGAGCAGGCGTTCGAGCACCTCGCCCTTCATCAGCGTCTTTTCGACGATCTCGGTGGCATCCTTGGGTTTGACGCCGTTGTAGAAGATGCCTTCCGGTTGGATGACGACGAGTGGTCCCTTTTCGCAGAAGCCGTGGCATCCGGTGGTTTTCAAGCCGAGCTTGAGCTTCGCGGCCAGCTTGCGGCTGCGGATCGCGTCGTCCAGCGCCTTGACGACGGCGGCACTGCCGTTGGCCAGGCACCCGGTCCCGGCGCAGACCAGGATCTCGGTCTCGAGCTTGCTGCGCTGATCGCGGGCCTTCTGCGCCGCGCTCTCCAGGCCTTTCACACTCTTGATGCGCATAGGTTCACTTTCCGCCTAGTATCTTCTTCGTGATGGCGCCCGGCTTGACACTGCCGTGATACTCGCCGTTGAGCGAAACAACGGGAGCCATGGCGCAGGCCCCCACACAGTTGACAGTCTCGAGCGTGAACTTGTGATCCGCGGTCGTCTGGCCCGGGGTGATGTCGAGCGCCGTGCAGATTTCGTCGACGATGGTCTGGGCACCGCGAATGTGGCAGGCCGTGCCAGTGCAGACGCGGATCACCACCTCACCCTTCGGTTCGAGGCTGAAGGCCTTGTAAAAGGTGGCCACGGAGAAGGCCTTGCTGAGCGGAACCCGCAGGTGCGCGCACAGCAGTTGCACCGCCTCGCAGGGCACGTAGCCGAACTCTGACTGGATGTCCTGCAAGGCGTGGATCAGCCCCGTCGACTGTCCGGCGGCGTAGCGCTCCAGGACCGTCTGCGTTCTCGCCGGATCGGCACAGGTACACGTATCACTCATCGCTCTTCCCTGCCTTGGCCAGTTCGTACCCCTTCTCGAAGGTCTTGCAGTTCACTTCGATGAACTGCTTCTTCGCGGCGAAGGTCTTCTGGATCGCCTTGATAAGCGTGTCGGGCGAGACGACTTCCTCCAGGCCGAGGTACGCGCCCAGCATGACCAGGTTGGCCGAGCGCCGGTTGCCCAACTCATGGGCGAGGTCGTCGGCCCTGATGCGGAACGAGCGGATATCCGTCCGCTCGGAATCAATCGGGATCATCGTGCTGTTGATTACCAGCACGCCGCCCTTCCGCAGTGTCGGCGCGAACTTCTCCAGCGACGGCTGATTCATGACCACCGCAGACTTGGGCGAAGTGATCAGCGGCGAGCCGATCTGGTGATCCGCGATCACCACCGTGCAGTTGGCCGTTCCGCCGCGCATCTCGGGACCGTAGGAGGGGAGCCAGGTTACCGCCTTGCCTTCCTCGAGACCGGCCCAGGCCAGCAGCTTCCCGATCATCATCAGGCCCTGCCCCCCGAAGCCGGACATGATCACTTCGGTTTGCATCTCGCTCTCCTTCCTAGGACGCGCTCGCGACGGGATCAGCGACCTGCTCCGCGGCCGGCTGCTTCAGGATGCCCAGGGGGTAGTAGGGCAACATGTTTTCGCTGAGCCACTTGTTCGACTCCGGCCCTGTCAGCCCCCAGTTGGTGGGGCAGATCGACAGGACCTCGACCATCGTGAAGCAGGTGCCCGCCGCTTGAAGACGGAACGCTTCGCGAATCGCCTGCTTGGCCGCGATCACGTGCAGCGGCGTGTGCACCGCCACCCGCGCCAGAAAGGCCGGCGTCTCGAGCGTCTTCAGCAGCTCCACCACCCTGATCGGGTAGCCCTCGTGTCCCGGGTCCCGCCCGAACGGACACGTGGTGGTTACCTGGCCCGGCATCGTGGTCGGCGCCATCTGGCCGCCGGTCATGCCATAGATGGCGTTGTTCACGAAGATGACGGTGACCTTCTCGCCCCGGTTGGCCGCGTGGAGGATCTCGGCCATTCCGATCGAGGCCAGATCGCCGTCGCCCTGGTACGAGAAGACGATCAGGTCCGGGCGGCAGCGCTTCGCCCCGGTGGCCACCGCCGGCGCGCGGCCGTGCGCGGCCTCGAACATATCGCAATTGAAGTAGTTGTACGCCAGGACCGAGCAGCCCACGGGCGCGATACCCACGGCCCGTTCGCGCAGTCCCAGCTCGTCCAGCGCCTCGGCCACCAGGCGGTGAATCGTGCCGTGCGTGCAGCCCGGGCAATAGTGCGTCGGGCTGGGCGTCAGCGACTGCGGGTATCCAAACACCTTCTTCATCGCTTGGGTCCTCGCTTCACTTCAGAATCTTCCGGAGCCGCTCAGCCACATCGTCGGGCGACGGCACCACCCCGCCTGTCTCACCGTAGAACTCAATCGGCCGCTTCCCGAGTAGAGCGAGCTGCACGTCTTCCACCATCTGCCCCGTGCTCATCTCGACCACCAGCACGCGCGTGGCCTTCAGCGCTTCCTTGGCCAGCGCCTCGTACGGGTAGGGCCACAGCGAGATGGGCCGAAAGACGCCGATCTTCGCCTCGCCCGCCTCGTTGAGCTCATCCGCGGCGGTCTTGCAGATGCGTGCCATGGTCCCATAGGCCACGACCAGCACGTCCAGCTTCTGGTCCTGGCAGCCTTGGATTTCCCAGCGTTTCTCGCTCTGCTCGATTTCGTCGTACTTCGCCTTCAGCTTCCAGTTATTCGCGTTGCACGCCTCTTCCTTCAGGTACAGCGAGTTGATGATGTTCGGCCGGCGACCTTTGGCGCCGTCGGCCGCCCAGGTCTTTTCCGGCAGATCGCTGAGCTCGCGCAAAGGAGGAAAATCCACCGGCTCCATCATCTGGCCGATCATGCCATCCCCCATCACCATCACCGGCGTGAGGTACTTGTCGGCCAGGTCAAACGCCTCGTAGATCAGGTCCACAGCTTCCTGCACCGACGCCGGCGCCAGCACGATGATCCGGTAGTCGCCGTGACCGTGCCCCTTCGTCGCCTGGAAGTAGTCGGATTGCGCCGGCAGAATCCCACCCAATCCGGGCCCGGCCCGCACGATGTTTACCAGCACGACCGGCAGGTGCGAAGCGGCGATGTATGAGACCCCCTCGGCCATCAGGCTGATGCCTGGGCTCGACGAGGTTGTCAGCACGCGCTTGCCCACTCCGGCGCCGCCGTAGAGCATGTTGATCGCCGCCACCTCGCTTTCGGCCTGCACGAAAACCCCGCCCACCTCCGGGAAACGCTTGGCCAGATACTCGGGGACCTCGGTCTGCGGCGTGATTGGGTAGCCGAAGAAATTGCGGCAGCCGGCGCGGATCGCCGCCTCACCAATCGCTTCGCAGCCCTTCATGAGAACCTTGGCCATGGTCGCCGTCCTCTTCTAGTACTGGAAAAACTCGTACAGCGTCCCGTGCACGTAGACCTCGATCGCCACATCCGGGCAGTTGATCGCACACAGCCGGCACCCCAGGCAGCGGGGCTGCTGCGTGGGCTCGGCGTAGAAGTAGCCCTTCTGGTTGAGCTGCTTCGACATCGAAATCACGCCCTGCGGGCAGGCTTCCACGCAACGCTCGCAGCCCTTGCAGCGCGTTTGGTCAACGACGATCTTCGGCATGCCTGCTCACCTCGCTTCTATTGGCGGCCATTGCCGCTGGCGCCGCGGCCGGGGTCACGCCCCAAGACGCGCTGGGCGCGGTCGGTCATGCTCTTGAGCTTCCACGGCGGCAGCATGCGCCGCCTGATCCACAGCACCGGGCAACCCGCCTCGGCCAACTCGACATCACCCCGCAGGTCCTCGTTCGCGGTTGCGAAGGAGACAGGCAACTCGGCCGCCTGCCCGACCGCCCGCGCCAATTGGAGCCCCTCGCGCACCACAGCGGCATCCGTCTCCTCCAACAGATGCGTGTTGGAGATGAACGCGCTCACGCGCAGGCGCGACGCCGCTTCGATCTCGCCCTTGATCCTGAGGCAGCCAGCCACGGTCTCCGTGAACGGACGCCGGGCGTTCAGCACCTGGAGCATGGCGTAGGAGCTATCGACGAGCACGTCCGCCAGTGAGCTGAGCACGCGTGCTCCGACGTCGTCGCCGCCCACATCGAAGATCAGCTTACCTTCACTCTTCAGCACCGCTCCGCGAATCTCGGGCAGGATGATGGGCAGGTCGGCGGCTTCATAGCCCCCGACCGGGTTGATCACGCGGATGCCGTGTGCTTCCATCTCGGCGCGGGCTTCGCGGCAGCGGAAGTAGGGGTTGACGATATCAAGGTCTGCAATGGCAACCGGCTGTCGGGCGGCGAGCTGGATGGCCAGGTTAACAGCCACCTCCGTCTTGCCGGAGCCGTAGTTGCCGACAATCAGGACGATGCGTTCTTCGGGGAGGTATTCCTGGTTTTTACCCATATCGCAAAAGGAGGCTCGCCAGGTCGCGCCCAGCCGGACCCCCCTGCTGTCAGCGTTCGGCTGTACAGACGCCAAGTAGTTCGGATCGAACACGGTAAGAGCGGGCACACCGTTTGTCAACACATCCAACGGGCTGGCGCTCGCCCCCGACCGCCGCCCGAACTCCTTGGAAACAGCGGACTTATGCGTACGCGCGTGGTGTATGGGTTAACTGGTGACTATGCCGCGCTGCCCCCGTGCTGGGGAACCACGTCAGGTCCACGCCGATACGTCCGGGAGTCCCAGGTTCGCGCCAGGCGGCATGGCAAATGCCGTTCCGCCGCGTTGGCTCGCGGGGCCGTTTTCGCGATCGGTTTGCCCGTCAGCTATGGCTCTCGCGCGTGTTCTCACGGAACAGCACCATGAACGCAATGGCCACCACCGCCGCCATGATGCACGGAATCAGCCAGATGGTCTGCCAATCGCGGGCCGCGAGAACCTGTTCGCTGGCCTGATCCCATTGCGCCCAAAGAGCATCAGCGGCGGCACCGGTGGCTTGGCCAGCCTGCGCCTTTAGCGCGTTCGCTGCATCCAGCAGTGCCTCGTGGGTCTTGGACGTGCATCGATTGACGAGGCGGCCGATTACCTGTGCTCCAATGAGCATGCCGAGACCCTGCGTGACCAGGACGAGCAAGCCCTGCGCCTGCCCGCGGATCTTCTCGCCGGCCTTCTTGTCGACGTAGATGAAGCCGGTAACGAAGAAGAAGTCGTAGCAGATGCCGTGCAGCAGAATGCCGCCCATGATCATCCAGAGCACGCCACTCGAAGACGCGGCCGCGAACAGCCCGTAGCGCAGGATCCAGGCAAACATCCCGACCAACAGCATCCACTTCACGCCCAGCCGCATGAAGAACAGCGGCATCAGGAGCATGAAGACGACCTCCGCCATTTGCCCGAAGGACATGTTGAAGGCGACGTTGTGGAAGCCGGCCGCGTCGGCGAACACGTTCGCGTATGCGTAGTAGGCCGCCAGCGGGATACAGATCAGGAATGAACTGACGATGAAGATGGCGAACGAGCGGTTCTTCATCAGGCCAAGCGCATCGAGGCCGAGTACGTCACGAATCGACGGCGCCTTCCCCTTGGCGGGCGGGGGGGTGTGTGGCAGGAAAAAGCTGACCACACCGAGCAGCAAGGCGGCACCACCCGCCACGAAGAACTGCTCGGGCCGCTTGTCCGCGCCCAGCCACTTGCTAACGACGATGTTGGCGACGATCCAGCCGAGGGTTCCGAAGACGCGCACGATCGGGAATTGTCTTTCACGGTTGGTCAGGTTGTGAAAGGCCAGCGTGTTCGTCAGGCCCAGCGTGGGCATGTAGCACAGCATGTGGATCAGCAGGATCACGATGAACGGCCAGTGCGAACCGCCTTCCTGCTGCGGTGCAAAGTACGGTACCGCGATCAGCACTGCACCGCCCACCAGGTGCATGCCGGCCAGCACGCGTTCGGTTGCGAAAAAGCGATCGGCGATCATGCCCAGGAAGAACGGGCTGATGATCGCCGCTATCGGGCCGACCGTGAACGCCCAGTACACCACCTTGCCCATGTGGTGAGCGCCCATGTAGTTACTCACCGTGACGTACCACGCACCCCAGACGAAGAACTGGAGGAACATCATGATTGACAGACGGGTTGTCACCAGGCTCGGCGACGAGCGGTGCGTCAAACCCCCAATCGGGGTTCCGTTGGCGTTGTCGGAGTCGTTCATGGGCGCTCTAACCTCGCTTGCAAGGTAACCTGGTCGGCGTATCCCGGCATCGTAGCGTCTGGGGTCGCCCTCTTCACCTCCCCCGCGACGTTGATTCGGGCCGAAACGCTGGGCGACCGGCCGGCGTTCACCCGCGGCTCGACCTTGGCGGTCGCTGGCGATATGATCCGCCGCACAGAGGGAGTTGCCTCGCATTCCTGTTCACTCGTAAGGAAGAGGTCGAACGAAATGAACCAGAAGAGGCTGTTTGTAGCGTCGTGTATTGCCCTGGTGGCGACCGCGATGCACTTCGCCGTGCGCGGCGACGTTATGGGAGCCTGGGAGGCCGACTTCGTGCTGAGCAAGGCACAGATCGGCTGGATCATCATCGGTGGCTTCTGGGGTTTTACCGCGGCTATGGTGGTTGGTGGCCCGCTTTGCGACTTCCTGGGTATGCGCAACATCATGTGGGTCGCCTTCGCCGGGCACTTGGTCGGCGGGGTGCTGACCGTCTTTGCCCCCAGCGGCCTCGTCCTTTGTGTGGCGACGTGGATCATCGGCTTGGCGAACGGATTCGTGGAGGCTGCCATTAACCCCCTTGTAGCCACCCTTTACCCCGACCAGAAGACGCACAAGCTCAACTTGCTGCACGCTTGGTTCCCCGGTGGCATCGTCATTGGTGGCTTGGCCTGCCTGCTGCTATCCCGGGTCATGGGGGTAGGAGCCGAGGGTGTGACCGCAGCCACGACATCACTGAGTTGGAAAATCAAGATCGCTGTCATTCTGCTGCCCACGGTGGTTTATGGTGTCCTGCTACTGGGCCAGAAGTTTCCAAAGACCGAACGCGTTCAGGCCGGCGTATCGACGGGGGCGATGTTCAAAGAGGCGTTTGTCCCGCTTTTCATTGTTGTCTGGATCTGTATGTGGCTGACGGCGGCGTCGGAGCTGGGCCCCAACCAGTGGATTCCCAACCTGTTCGGTGCCGCCGGTTTGCCCGGAATCCTGGTTCTCGTCTATATCACGACGTTGATGGGTGTGCTGCGGTTTTTCGGCGGGGCCCTGGCCCATCGGCTTTCGCCGGTCGGTTTATTGTGGTGCTGTTCGGTGCTGACGGCGATCGGCCTCTTCGCGATGAGCTATTCAAAGACAGGGCTGACCGTTCTGGTATCGGCAACCGTGTTTTCTGTGGGCATCACGTTCTACTGGCCGACCATGCTGGGAATCACCTCGGAGCGGTTTCCCAAAGGTGGGGCATTCCTGTTGGCCGTAATGGGTGGCACAGGCATGCTCTCCGCCGGCATCGCCCAGCCGATGATGGGATGGGTCAATGATCATTACACGCTGGTCGAGCTCTCCACGGCCGCCCCGGAACTGGCGGAAATGGTGCGACAGGACGGCATCGCCGTGCTCACGACGCTGACCGACCAAGCCCAGATAGCCGTCGTCGATGCCGCCCGCGTAGCCGGCGCCAGCATGACCTTCCGTTGGGTGACTATCCTGCCGGTGCTGCTGGTGGTTCTGTATGGGGCGATCTACATCCGCGACCGGGCTGCCGGCGGATACAAGGCTGAGATGCTGGCCACCGGCCGCGGTGCTGAACCAGCGCCGCCTGCGCCCGAGGCACCGGAATCAGAGGCGTAACCAAGGAGCAAACCCGTGAGATCGATGCATACATTGTGTGCGGTACTGCTGACGATCGCCTGTGTGGCGCCGCTCGAGGCCCAGGATTCTGCGTCCTCGGCCGTGCTGCCCCAGCTCACGCCAGCGGAGAAGGCCGCTGGCTGGAAGTTGCTGTTCGATGGGAAGACGATCGACGGCTGGCGCGGCTATCGTAACGCGGGCTTTCCGGAGCAGGGCTGGGTCGTCGACGATGGCTGCCTGAAGGTCATCGCCAAGGGCGGCGGGGGCGACATCATCACGCAGGGTCAATACGGCGACTTCGAGCTGTATCTCGAATGGCGAGTCGCCGAGAAGGCCAACAGCGGCATCATGTACCGTGTAACCGAGAAGCACGGGACATCGTGGCAAACCGGCCCGGAATACCAGATTTTCGACGACGCCGGCCACGGGGCGGCGCCAACCGACGCGCATTCGGCTGGGGCCATGTACGATCTCTACGCCCCCAGCGGCAAGAAAGCCGTCGTCCCGGCCGGGCAATTCAACCGCACGCGGATTCGTATCAAGGACAACCTGCTGACGCACTGGCTCAACGGCGTGAAGGTCGTCGAATGTCGGCTCGACAGCGCCGACTGGAAAGAGCGCGTCGCCAAGAGCAAGTTTGCCCAGTACGAGGGCTTCGGCGTGCAGCCGCGGGGCCACATCGCCCTCCAGGATCATGGCGACGACGTGTGGTTCCGGAATATCAGGATTCGCGACCTGTCCGCCCCGCTGCCCGGCGAGGTGCGGCTGTTCAACGGCCGGGACCTAAGCGGCTGGACTGCCCACCTTGAAGACAATGGTCGCCCGGAGGACGCTTGGTCCGTCAGCGACGGCGTCCTGATTTGCAAGGGCCGGCCCATCGGCTACATCCGCACCGAGGCCGACTATACCAACTACGTGCTCAAGCTCGAATGGCGTTTCAATCCGGTTACCAAGCAGGCCGGCAACAGCGGCGTGCTGCTGCGGCTGTGCGGCGCGGACAAGGTCTGGCCGCGGAGCGTCGAAGCACAATTGCAGAGTGGCAATGCGGGCGACTTCTGGAACATCGACAAGTTCGTGATGAAGGTCGATCCGGCCCGCACCAACGGCCGCAACACGAAGAAGACCCACTTCGCCGAGCAGCCGATCGGCGAATGGAACGAGTACGAGATCATCGTCGATCACACGGAGATTCGCCTGTACGTCAACGGCGAGTTGCTCAACCGAGCTTGGGATGTGGAGGAGATCCCCGGGAAGATCGGCCTACAGTCGGAAGGTGCGGAAATCCACTTCCGCAACATCCGCCTGGGTCCGATCGACTAGTCCGGATCGAATCTGGTGGCGGGCCGGGCGGCCCAGCCGTTGCGCAGCAGTTCGCCGACTACCCGGCGCAGATCGCTGCGCGGGAAACCACACTGAATCGCGCTCTCGACGCGGTTCGCGAGCTGCGCCAAGCCGGGAAAACCACATGAGGGCGCTTCAACGCGCACGCGGCGGACGAGCCTCTCCAGGGCCTGATAGTCAGCTTCCCGGAACATAGCTGCCATGTCCGCCAGCGACTTGTGCAGTTCGGCCACGAATTCGTCAATCAGTTCAACGGCATCGCGTTCGCCTGTCAGCGCGCTGATCAGCGGGCTCGGCCGCAACGAACGGAGCAGCTGCCGGATATCGCGCTCGCTAGGCGGCTTGACGATGAAGGCGTCGCAGCCGGCTTCCATACACGCCTGCCGGCTTTCTTCACCCGACGAGGCCGTTACCACCGCCAGTGGCCACAGATAACCTCCCGCGCGCAATTCCCGGGCGGTTTCGATGCCGTTCAACTCCGGCATTTCCAGGTCGAGCACGGTCAGATCGAAGCGCCCGGCCAGCGCGGCTTCCACGGCTTGCCGTCCGTCCGGCACGCAGGTTACGTCGCAATGGTACTTGGCGAATATCCTGGACAGCAGCCGCTGTGTGACCGAGCTGTCATCGGCCACCAGGACCCGGGCACGCCACGCCGCCGGCGCGAAACGCACCAAGTCGACGCGTGCCGCAAGATCGAAGCCCACATCCCATAGCCCGAGATGCTGCTCCAATCGGCGACACCACGAAACCGTGCCAGGAATCTCGGCCCACCCCCCCTCGGTATCGATCAGGAAGATCACGCAGTCGCGGCGCGGGGGCAACTTGGTGGTCGCGAGGACGGTCAACTGACGTTCGCTGAGGGTGCGTCCCTGCACGAGTACCGCGACGTCACGACCGTCACGATCGCGCAGTTCGACCCGGAGGGCGCGCGTGCGGTAGGGATGGCTAGCCACGCTCGGGCCAGCTTGCCCAGCCTGCCCTGCGTTGCCCGCCGCGGAATCCAGCTCGTCCAAGATCTCATCGAAGGCGCGGGCCTTCAACTCTGGTGGCCGGTTGCTCACGATCTACCCGTTGTGCCGCCTGCGCGCACCCTCATTTCCGGGCGCGCGCTTTCCACGTTCACCTGAGCGTATTCCACACCTCGTGCTGGTATCATCGTGCCGAATGCCCGCCGCCTTGATCGGCCGTCTTGTCCGGCAGTGGCGGCCGATAAAGCACATCACCAGCGCAACGCTGTGGCCGAGGTCAATCCTGGTCCAGAGGGTCCTGATGTCAGAGTTGGCGTGAACTAGCTTGGTGTCGGTGTTCGCGAGGTCGCCAAGGCCTGCAAGCGGCCCAGGTGGGTCTCGTGCCGCTGCGTGATGTCGGCCACCAGCTTCGCACTGTCCCCATCCCGAGTCTGTCCCGCCTTGCCGCGATAGGCGTCCAGCGTGTGTTGCTTGTCGCCGATCAGCAATGGCAGCAGGTACGACAGGTCGTGGTACTGGACCCGGGCGTGCTGGGCATGGTAAACGCGCGGGCGCGGCGCCCCGCCCAAGGCCTGGATAGTTGCGGTCAACAGCCGTACATGCTCAGCTTCGTCAGCGACCATCTCCTGTAGCAGGGCGACCGACTCGGCCTCGGCTGCGCCGGCGTAGGGCGGCGCCTCGCCCAGGCGCGTGATCATGCTCTGCCACTGCAGGTCCAGCAGGTCGTTCAGAATGCTGATGTCGTCTGCCATTGACGGGGTCTCCACGGGCAACTTGCCACGCACCGGCAACCGTGGCGTCGTGGCGGCGGGTAGCGCTCCTGCGCGGACAACGCCCCCGCGGCCGCTGCGCCTGGACCGGCATAAAACCAGGATCAGCGAGCCTACCCGCGGCCCGCGCTCGCGGCAAGAGGCCACGCGGCGGCCTTTGCCAGGGGGCGAGAAACCTGGACCGGAGCCACCCCCGCCCGCGCCGCGCGCGGCGGCGCAGCTTCACTCAGAGCGTTGCAGCCGGCCGTGCAACTCGCGGATCTTGGTGGTGACCGTGGCGGCAGCGCGGTCGTAGTTCGACAGAACAACGCTCGTGTAGCCCGTGTCGAGATACATCGACAGGTTGGCGCTGATGCCGGGGAAGCCGCCGCTGTGGCCGACGATGCGGTTGTCGGGCGTGCCCTGAAGGCCGAAACCGTAGCCATAGTCGGGCGAATTCGGCTTGGGTGTCCAGAGCAATTCGGTGTATTTGGCACCGAGCAGCTTGTTGTGGCGCAGCGCTTGGTCGAATTTCCGCAGGTCCTCGACGGTCGAGAAACCGCCCCCGGCCGGGCCGCCGCGGATCGTGTGTTGGAAAGTGTTGTTCGTCCATACCGATCCGTCCGGCGTCTGTTGCTTGGTGTAGCCGATGGCCAGGTTGGGGATCGGACGATCCATGTCATAGCTGTCGCTGTTGGTCATGCCGGCCGGGCGGTAGACGTGTTCGCGAATGTAGTCGTAATAGTCCTGGCCCGTGACCTTCTCGATGAGCGCGCCCAGGAAGTAGAAGCCGGCGTTGCTGTAACGCCATTCGCTGCCCGGCTCGAACGCGAGCGTCTGCTGTGACAGCAGCGGTCTCCAGTCGTTGACCGTGCGGAAGAGCAGGCGCGAGGAGTTCTGGAACTCGTCCGTGAAGTGGCTGCCGAGACCGGACGTATGGCTCAGCAGGTGGCTGATCGTGATCTTGTCGGCGATCTCGGCGGGCAGCCAGTCGGGGCCCAGGTGCTTGCTGAGTGGGTCGTCGAAGGACAGTTGGCTGCGCTCGACGAGCTGGGCGATGGCGACGGCGGTGAACATCTTGTTCATCGAGCCCAGGTTGAACTTGGTATCGATGCGGTTGGGGACGTCGAAGCGTTTGCTCGCCAGGCCGTAGGCTTGCTCGAACAGGATGCGATCGTCTTTGGCGAGCATGACCGTGCCGGAGAAAGCGTCGGCCTTGGCCAGCCGGTCCAGGAACGTTCGCAACTCGGCCAACAGCTCCGCTTCGGTCAGCTTCGTCGGCGGGCCAATGTCGCTGGGCGGACGGGCGGGGGCGAAGCGCAAGCGCGCGATGCGGTGGGGCGGCTGCGGTTCAACTTCGATGATGAAGGCGGTCCAGGCGTCCGTGAGCCGTTCTTTCAGGATCGCCACGATCTCGTTGTCCGAGCGCGGGCGCTCATACTCGCGGATGCCATGGAAATCGAGCCCGCCACTGCGCTCGCGTACGTCGTCGAAGACGGCCAGATGCTGCTCCAGGGGGAACGCGTCGCGGAACGCCGGACTGAAGCGCTCGCTGATAAATTGCTTGAACCGCTCGTGGTCGCCGGCGTTGATGACGTCCATCAACTCCTTGACGCACTTTCCGCCGGGTGTCTGGGGCAGTCCGCGGACGTCTTTGTACGGTCCCGGGGATTGCTGGGCATGGGCGGTGCTCGCCGTGGCCACAACTGTTGCGACCGCGGTTACCAACAGCGCTAACGTGCGGCGGTGAATCCTCGGCATGTCGACTCTCCCGGCTTGGATCAGCAAATCAAGACGCACCCTACGCTGCTCGACCACTATTGTCCATGCGGCGCTCAGGCCCACCGTCGCCGCGGCGGGCCGTCGGGCGTATTACCCTACGAGGACGCCTTCCGTGATCGGTCCCTTCAAGAAATCCAGCGCGGCTATCGGTGTCAAACCACGCCTCCACGTCTGAAGACGGGCGCCACCCGCCCGTCTTCGTTCCGATCCTCCGCACCTCGCTTTTCAATCGAACTCTAGGTCGTCGGCGATTTTGTGCAGGTTTTCCTGCTGCAGTTGCTCCTGCTGGGTCTTGGCAGCCTCGGCAGCACAGCGCTTACCAACCCGTTGCGCGATCTTGTCGTTTACGGCGTCAACGACAAGTCTCAATGTCGCTCGGTGGGTATCGCGAACCTCTTCAATCGTCGTGCCATCGAGGATAATCCGATCGCCCTGCACTCGCGCGATCCCGGGTCGGTGACTCGTTGTCCACTGGGGCGGATGATCCCACGCTTGAATGAACAACTCGTCCCACTCATCACTCGGCACGCGGCTGAGCTTGAACGGAATCGCGTACAGGGCGCTACCGCGCGTCCCGTCGTTCTTGGGGCGCCCGGCCTCATCGGCTAGTACACCCCTGATCTTGATCGGCACGAACTCCTCGCTCGGAGCCCCTTTTGTGGGAGAGTCCTTCTTCGGTTCGTCACGGCTAGGAATTCGAAGCTCCGGGGCCTTCCCAATCGGCGGGGCCTGTTCCCGTTGATTGTGCAGCGTGAGCAGCAGGTCCTGATACCCCTCTTCCGAGTACGGGTCGCCGCATAGGTTGATCGAATACTTACCCCCCAGCCACGACGGCATTGCGTCGCTCGGAGTCCCGGAGCGAAGGACAGGGATGAACTTCCGGTCATTGTGCTCGGTGAGCACCTCTCCGGTCATGATGTCACCTTCGTACCCCACGCCTCCTCTGCGTTCATCCGATTTTTTCTTGTAGTTGGGGGTGCATATGATGAGCACATAGCTGTTCTCCCGGATCGCCGTCTCCATGAACTTCGGCAGTTGATCGCCGGGATCGACGCGCCATTGGTCGAGCGTTACGTCCACGCCGTCGGCGCGCAACCTTGTCGCTAGAGTTTTGGTCCAACTCTTGTGCTCCGGAGTGTCCCACGAATAGGAAACGAATGCTCTGGGGGCTGCCTGTTTGGCGGATTCGCTTGTCATTTTGCTTTCTCTGTTGTGAGTAACCGTTCGTCCTCATTCGAGGCGCGTAGGGTGCATCTTGACGCACCATTCCTGCTACAACCCCGTCAAGCACGAGTTCCTGCGTTGCCCACACGCTTGGCCCTATAGATGAGGTTGGTGCGCCAAGACGCACCCTACGGCTAGACCTTCAGGTGCGTAGAGTGCGTCTTGACGCCCCGTTCCTGCTGGAGGAACGGGCGCGCCTGCGTGCGCAGGTACTCCCGCGTTTGCCGCGGGGCCAGGCCGACGTGGCGCTGGGGATCGAGCAAACGCGGCCAGTTGAGGCCGGCGAAGGCCGGATCAGCTTGCAGCCGTTTGATTAGATCGTTCGGCCGGCCGAGTTTCTTGACCTGCTCGGCCGCGGCCTGGCTGTGTTGGCGGAGGCGTTCGTGCAGGTCCTGCCGGTCGCCGCCGCGTTTGACGGCTTCCATGAGGATCTCCTCCGTCGCGATGAAGGGCAGCTCGGCGGCGACGTGGGCGGCGATCATCGCCGGGTAAACGACCAGGCCGTCCAGGATGCTGTGCAGGAGGATGCCGAGGGCGTCAGCGGTCAGGAATGCTTCGGGCATGACCAGCCGCTTGTTGCTGGAATCGTCGAGCGTGCGCTCGAACATCTGGGCTCCGAGCGTCAGCGGGGGCGAGGTGGCCAGACTGATGAGATAACGGGCGAGCCCCGTCGCGCGTTCACACCGCATCGGATTGCGCTTGTACGGCATCGCGGAACTGCCGACCTGCTTTTTGCCAAACGGTTCCTCTATCTCTTTCAGCAGCGCCAGCAGGCGGATGTCGTTGCAGAGCTTCTGCGTGCCGGCGGCGAACGAGGCGAGGGCGGAGACGAGCTCGACGTCGACCTTGCGCGAATAGGTCTGACCACAAACGGCGTAACAGCCGTCGAAACCGAGGCGGTGGGTAAACGTCTGCTCGAGCCGGCGGACTTTGGCGGCACTGCCCAGGAGCTTGAGAAATGACGCTTGCGTGCCGGTCGCGCCGCGCAGGCCGCGACATTTCAGGCCCGCGCGCAACGCTGTCAAACGCGCCACATCCATCATCAGATCCTGTAGCCAGATACAGGCGCGCTTGCCGACGGTGGTGAGTTGGGCCGGTTGGAGGTGCGTGAAGCCGAGCGTGGGCAAGTCCGCGTACTTCTCGCAGAAGCGGGCCAGGACGCGGATCACACCGACAAGTCGGCTCGTGAGCAGGTCGAGTGCCGCGCGGGTTAGCATGAGGTCGGCGTTGTCGACCACATCCATGCTGGTCGCACCGAGATGGATGATGCCGCGGGCTTCGGGCGCCGCGTCGCCGAAGGCGTGGATGTGGGCCATGACGTCGTGACGGGTTTGCTGCTCGTATTTGGCGACGGCGGCGAAGTCGATGTCATCGATGGCGCGCTTCATCGCCCGGATCTGCTTCAGCGTAATCGGCAGGCCCAGTTCGCGCTGCGCTTCGGCCAGGGCCACCCAGATTCCCCGCCAGGTAGCATAGCGCTTCTGCGGGCCCCACACGCGGATCATCTCGCTCGAAGCGTAACGCGTAACGAGCGGGCTTTCATATGCGTCGTGCGGCGAACGTCGGCCACTCGGCGTGGGTTTCTTCTTCGCACGCGCCATCGGGTGCTACTCCTCCAGGGCCTGTCGCAGATCGCTGATGAGGTCGTCCACCGTTTCCAGCCCGATGTGCAGCCGAATGAGCCACAGCTCCTGCTCTGAGCTGCGGGAAAAGAGCGTACCGCCGACGGCCAGGCTCTCGTGCCCGCCCCAACTGACGCCGATGCCGAAGAGCTTCAGGCGGTTCAGAAAACGGTGCGTAGCCGCGCGCGTTTGCTCCTTCAGCTCGAAACTGAACAGGCTGGCGTAGCCGCGCAGTTGGCGCCGGGCGAGCTCGTGTTGTGGGTGGCTCGCCAGACCGGGGTGATGCACGCGGGCCACGCGCGGGTGCTCCTCGAGGAAATGCGCCACAGCCAGGCCGTTCTGCTGATGGCGCTCCATTCTGACCGCCAGCGTCCGCAGCCCGCGTTGCAGCAGCCAGGCCGCGAACGGGTCCGGCGTCGCCCCGAGCAGTTCGCTTTCCGCGAGCAGCCGCTGGCCCAGCTCCTCGTCGCGGCCGATCAGCGCGCCGGCGACGACGTCGCTGTGGCCGCCGATGAACTTGGTGGCGCTGTGCACGACCAGATCGCACCCGAGCTCCAGCGGGCGCTGAAAATAGGGCGTAGCCCACGAATTGTCGAAGATGGTGGTGATGCCGCGCTGTCGAGCGGCCGCGGCGAGCGGCTCGGCGGGTGGCATTTCGAAGAACCCGCTGGTCGGACTTTCGAGGTACAGCAAACGCGTGTCGGGTTCAAACGCCGCGACGAAGTCGTCGGGGTCACAGCCATTGACAAAGGTGACCCGTACGCCGAAGCGGGTCAGGTATTCCGAGAGGTAGCGGCGGGTGGGCCAGTAGCATTGTCCCACGCAGACCACGTGCGCGCCGCTCTCCACGCAGGCATTGATGGCGGCGGTGATCGCCCCCATGCCGGAGGCGAAGCAGCGCGCCCAGTTGCCCGCTTCCAGCCGGGCGAGCTTGGCCTCGAGCGCCATCGTGGTCGGGTTCTTCCAGCGTGTGTACTCGCATTGCGGGTCGCCGGGTTGCTTGCGCCGCTCGAAAGCCTCCGCATCGCGGTAGAGGAACGTGGAAACCTGGTAGATGGGGGGAACGACGGCGCCGGCGTGGCCGTGGCGATCATCCGCGTAGTGGGCGCAAATCGTCTCGAAGCCGGCGTCGGATAGCGCGTCACCCGCAGCATTGCCGCCCGCACCGGGCGGTTGTCCGTTTGATTGATGAGCATGCGTCATTCGGGCAAGGTCGCGGTTTTCCGCCCGGCGGTCAAGCGCGTCGTCGGGCTGGCCAGGCGGAGAGCCCCCACCCCACTTCCGGGCCGCGCCGTGCTACCAGGTGGCCGGCGCTGGCGCGAAGTACTCCACGTGCGGCAGCAGCTCGGCGGCCCGGTGAAACACGATCTCGTTGAAGCCCAGGTGGCGGTAGATCAGCGCTGCCTGTTGGATCCACGAATGCTCGCCCGCAATGCGGCGATAGTCCACTCCCAAGTCGCGCCGCAAACGCGGCAGGGCCAGCGGTATGGGAAAGTCCGTCCCGAACAGCAGCTTACCGTGTAGCTCCTGCCGTCTGGCCATACGCCGCAGAAACCCGGTCTTCGACCACGCCGTCAGGGCCGAGATGTCCGCGTAGAGCGGGGCGTCGGCGAACTCATCGAGTAAAGCGGAAACAACGGCGTTGTGCGAATCACGCTCGCCGAACGGACTCACCGGTGTGGCCACGTGCGCGAGGATCGTGGGCGGCATGCAACCTGCCCGGCGCAGGCGGCGTAACACGTCGAGCAACGCCGTGGCCGAGCGGTACTCGCGATGGTTCGTGCTCAGCGTGAATTCTTCGCTGTAGTGCAGCAGCAGTGGCAGGCCCAATTCAGCACAGCGGCGCATGACGGCGAGCGTCCGTGGATCCGCAATATCGATGTTCTGGTGCAGCGGAATCCACTTCAGCAGACAAGCCCCGGCGGCGAAGACCTCCTCCACGCACCGTACCGCGCCCTCCCGATACGGGTGCACCGAGGCTCCGAAGAGGAAGCGCTCCGGATGCCGGCGACACAGTTCGCGGACGAGGCTGTTGGACGTGTAGATGTCGCTGCCTACATCGCCGCGTTCCGTAGGAAAGGACACTTGGCGGCCGGCGTCATCGTGGTAGGCATCGAAGGCCAGCAGCACGATGCGGTCGACCGGGCCGCCCGCGTGCAGGTGCCGTTCGTAGAACGCCTCGATCTGCTGGTCGAGAGCGGGGCTCTGCTTGAATCCCAGATACCAACCGAAGGCGCGCCAACTGAGCCGGTGGGCATTGCGCGGCGCGATGCACGAGTCGTACGCGGGCCGGCCGTCGGTCTCCGCCGGCTCGAACGAGAAGCGCTCGCTGACCTGCGCGGGCCGCTGCGTGAGCGTGTAGTGGCAGTGGATGTCGATAATCATGATTCGTGATTCTGGGCGGGCCGGTCGGGTTCGGGTGCGTCGATCAATCGCGCGGGTGAAGCATGCTGCGAATGGTCGTTGTCCTCTGCCCACGAGGCCAGGTCTTCGGACAGGTTCACCGGAGCCGCCCGCGCGGCCTGCAGCGTGTGCAGGTCTGGTCGCGCCGGACCGGACGCCCGCCGCAGCAACACCCACACGATCACCAGCCCGGCCAGCAGGGCGGCGATCAACAGGCTCCAGTGCAGTTCGCCGCGTTTGGCGGCGTGGGCAGCGCCGTGGCTGACCTGGGTGGGGCCGGAGGCGACCAACAAGGCGGCCTGGCGGAGGCGGTTCGACGCGTCGTAGTACTGGCGGATCATGACGAAATAGCCCGTGACCCGAAGCGTCGCCCCCAGCGGAAGGTCGCCCACGTCGCCGGTGAATATCACCGTGCAGGCGAGCGGCTGATCGTGGCGGCGCAGCTCGACCTGCCAGACCTGGCCGAGTTGGCGGTGGCGCTTGTGCACGTACGGGTCCTTGTTGCGGCCGAGCACGCCTTCGATCGTGATCGCCAGCCCGCGAAAGTCCACGGGTTGCTCCAACAACCGCCGCCAGTCCGTGACCGTTATGGGCGACTGCGTATGTCCCGGGGCCTGCGGGCTGCGCTTGACGTGCTCGAGTAGGGCGTAGTACCCGGGATTATCGAAGCCGAGCGTGTAATCCTCGATCTCATCGAGCAGAGCGATGACGCCAGGTGGCAGCTCGTGTACCGGCCGACTGGCGGCCGCCGGCTGCGATTGCTGCCCGCGGGCGGGGGCCAGATCAACGCCCGACGCGGCTACCGCCCAAAGCGCTCCGATCAGTAATCGCCGTTTGCATCCCATGGGTAGTGCCGAGCGGTGGAGGTTGGGGCCGTGGTGGTGGTCGCCGGCGGCTGGTCGTCGGGCTGAAAGTCGGCCGGGGCCGGGGCCATGCGCCACTGATCATCTTCGGGGAACACGAGAATGGCGATCTTCTCGTGTTTCTTACGTAGCTTGACCTTGTGCTCGGGTAGGAAATCCACGGTGCTGATTACGAGGAACGTCGGCTGCGGCAGGGCGGGGATGTCGAGCGGCTCGATCGTCTCGACTGTCACCGAGCGGATGGCGTGGAAGATGGCCTGGAAGCGCTCCTTGCTTTCCGGCGTGCGGGTGCGGCTGACGAGTTGCCGGTAGCCGGTGTAGTCGCCGGCCAGGCACGTCAACAGAAACTCGCGGACGAAATCGGAGACTTCGGGGTAATCGTCGCGCAGCCCGCGCGCAAAGGCAAACTCGGGCTGGACCGCAGGTGGCTCGACCAGCTCGCGGTGGCTGGACGTGTCGGGATTCCCAGCGGGCACGTCGCCGCGGTCGCATCCCGGTGGCGTCGCGGCGCACAGTGCGATGAGCAGGCCGAGCAGAGTTCGATTGCGCGTGCTATGCATCCCGTACGCCTCGGTTGTGCCACAGCTCACGCCGCGATGCTACCGCATTCGGCGCCGGTTGGCGAACGGTAGCCGGGCTGGTTCTCAACTCGACATAGCCACGCTCGCGCGTGTTTCAGGAGTGCCGCACGATGGGAGGGCGAAGCTCTCGCTGCCCCGGTCATTCGGAGCTGTGAACGGCCGGGAACCCGGTCTTGCGAGGGCGACTCAGCGCCTTCCAGGATGCTCGGTAAACGCGTGGGTACGCGCCGAGGCAATCAGCGCGGCGGCGCGTGGGCCCGGCGCGCGTAGCGGACCGCCTGTTTGAGCCATTGCAGTGCTTCGGGCGGTGCCTCTTCCAGACCCTCGAAATCGAAGAACTCCGCGCCACCCTCGGTCCGGCTGGTCACGAAGCGCACGAGCGCCGCGGATTCGCGAAAGGCGGGGAACCAGACGGGCATCGCGACAGCGGGCGCCAGGTCCCAGCCCACCTCGTCTTCCTCCGGCGCTTGGTGCAGGTAGTACTGCAAGAGCCCGGTCGAGAGGTGCAACAGGGGCGTCCAGACCTCGGCGCCGGTATTGGGCGTGTCATCGGAATCGGGCTCCAGGACCGCGTAGAGTTGAGATTCGGCATGCGCAGCCTGGAGTCGTTCGAGCCCGTGGCGGACGCTGTCGCCACGCTGCTCGACGTAGGCCAGCAGCGACTCGTCCTCTGCGATGCGTCCGGGCAATTCGGGATCTGCCGGGCGCGCCAGCAGTTGCTCAACGTGCACCCGCACGCTCCGGGCAACCTGCTCGGCGTCGAGGCCGGCGGCGGCCTGGTCGCGGCAGGCGGCACAGAAGCACATCCCCAAGAGATCGTGAAGCACGTGCTGATCTTCGGTGCGCATGCCGATGTCCGGGTACTCGGCGAGCGAGTCCACCGCCCAGTTGCAGAGCTGGAAGCCACTCGGCGCATAGCGCCCCAGATCCTCGATCGTCGCCCGCAGCAGCTCGCGCAGGTCGGGATTGAGCACGCACGGCGGGGCAGCGGGGATGTCCTGCCCCCACGCGTTTCGCGGCCGCACGTGCGGCGCATCGGCGATCAGGCTCTGGACCGAGCGCAGATCGAGACGGAAGTGGACGGCCAAATTGTGCGCGGCGGCCTGTTCACAGACACTGGCCAGCAGGTCGCGTTTGCCGATCCAGCGGGCCGTGTGCGGACGGACCTGCCCGCCGCCGTAGAGTGGCACGTTTGGCGGGAAGTGCCAGCCGCCTTCGGTGTGGAAGAGCGGTTTCTGTTCGTCGAGGCCGAGCCGGAACTGGCTGATTGCCCCGGTGACGGCCGGGATGGTCACGTGATCGATTCCGACCTCTCCGATCGCCCGCTCCAGGAGACTGCCCGGTTCGGCGGTGTGGTTCCACAGCGGATAGACCAGTCCGAAGCTGCATGCCATGTCGTTGTCCTCCGCACGGAGCGACCAGGGATGTTCCCAGGACCGGCGGCCGAGGGTAGCCGATCCACGCCCGGTCTGCTAGCATCGCGGTGTTCAGACTTGCAGGAGCAAGATACGTGGGAGAACCGCCCGACGACTACACCAGAAACTGCCCCGGCGAGGAGAAGATTCGCATCTCGGAGGCGATCTGCATTGGGCGCCGCCGGGTGAACTTCCACAAATGCCCGGGATGTCAGTTCAACGATGACCGACACCCGCGGCGGGTGGCGGGGGCGAGTGAGATCGGGGGACGCGGGGCAAGGCGCGTAGCGAGTGAGGATGCAATGATCGAGAGAGTGTTCAAGGCGTACGACATTCGGGCCACCGTGCCGGACATGTTGAACGAAGATGTCGCCTGGCGCATCGGCAACGCTACGGCCCAGTTTCTGCGGACCTCGCTCACTGGCTACGACCGCAGCGACGCGGAGATGAACAAGCTCGTTGTGGGCCGCGACATGCGCAAGCACAGCCCCATGTTGACGCGGGCCTTCATCGAAGGGGCCGCGGCTACCGGGACGGAAGTGATCGACATCGGCATGGTGGACACCTCGCAAATCTACTTTGCTACCAACTACATGCCCTGCTGCGGTGGCGTCCAGGTGACCGCTAGCCACAATCCGGCCAACTACAACGGCTTCAAGATCAGCGGCCCGAAGGGCAAGCCGATCGGCGCCGAATCGGGCCTGAAGGAGATCCAGCGGATCGCCACGGCGATCGCGCGACACAAGGTGCCGGACTCCGAGCTGAAGGAAGTTCAGACGCGCGATCTCTCCCAGCCCTATCGCGAATACCTGCACCGTTTCCTGCACGAGCCCCGGCCATCGAAAGTCGTTATCGATGCCTCGAATGGCATGGCCGGCCGTTGGTTCCCGATCTTGTTCAACGGTGTGCCCAATCTGACCGTCGTGCCGCTGAACTTCGAGCACGACGGCGAATTCGTGCATCCCCCGAACCCGCTGGTGCCGGCCAACCTGGATCAGTTGCGGGCCGCGGTGCGCGAACACGCGGCCGATTTCGGGGCGTGCTTCGACGGTGACGCCGACCGCTGCATGTTCGTGGACGAGAAGGCCGACATCGTGCGCTGCGACCTGGTGACAGCGCTGTTGGCGGGTGAGTACCTGCGCGAGTACCCGGGCAGCACGATCGTGTACGACCTGCGCTCCAGCCGCGTCGTTCCCGAGCAGATCGAGCGGGCTGGCGGCGTACCCAAACGCGAACGCGTCGGACACGTCTTCATGAAGCGGGCCCTGGCGGAGAGCGACGCCGTCTTCGGCGGTGAGCTGAGCGGGCACTTCTACTTCCGGGACTTTTTCTTCTGCGACAGCGGGATGATGGCCTTCATCGCCGTGCTGAACGTTCTGACGCGCACCGGGCGTTCGTTAGGCGAGCTACTGCGACCGCTCGATGTCTACGCGGCCAGCGGCGAGCGGAACTTCGAGAATGACGACAAGGAGGGGACTTTCCAGCGCATCGCCGAGACCTATCGAGACGCCCGCATCGACTATCTCGACGGCGTGACCGTGCAGCACGAGTCATGGTGGTTCAACGTACGGCCCTCAAACACCGAGCCTCTGTTGCGGCTGAACATGGAAGCTGCCACGGCCGAACTGCTGGAAGAGAAGATCGCCGAACTTACGCCCGTGCTCGGCCATCCGGTGGACCATTGATGTCTGCGGCGGGTCTGGCGCGCGGCGCCAGCTTCGTGCACGCAATCCTCGACAACGGTGTGGAGTTCGCGGCGGATCCGCTGCCAGAGCGGCAGACGGCGGCGCTGTGTTTCCGGATGCTGACGGGCATCGGAGACGATCCGGCGGAACTGACCGGGGTCGGAGCGCTCACCGAACGAACACTGTCGAAAGGCACCGCGCGCTACGACGGGCGGGCTTTGGCGGATGCTTTCGACGCCTTGGGCGTGAAGTGGAGCACGCTGAGCGGGCGTCAATCCACGCTGGTGCGGGTCGTGTGCCTGCCGGAGTACGTTCCGGAGGTGGTCGAGCTTACGGCCGAACTGCTGTGCCGGCCGACCTTTCCGGAGGAAGCCTGTCGGGTGGCCCTCGAGTTGGCGCAGCAGGACCTCCGCCACATGGAGGACGAGCCGCAGGAGTTGTTGCGCCTGCTGATTCAGCGGCTGACACTCGGACCGGTGTGGGGGCGCTACCCCGGCGGAGATGCAGAGTCCCTGGCGCGGATCACGCGCGACTCCATCGTCGCCCGCTGGGAGCAGACGTACCACGCCGGACGGCTTCAGCTTGCCGTGGCTGGACCGGTCGAGGCGGACGCGTTGACCCGGCAGATCGAGCGCTGTTTCGCGGGGCTCGGCGAGGCGGCCCACTCCGGCCGTGCGCCGGTCGATTTCACCTTCCAGCCCGAGCGCGCGCATCGTGAGAAGGACCTGCAGCAGGAATACATTGCCATCACCTTGCCCGGTGCAGCGCGCACCGATGGTGATTTCCCAACCGAGCAGGTCGCGCTGGGCGTTCTGGCGGGCGGCATGAGCGGCCGGCTTTTCACGGAAGTGCGCGAGAAGCTGGGGTTGGTCTACTGGGTGGGTGCTTGGCACGAGCACCCGCGCGGCGCCGGCATCATCCACCTCGGCGCCAGCACGACGCCGGAGAATTGCACGCGTACCTACGAGACGCTGCTGCGCGAACTGGAGCGGCTCTCCGAGGATTTGACGGAGGAGGAAACCCGGCGGGCCCGCGACGGACTGATCGCCCACTACGGGACTGAAGATGATCTGACGCGGGCGCGCGCGGCCAGCCTGAGCGACGACCTGTTCCACTTCGCGCGGCCGATCGGACTGGGTCCCAAGGTCGAGGCGCTGCGAAAAGTCACGGTGGCGGACGTGGCGGACTACGTGCGGCGCCTGCCCCGCGACCGCATCTGCGTGGCCAGCCTGGGGCCGCGGGCGTTGTAGAGGCAGGTTCGATGAAGACGCTCCCTAAGACCGCTGGGCCACCCTTGGCAGCAAGCGCCGACGTGCTATACTTAGGTGTTTCGGACTTGGCAGCGCTGACCAGTTGGACTGAACGGACGGAGACCCGCGCATGGCCGTGCATCAAGCAGATGATATTCGCAACGTCGCACTCGTTGGCCACTCCGGTTGCGGCAAGACGTCGCTGGGAGAGGCGCTGCTCTTCAAGACCGGAACGACCAGCCGCCTGGGCAGCGTGGACGATGGTTCGAGCCATCTCGATTTCGACGACGAAGCCAAGGAACGCAAGCACAGCGTTGATTCCGCGGTCTTCCACGTCACGCACGGCGGAAAGCTGCTCAACCTCATCGATACTCCCGGAATGCCCGACTACTGCGGACCCGCCATCGCCGCCCTGGCCGCGGTCGATACCGCCGCCGTGGTCATTTCCGCACCGGCGGGCATCGGTGCGAACACGCGGCGGATGTTCAACGTGGCCAGAGATTGCGGCTTGGCCCTGATGATCGTGGTGAACCGCATCGATGCCGAGAACGCAAACATCGAAGAGGTTCTCACGGGCGTGCGCGAGACTTTTGGCAACAACTGCTACCCGCTCAACCTGCCCACCAACGGGGGCCGGGGTGTCATCGACCTGCTCAGCAACGAGTCCGGGGCCAGCGATCTGCTCGACGTCGGCGAGGCGCATACCGCCTTGGTCGAGGCCATCGTCGAAACCGATGACACGCTGATGGAAGAGTACATGGAGGCGGGCACCATCGCCGCGGAGAAGCTGACGGCGGCGATCGCCAAGGCGGTGGCGGGTGGCAACCTGATTCCCGTCCTGTTCACGAATGCCCGCGGCGACGTCGGTGTCGCCGAACTGCTCGACGCTCTGGTTCTGGTGGCACCATCGCCGGTCGTGGGCAAGCAGCGCGCCCTGCTCGTCGGTGAGGGCGACGAAGCCGAGACCGTGCCCGTGCCCGTGGAGGCGAGCGGTCCGCTGGTGGGGCAGGTCTTCAAAGTCACCTCCGATCCGCGGAGCAACATCAAGTACTCCGTGGCGCGGCTATATGGGGGGTCTGTCGGTGGCGAGGGCCAGGTTGTCCTGGGTGACGATCGCAAGGGCCAGCGCGTCGGGCACCTGCTCAAGCTCAACGGTGGCGAGCACGCGGAGACCCCGCAGGGCACCGCCGGCGATATTGTTGCCTTCGCCAAGCTGGATATGCACATTGGACAGATGGTCCGCGACAAGGCCGGGGCCGGCTGCGTGCCGATGCCCAAGTTCCCCACGCCGATGTTCGCACTCGCAGTGACGCCGAGATCACGGAGTGACGGCGAAAAACTCAGCCTGGCGATTCAGCGCTTCAGCGAAGAAGACCCCTGCTTCAAAAGCCATCGCGACGCACAAACCGGTGAGCTGGTCGTCGAGGGCCTCGGCGACCTGCATCTCACAGTGGCCTTCAGCAGAATGAAGCGACTCTTCAAGCTCGAAGTCGACACCAAGCCCCCGAAGATCCCCTATCGCGAAACGATTGCTGGTTCGGCCAAATACGTCGAGTACACGCACAAGAAACAGACCGGTGGCGCCGGGCAGTTCGCCCGCGTTTTCATCGATCTCGAACCCGCCGAGCGCGGCGACGGTTACGAATACATCGACAAGATCTTCGGCGGCGTGATCGACCAGCCGTTCCGCCCCAGCGTCGACAAGGGTGTGCGCGACCAGATGTCCAAGGGCGTCATCGCGGGCTACCCCGTGGTGGACGTCAAAGTGTCATTGGTGGACGGCAAGACGCACCCGGTGGACAGCAAGGACATCGCTTTTCAGATCGCCGGACGAAACGTCTTCAGAAAGGCGTTCATGCAGGCCAAGCCGATCCTGCTCGAGCCGATTGTGGACATCGAGGTGACCGCACCCACGGAGTTCGTGGGTGAGATCACGCGCGACCTGGCGGGCAAAAGGGGCCAGATCGTCGGGCAGGATATGTTGCCCGGCAATCAGGTCTGCGTCCGTGGTACTGTGCCGCTGGCTGAAGTCGCCACCTACAGCTCACAGCTCAAGAGCGTAACCGGCGGCCAGGGCAGCTACACGATGGAACTCAGCCACTACGACATCGTGCCACCGAATGTCCAACAACAGATCGTGGCAGCCTACAAGCCGCATGGCGACGAAGAGTAAGCCGGCCTGCACGAGTTTGTGCGATCACGCGGCAGCTCTGCTGATGCAGCCGCTGTGGCTGCTTCGGTGCAGGCGTCGCGTCCAGCCTCTAAGCGGACACGATAGTTGGTATGGCGGCCGAGCTCCGCCCGGAGCGCGGCGCACAGCGCGCCCCCCAACACGTGAGACTATCCTCGGTCACTACCGCGTTTGTTTACCCGCCCTGAAACTGAAACACGTCAGAACTGGAACGCCTCGTCCCCCAAGCCCGGGTTCAGTTCCACCTTGGTGAAGACGTAGCTGCCCAGCAACTCCTTGCCCTCGTGGTCGGCATAGGAATGGACCGCCAGCGGCAAGAGCCACGTCTGGTCGAGGTGCAGGATCATGTGCGCGTCGGGATACTCGCCGCCCGGTCCCTCATACGGCAGGTTGCGTGTGAAGACGAACGTGGGGCGCCCGTCAACCTCGCCGACACCCGTGTAGCGAAAATCGAGCACGCCGTTCGCGGCCGCCAGATCGTTGTAGTGCTCGAGCAGGTCGAGAATCGCCTTGAAGCCAAACTCGTCGATCGTTCGGCGGCTGACTTTGTGTGCGTCGGGACCGTGGATCGGCATGAAGATGTCTTTGACAAACAGCCGTATAACCGCACCGGCCGGTTCGATCCGGGCCAGCCTGAGGCCGTCCTCATCCCGGTAGCGTGCGCTGTCGACGAAGAGCGCGCGTTTCACCTCGCTGGCGTTGCGTTTCCAGACCATGAAAACGCTGAGCGGGGCTTCGCGGTAGCGTACTTCGATCTCCTGTACGGGCGAGAGCTTTCCGCCGAGTCGTTCCTGCTTGAGAAACACGCAACGATAGTCACGAATATCCTGCGCGTAGCGCTCGCTCCCCAGGAGGGCCAGTGCCATACCGTCGCGCTGGGCTAGTTCCACCAGCGCTCGGGCGGCCTCGTCAAGGCCGGTGGGGTCGGTCGCGGCTCGCAACGGCTCGGCGATCGCCCCCGGAACCGCGGCCAGCATCACCGGCGCATCCACAGTGATGCTCGGCGCCGGACCAGCGCGCAGCAAGATCAACACCGGCAGGATCGATACGATGGCGGCGGAAAAATAAAGTACACCGCGGCGGGTAGATGGCACGCGTTTATGCTCCTGGCGATTCGGCTCAACGGCTCGCACTACTGCGACCTATACGAGCAGATCGTCATTGTCGGCCGAACCGCTTGACCGCTTAAAGCCGGCAGCGGCTTCTGGCTGCGCGTCAAACAGCAGAGTATACCTACTCCTAGTTCGCATACAAGCCGCGGTTGCGGTTCTCGCAACCGTTTCGCCGGGTATTATCGCCAGCCAGTCAAGGCGCGGAATTCGCCCAATCCTGCACAGCCTGCTCGAATTCGCCGGGATCGGTTTCGAACTCGAGCGTGTGATCGGCCTCAGCAAAGTACTGCACCGTTGGCGGCGTCGCGGCGACGCGGCGTAACCAGCGCTCAGTACGCTCGTTACGGATTATCCGATCGCGCCCGGCGAGAATGAGGGTGGTTGTCGGCTGCAATCTTCCGGGGGCGCAGCGCATTAACTGCCGATCCAAGCGGGACGACTGGTAAAAGAACCGGGCCGTTGCGGAGGTCAGTTTCAGTGGATCGTGGGCGATGAGGCTCTGTCCTGCGGGGTCGCTGGTGAACAGGGCCGGGTCGTCGAGTGGGATGGGGAACCGCCGGCCAGGCTGCCCAAGCAGTGCGGCGCCGATGCGCACTCGTCCGATAATTCCAACACCTACGGCCGGGAACAGGCCTGGTGCGACCAGGAGGAGTCGTTCCACGCGCGCCGGCCGCCGCAGCGCCCAGGCAACCGCGAGTTTTCCCCCCCAGCTCACGCCGACACCTGCCAAGCGGCGCACGCCGACTTCGCGCGTCACCCACTCCGCGAGCTCGTCGATGTCTGCCAGCCAGCGGTCGGCGGAAGGAGTATCGCCGCGCTCGGCCTCGTTTCGCCCGCTGCCGCGCCGGTCGGGCAGCAGGACGGGAGAGCCGGTTCGAGCGAGGAGTGAGGCCGACCACTCGAACCACCCGCCATGGGACTGAATTCCGTGCATATACATGAATGCAACGTCCCTCGGGCGGCGTTGTCCAGGCCACCAGCGGCCCTGGACGGTGTAGCCATCGCTCAGTTGCCAGGAGCGGAATTCGGGTGGAATCTCTGGTTCGCGCATGCTGTGCGGCCGGGCTCCGGACATGGCACCTGAGCGGCGCCGGCGTGCATCACAAGTCGCTCTGATCGAGCACGCGAAACTGCTTGGACTGCAACACCGAAACCGCCGTCGGTAGATTGTCCACCTGGATCACGAGTGAAGGACCGAGGCTCTTACCCGCGAGCAGGGGGTAAACGTAGTTGATATTGACTTCGCCGACGATCAGGGCCGTGCAAACGCTCAAGATGCCGCGCTTGCCGGGAGGCAACTCGACCACGATGACTTCACACTGCGATACGGCGAAGCCGGCCTCGGTGATCATGTTGTAGCCGGCATCGGGATCGTTGACCAACAGGCGCGCCACGGCGCAGTCGATCGAGCCATCCACCGAGAGCGCCAAAATCCGGATGCGATCTTCATTCAAGACGCGAGTCAGCCGCAGTAGCTGTCCCAGGCGATTCTCAACGAAAACGGAAAGCTGCTGGCAACTGGGGAAGTCGCTGTCCTCGGCGGTCTCAAAGGGCCTGGTCTCCATTCGACCTCTCGCCGCGATCTGGTCTGGGGCTCATCCTGATCCCATTCGAGCCATAACTTAGCTTTACGCGCAGTGCCTGTACAGACAAAAATGGTGGCCCGCGGGCTTTGGGCGCGGTGTCCGGGGCGATCTTGGACTGATGACCACCAGCGTGAGGTACTTGGTTGAGCTGGAGTTTCTCATTCGCGCAGCCGCTCCTGCTGCTGGGGGCGCTCTCCGCTGTTCTGCCGATCCTCATCCATTTCATCCTGCGGGCGCGACCCAAGCCAGTGCGGTTTCCTCCGGTGAAACTGCTGCACGCAGCGCTCGCGTCCGGACGACGAGCGAGTCGCCTCCGCAATCTGTGGTTGCTCATGTTGCGGGCGGCCTTGCTGGCATGTGCCGCGTCCCTGTTGGCCGGGCCAACCTGTGTCGCGCCCGATGAAGTTGACCTCGGTACGGGCCCGCTGGCGTGCGTGGTGGTCTTCGACGATTCCGCCAGCATGTCCTACCGAGTTGATGCGGAGAGCACGCTTCTCGATGACGCCCGCCGCCGCGCCCTGAACTTCGTGCAATCCTCGCAGAGTTGGCCGGCCGGGTCGGCACTGGGGCTTGTGTACGCCAGCCAGGACGGCGGTGTATGCGGACTGACGGAGGAGCGCGCGGTCGTGGCGGCGCGGCTGCGGGCTCAGGACCGCTCCCAGCTCACGGCCGAAACTCTCGGGCCGGCTGTGCGCGCGGCCGCCGGTCTGCTGCGCAGCGCGAGTCAGCCGCGCCGCCAGATCGTTGTGGTGACGGATCTCGCGGCACATGCCTGGCGGGACGTGGGTCCGGAGGCGCTCGCCGGCGTAGACAACGTCACCGTGCGCGTGCTGGCACCGGCGGATCAGCGGCGTTCGAACATAGCGCTGCTGTCCGCGGCCGGCCCGAAGCACGTTCACCCGCAGGCGGTCCCGGTTCCGATCCACGCCACGCTGGGCGCCGTGGGGTTCGACGGCGAATGCTGGATCGTCGCCAGAAGCGGCGAACAGGTGTTGCATCGGATTGGCCCGCTGAACATCCAAGCTGGTGCGGAGCGCGACGTTACGTTCCTGCTGGCCGGGTTGCCACGTGGCGCCCACGCCCTGGAGTTGACGGTCGAGCCGGCGGATCGGCTGGATTTCGACCAGCGACGCCGTGTGGCCGTGGACGTGGGCCAGCAAACGCGGGCTTGGCTGGTCTACGGCGGGACAGGCGGGGCGGAAGAGAATCTGGCCGCCCTGATCGTCAGCAATCTCTTGGCACCGGAAACGCTGCCGCCGGAGCGGCAACTACTGCAACTTCGCCGGGTCAGGCCCGACGAGTTGGCGGATGAGGCCGACGCCCCGTCGGAGGCAGCGGCGCCAGAACATGCCCCGGCGTTGATCGTCGTATTGTCCGGCGTCGACCTGAAGACGGAGCAGAGCGCCGCCGTGCTGGCACACGTGAAAGGCGGGGCGACGTTGCTGCTCGTGCCGGGGGCGGAGCCCGAGCGACCTGACTGGCCCGGCTTGCGGATCTTGTTCAGCGACCAGATGCCAGACTCCGCGGTCGTGGAGGCGGCGACGACCATGAGGTGGGAGTTGGATTCGCCGTACGCGGACGTGGAGGAGCTCGGCGAGATAACGCGTTGTGCGGTTCGGCGCCGCGTGCGACTGACCTCCCTGAAGGGCACTGCCAGCGTTCTGGCAAGGTATCAGGACGGTACGCCGGCGATCCTGTCGGTTCCGTCGGGCGAGGGCAGAGTCGTGTTGCTGACCACGTCCCCGAATCCGGCGTGGAGCGACCTCGGAGTCCGGGCTGCCGGGCTGATGACCTGGCTGCATTACCTGGTTGAGGAGGCTCAGGGGCCACCCACAGCGACGGCCGAGTTCGTAGTGGGACAACCCCGCCCGCACCACTTCGCGATTTTGCCCAGCGACGGCACGGCACGGGTTACGCGGCTGGACGACCCGGACAGCAGACCGGAGTGGGTGCGGTTGACGGCGGGATCCCCGAAGGAGGGCTGGCCGGTCGGCCAGGCTGGCGTTTATAGCGTGCGGCCGGTTGGACGCCACGAGGCCACAGCGATGTACGTCGTGAACTGGACGGCCGAGGAGTCGGGCCTGACCCCAGTCTCGCGGGGCGAGTTGCAGGCACTGCTGGGCATCGAGCGCCTGACACTGGACGTGGAGCCGGAGGGCGAGCGGACGGTGCCGTGGAGCAGCGCGCGTTGGCTGGGCAGCGGAGACGCCCGGGGGCCGTTGGCGTTGTTGCTGATTGTGCTGTGCATGGCGGAACTGCTGCTGGGAAACCGGTCTCGGGTGGCGTCCGGCCCTGCGCAAAAAAAACGGTCCCGGACCGGCCGCATGGCCAGCCCGGGACCCTGAAGGGGGACACGACAGCTTCCATGGATGAGTGTTCAAAGTTTTCTTAAAGGTGGGGGATGTTTTTGACGAAACCACCACATTCCCCCCACGCTGGCTGGACCGTCTCGTAGCAGCGCCTTTGCAAACGCGCCGCGGGAGCCTATTATCCGCCCCATGCGGATCACTGTGTTAATTCTGGCTGGTTTCTTAGTTGGGTTGGGCGGATGCCAGGCGCCACCGACGGCGACCGGGCCCACCGAGATGGTGCTACATATTCCCGACTACGATGCGTTCATCGACGCGACGCTGACGCTGCTGCGCGAACGCGATTTCGCGCCGCGCCAGGTTGATCGGCAACGGGGCCTGATAGTTGCCGGTCCGGCGACGAGTGGGCAGTGGTTCGAGTTCTGGCGCGTCGATTCACAGGGCGGCTACCAGGTACTCGAGGCCAGCCTGCATACGATCCGGCGTACCGTGAACATCAACCTCGAGCCGCTCGACGGCCGCCCTGAGCCACCACCGTCCGATATGGCCCGCGCCTCGCAGCCCTCGTCGAGTCCGGAAAACGGCGCCGCTGACGGTGCGCTGCCAGATACTGCGCATTCGCAGCGCTATAACGTCATCGTCCGCGTAGACAAGGACCGCTACGGCGCGCCGGACCGTCAGGTCACTACGGCATCAGGCGCCCTGGCAATCTACAGCGAGCGGTTGCCGACCGAAGAGGGTTTGCGCGGGGCGCGCAGTGAGTCTGCCTGTTGGGTCCCGCTCGGGCGCGATCCGCTCCTGGAAGCCTACCTATTGGCGAAAATCGTCGATGTGCATCCCGGGGTCACACCGCGCGACTGACCGGACACTCCTGCTGACGTGGGGAGCGTTGATTCCAGCAGTTCCAAAAGCGGATGCGCGGCTCGTCCCCGGGTGCTTGCTGGCTACTGGCCAGCAGGCTTCCAGCGGCCCTGGTCAGCAGGGACCCGCACGCAGCGCTCGTGCAGTGACCAGCCCGACGTCAGCGTGGCGCAGACTCAAGCAACACAGAGCGGCGAGCGTGACGTGCCGCCTGTCGGGCGGCCGTGGGGCGCCGATCGCGGTCACCAGCCGTGGCGTGGAGCGAGTCGTACGAGAAGAGCGCATAATCTCCGCCCCACTCCATGCAGCGGTGCAGTTGACTGCGCATCTGTTCCGGGTCGTCGTGCTTGTAGATGCCGAGTCCGGGAACAATGCGACTGCGCGGGGCCAGACGCCGATATGCCTGCACATACTCCTCCCAATCGGCCAGCTCGGTCGTGTAGGCCATGGGCATGACGGCGTCGAGCAAACCGCTGCGCAGCCACGCGACGCCGTTCTGCAAGTAGTCCCGGTACGCCCGCCCGGGATCGGCCACTACGGCGGCGGTGAGCGTTGCCGTGGGGCGGCGACGGCTTAACATCCCCCGAATCTCAGCCACCAGGCGCGTCAATTGCGCGCCGCGCCAATGATCCCAACTCGCTGAGTGCGGGTCGAGGCGCCGGCCGGTCTGACGCTGGTAGAGTGCCACAGTGGCGGCGTCTTGCGGGTAGAGCTGCTTGGCGTTTGGAGTCGTGTCCCAGGCGTAGCGCGCGTAGTCGAGGTGCAACCCGTCGACGGCGTAACGTGTCGCAATCTCCTCCATGACACTCACGATATGCTGCCGCACTGCGGGCAGGCACGGATTCAGGAGCACGTAGAAATCGCCCAGTGGCTGGCGTCGCCCGTGGGCGTCGTGCAGGAACCACTCCGGATGCGTGTAGTGCAGGTGTGTGCGCAGCGGCGGCGGGATCTCCCCTTGCCAACCGGGCAGCACGTTGACCCAGGCTTCGAGGCGCATGCCGTAGCGATGGGCCTCCTCCACCGCTAGCGCCAACGGGTCGAACCCGGGATCACGGTGTCCAAACTCGCGCGACCACGGTTCGATCTGGGATGGGTACGAAACCGTCGCGTTCCCGCGTACCTGCCACAGAATGGTGTTGCAGCCCAGGCGATGGCAGTTGCGAATGATCGTGCGGACGTCGTCGGGCAGGCGGTAGTGCATCCGCGCGACCCAAACGGCGCGAACGGGCTCGCGTGGCAGCAACGGGCATACGCGTCGCGCCGCCGTCGCGCCGCGGTCGTGTTCGCCGCAGCCCGCCAGCAGGGACGCGCCGGCCATGATGATAGCGGCAGGCAGGCTATGCCGGGCGGACAGCGGCCAGGGTGTTCGTCGGCGGAGCGTGCCGGGCGATCGGGCAGGGCGGGGGGCATTCATCGTGTGGTGACTGTAGCGGTTCGGCCTCGCGCTGCAAGGTGCGCAGCCCGTGAAAGGGTGCGGTGCGATTGGCGTGAGTGAGCCCGGAAGAGGCTCACGCCCACGGAGGCCATGAACACGCGCCAAAAGAAATAATCACTGAACGGCTGGTGGCGTGCGCCATAACATGCGGCAGTACAAGTCCTTATGTGCGTGGCTGGGGTTTCCGGCCGCGATTGTTGAAAAGTGCTTGACTTAGTCGAGGCCGCGGCCTATAAATCTAGTTTGTTGTTCGGATGTGGGAGATTTGTAGGAGGTAGGTGAGGCATGTCCAAGGCGAAATGTGTAGTCAAGGTGGGGTTCCTGGTATCAGCCGTGGTTGTTCTTCTCGCGGTGCCAGTGGCCAAGGCTGACCTGGAAGGTGGGCTCATTCGCTTCGAGGCGAGCAGCTCCTCCGGGAACGGGGTCCTGAATTTGGGACCGCGCGATGCGTGGTTCTCTGGACACAAGGGGTATGGAGGTCAGTGGGACTGGTTCCAGATGTACCTGGCCCGCCCGGTGGACATCGTCGTCGATGGCCAGCCCGACCAGGTGCTGGGCACCGTCAAGTCGATGAATCTGACCTACGTGAATGATCCGCAGGTCAACCTCAACTTCTCGGTCCAGGCGGGGGCGGTCGACACGACCTTCACGATCGCGTCGGCCCTGCTCAGTTTCCCGACCATCACGAGCGCTGAGGCGGTGGCCAGTGCGGCGTTCTCCGTGACCGATCTGAACGGCACGGGTGTGACGCTGTCGGGACTGGGACCGCAGAACGGCGCCTTCGTCGCTCAGTACAATGGTTGGGCCGCGATGCTGCTGGGCACGACCTATGCCGACGTGATCGACGAGGTCAAGACCACCATGCCGTACGGGACGAACAGCGTCAGCATTGATGTGCCCGAGGTTGGCACTAACCCCATCGGTGACCCGGTGGATGACATCAGCTCGCTGATCAAATTCGGACTGACGGCGAACGACCTGGCCAGTGGGACGACCACATTCGTCGTCACTCCCGAGCCGGGCAGCCTGGCGCTGTTGGCGCTGGGTGTGTTGGTCGCTGGTCGGCGCCGCTAGTCCCGGCCCAACGAGCAGCAGGAATCGTATTCTGGGGCGTGGTTCGCCGGGCACACAGTGTGTGAGCCCGCCCTTGGGGGCCGGTCGGAGGAGGTCGGCCCCCGTGCGGTTGGTGTGGGTGTGCTGGTTTTTGGCGCACTGGCCGTAACGAGTCGCGGGTAGAAGTGCCCGTGGCGAGGGTTTGGAAGCGTAAGCCGTATGCCTCGCTTGAGCCAGACCCGAACTCAGTTCGGCTTCTGTCGGCGCTGCGCGACCGCGGGTGCAGGAGGAGTATCAGCGGTGCGGCAGCGCCGACAGGGCCGGGCGCGCGGCGCTGGCGGGGCTCTCGCTAGTGCGGCGCGGTTTGGTCGGAGGAGTCTAGACCCGTGTGGAGGGAGGCGCAACTCATGGACATAGGACGTTCTTCGCTCGCCAAAGCAGCGCTGTTTGCGCTGGTGGTCTTAGTGACGTGTCTGGGCGCGGCGAACGCGGATGTATCGCCGGTTTTCTTTAGCATCCAGGCCAGCAATGACTCCGGAACCGGGACGTACGAAGTCCTGACGTCGGACGTGGACTACGATGCTGGGACGCAGACGTATAGCTGGAGTGGCAGCGGCATCCCGATCAAGGATGGAAGCACGCAGGTGGCTTTTCTGGAAAGCGCCCTCCTGAGCATGAAGGAAGACCCGCAAATCGCCCTCACGTTTGGCGTTACGGCTGGGACGACGGACACGCATTTTGTGATCACGCCGGCCTTGCTCAACTTCCCGACGCTCAACACACCCGAAGGCGTGGCCAGCATCGGCGTCACGCTTACGGAGGTTGACGGGGACGACGCCGCGCTGACCGGAACCGGTGCGGGTGGGTATGCGTTTCAAACGCAGTACAACGGGTACGTTCCGGGTGGCACGACGTTCGCGCAGTTCATCGACCTGGTCGAGGAGCCCGACGCGTACGGGAGCGAGACTGCCAACGGGAACACCGGTGGCTTCGTGCCGATCGGTGTGCCGGTCAGCAATATGAGCATGCAACTCGATTTCAGTCTAACCGCCAACGACTCGGCCAGTGGCACCAGCGTGTACGTGATTACACCGGAGCCCGCGCAACTGGCGCTCCTGGTGTTGGGACTGTTCTGTGCGGTGCGGCGACGTTAGACGAAGGAGCGCGAACCACGCGTGGGGTCGCGCAAGTAGGGGCAGCGGTGCCGGTATGACGCAGAAACATCTGCATCTTGGCTTGGTGCTGTTCACGCTCGTCGTAGGCGGATGGGGGGTGTTGCCGGCCGGCGCCGATATCACCGGCGCACTTACCATCCAGGCCGCGAACAGCAGTGGGAGTGGATCGCTCACAATCAACCTGGGCGATGGCCAGTGGAGCGGGCCGGACTGGAGTTGGAGTCTGCCGGCACCGATTCCGGTCTTCGCGGGTGACGGCACAACGCTGCTGGGCACGCTGCTCAGTGGTGATGTGACGATCTCTGCCGCGATGCGGGAGATTCAACTGGACATCGGAGTGCGGGCCGGCGATAGCGCCACCGACTTCAGCGTCGTCACGCCGCTGCTGTCGTTTCCCACGATGTCCGGCGCGGAAGCGGAAGGGATGGCGCGGGCTGCGATCGAGTTGACGGAAACCGAGGGCGTGGGGGGTACGGCGATCGTGTACGGCGACCCGCCGGGGACGGGCATTTTTCGGGCGCAGTACAACGGCGGCGCGGCCGATTTCACGACTCTGGTCGGGCTGGTCACCGCCGACGACGGCAGCGTGGCAACCGGTAGCGAGAGCGATCCGAAGGTCGGCTATCGTCCTTATGGGGTCGCTGTTGATGACATGAATGCCAAACTGGCGTTCAAACTGACAGCGTCGGATGAAGTGCGGGCGACTAGCTCGTATGGGGCGGTGCCCGAGCCAGCCAGTGGCTTGCTGATGCTCTTGGTTAGTGGGTTTGTGGGGCGGCGTATGCGTCGGCGATGACGGAAGTGAGCGCGAGTAGTCCAGGGGTCGACTGATTTCGGTTGGCCCCTTTTTCTTTTTGGGGCGTGGCGGGCGAAAGAGATATGGCTGGCAAGGGCTTCGTACTGCGACTCGGTGTTTGTGGGCTCTGGCTATTGCTGGTGGTGAACGTGCCAGTCCGCGCACAAGAGCTTGCGCAGGGCGCGGCAAACGAACTTCCGCTGCCTGGAACCACCATACGCGCGCCCTTGCTGCTACGCGGCGAACCAGACAGGATCGACGTGGCCGCGGTGAGCGTTGGCGCTGCGGACGCGGGCATCAGCGACGTGGCCGTGGCCGACTTCAGCGGCGATGGCCGCAACGACATCGCAGTGGCGTGGTACGTGACAGATGGCCAGAGTGCGGCGCTGAACCAGCGGATGGTGACGATCTACCTCGGCACGGGGACGGCCGATTTCGTGCGCGCGGCAGACCTGGACCTGTTCGTGCTGAACCCATACCTGGAGGCGCTGTCCGTTTTTCGCAACGGCACCGCGGATATCGGAGTCGGGGACTTTGACGGAGACGGCGATGCTGATCTGGCCGTGACGGGCTTCTTCGGGGACGAACTCTGGCTTATCGAAAACCTCGGCGGCGGAGTGTTCGATCAGCACCTGAGATTCCCGTTTGGCTTCAATAGCACCGGCAGCTTCCTGACGCCGCCGGAAGTGTGCGCGGCGGACTTCAACGGTGACGGGCGGGACGAATTGGTCTACATCGCCGATCCGATCCAGCACATCCAGAATTGCGTGATTCACTTCTGGACCACGAGTAGTGACGTGGCTGGTATGCAGCGCGTTTACTGGGAAGGTTGTGGCGGAGTGGGCCCGACGCGTTGGACACGCGGTCTGGCGATCGCAGATTTCAATGGTGATCAGCGGCCTGACCTGTGCTTCAGCGGCACCCAGCACGACACCTATGAGCAGGATCCGCTCTTGACGTTCTGGTATGGCCTCGACGAGCAGAGCGGGCTGTTCTCTGTGCATAACGAGTTTCCGGGCTTCGTGTGCTCCGATGTGGTCGCGGCCCCAGCCAACCCGAACCGCCTGCCGGGCGTGATCGTGACCGACATCAAGGGGACGGCGATGGAATACTGGGAGCACGGCCCGGGCAGCGCTGTTCAATTCGAGCGCGTGGCCGTCGTGACCGGCTATGCCGGGCTGTCGCCCAACCGCGGAATGACCGCCGCCATCATCGATATTGATGGTGACGGGGATGTGGATTTGGTGACCAAGCAGATGCTGGGGGAGTGTGCGGATCTCGACCAGATCGAGGTTACCCGCAGCTACAAGATGGGGCGTTTGTGGTCACGGATCGATCCAACGCCCCTGGTCACCGCCAATTTCTGGAACAACCCAGACAACGAGATTCTGCGTCCGCGGAGTCTGGCGGTCGCCGACTTGTATGGGAGCACGCTCCCCGAGGTGGTCGCTGGCTTCGGCCGTTCCCTGGATTTGGTGGGGTGCGGTGCGATCGGCAGCGGAGAGGAGCAACTGCGCATCGCGGTCTGGCGGAACAGTTGCGTTGGCGACGCCAGCCGTGATGGTCACACCGACATCGTGGATATCCAGGTCGTGCTCGCGTCCAATCGCAGTTGTCAGGGCGAGCCGCGCTACAACCCGGATGCTGACCTCAACAAGGATGGCTGCGTCGACCACGCTGACCTGCAAATCTGTATCGACGATCTCGATTGCGATTGCCTGGCCGAGTGACGTCGTTCCGCGGCGGGGCCGTCGCGATCTTGTTGACCACCGTGACCTCGCCGTAGGGCTCGTACTGCCACTGCTTCAGAACCGCTCCCGCGTCGTCGAGCGTGGCGACGACGTTGTAGTTCGCGTCCTGGAGCATGTAGACGGCGTCGCCGTCGCGGTCGGTCTGGAGCACGAACTCGTCGACGTAGTCGGGGCCGTAGATGTACTCGCGCTCGAAATACTCGGCGGAGCGGCCGTCGAGGAACCCCCCGCCATCGAGGAAGCTGTCCAGCCCGCCCCCGCCGATGATCTCGGGCGGCTCGTAGGTCTGCTGCTGAATGCGGCGGACGCCGTCGTAGTAATGGTCGTCGGTCCGCCACAGTTCCCAGAGCGGGTCGGAGAGTGTCTCCTTGCAGATCAGCCGGCCCAGGCCGTCGTGCACGAAGCGGGCGAGATCAACCTGACGGTGACGAGGGCCGACGACGGCCTGTCCGTAGTGGTCCGCAACACCGGGCCGGGCTTCCCCGCTGAGCAGCGGTGGCGGTTGTTCCGCAAATTCTCGCGCGTGCAGTCGCCGGAATTGCCACAGCAGAAGGGAACCGGCATCGGGCTGTACACGTCTTGGCGCATCGTGCGTGCTTACGGCGGCAAGATTTGGGCCACTTCGGAGCCGGGGAGCTGGGCGGAGTTTTCTTTCACCATTCCACAACCGCCCGTGCAGCCAGATACCCTGGACATCGACGGCGGTTGAATCTCGACTGCGCGTCACGTGCAGTTGTGGAAGGACGAAACGCCGCCATTCCTCAGTCCACGCACAGAAATGGGCCGCGCAGCTACCACGCGAACTCCCAAACATGCAGAGCGGTGTCGCCGCGCGCGTGGTGCACGTGCGTTTCCACCAAATGACCGGTGATCTCGTCGTCCGCCTGAAGCTGCACGAGCAACTCATCGTTCCCCTGGCATTCGTCGCCGGGCCCAGTCTCGATCGCGAAGTAGTCCGGACGGGAGCCGACGATGTGCCGGCGCAGCTCGGCAAAGCGGCGCTCCAGCGTGGGCTCGTTCTCGGGCCAGGGCTGCATGCGTAAGCCGACATAGAAGGCGATTCGCCGTTGACTGGCCCCGCCCACGAGCAGCTTCCCGTCGATTTGGGGGTCGTGCTGGCGTAACCAGGCGACGGCGGCGGGGATGAATCTGTCTGCTGCGTTGGGAATGCGTAACGAATACAGCATCAGCGGTAGCAAGCACAGTCCGATGATGACACTCCCCAAAGTCCGGCGGCCACTGGCCGACAGATCGCTGAGCAGGTGAGCCAAGAATATCGCCGCGAACGGGAGCAACAGCAGTACAGCCACGAGCGTGTGCCGCGGTTGGAGATAACCGTGATGTCCGAGCAGGAACGTCGCCAGCGACAGGTGCGCGGCCAGACAGATCGACAGCCCCAGCAGTGGCGGTCGCGCGAGACGCCGACGCAGGTGTAGCAAAGGAGGCAGCGCCAGCAGCGGCACGACGATCCGTCCGGCCCGAAACGTCGTGTAGAGCACGAAGGGGACCAGCCCATACCAGGGGAGATCGAGCCGGTTCAACGCGGCCTGGGCAGTCTCGCCAGCGTCCGTTGACGGCGCAGGGGGGAAGCCCACTGCGGCCTGGAAATCTCCCAGCGTCTCCTTGTCCACTTTCGGGGAGAGCTGGCCGGTCGCGGCGATGTAGGGCGTGGCACAGGCAGCGAACCCGACCAGCAACGCCAGCGTGCGCACCGCTACGGTGCGCCAGCGCAGCGTCCGCACTTGGGCGAGCAGTACTGCGACGCCCGCCACGCACACGACCACCCCTTCGGGACGCGTCAGGTAGGCCAGGCCGCTGACCAACCCGCAGACCAGCGCCACGCGCCAACTGCCGAGCGACAGCAGCAGCGCGACCGCCAACAAGTACAACAGCGCATGCAGTTGGTCCGACATGACGTCGGCGGACAGCCAGGTGTTCAGAGGAAGCACGGCGGCCAGCGCGAGCGCGAGCAGCGCGCTGCGCCCCGGGCACACCGGCAGTTCCATGACGCATACGATGCGCATCGTCAACAAAGCCGCGGCAAGGACCAGGAGCATCCCGGCCAGCCAGACGACAGCCTGTCCGCTGGCCTGCCACGTGGCGGGTGAGTCGGCGGCGCCCAGGGCGCGCAGCGTCCGCTGGACGCCGAGAATGGTCAGCGGAAACAGCGGGTGCTGTTGGTATTCACCGGCCTTTAGCAACCCCAGCCCTTCGTTTCCCAGGTCGCGGGCGTACCAGCAATAGAGCACCGCGTCACGCGACATGCAGGGCATCGCGGCCGCCAGGATCCCCCGCCACACCCCGGCCACCGCCAGAATCAGAGCCGCCCACAGCACGATGCGACGCACTCGACCCGCTGTGGCAGAGTCGGCCGCTGATCGAACCTCGGTGACGTTCTCTGATTCCCCGGCGGACACACTGTCCTCGCAGAAACTCTCAGCAGGGCGGGTGCCGAGCCAAGTCGGGCGGCGCGCGTGAACGCATCTGCCTGTGGCGAAATCGGCAACGCTGCCGGCTCGTTGATGCACCAAACAGCATAGCTGCCTGGCATGATGCCGGCAAACACGACCGCCGCGCGCGATTCCCACCGGCGGCATGCGCACCTGCGGTATAATCCCCGGCTGCAAAGATCCGATGCCAAGGACAGGCCCGCCCGCGCCGGTCTGTGCACCCAGCCAGCAGAGGAAGCCGCTCAAAGTGAAGGTGCTGTACGCCACTATGCAGTTCGGCCGCGGGTATGGACAGGGCACGGAGCGCTACCTCGCAATCCTGGGACGCGGGCTCCAGGCGCGCGGGCACGAGCTGGTCTACCTCGCCGGAGACCCCGAGCGACGTGGTCCGCGGCTCGCGCTCGGCGAGGTCGTGACGGACGAGCCGCGCGTGCTGGCCTACCCAACCTATGGACGCATGGCGGTGCAAGGCGTGCCTACCGCGGAACTGGAGACGCTCCTTCGTCATCTGCGTCCCGACATCGTGCACCTGACCAACGCCGGGCACATCGGCGCCGGCATCATCCCCGCGGCCGGCGCGCTCGGCATTCCCGTGGCAGTCACCGTGATGGACTACTGGTGGCTGTGCCCCAAACACACGCTCCAGCACCACCGCGGCGGGATTTGCGACGGGCAAGTATCCTGGCGCGAGTGTGTAACGTGTGTCGCGGCGGGCCATCCGCGGCGCGCCTTGCGTTTCCTTGCTCGCACGCCGGCGCTGCGCGCCGCCGCATTGCCCACGCTCACGTTTCTGCGGGCGATGATGAGAGGCTTGCCGGCGCGCGAGGTGGGCCACTGGAAACGCCGGCGCGCGTTTCTGCGCGCTGCGTTGCACGCTGTTCAGGCCGTGATCTTTGCCTCGAGCACGGGGCGCGACTTGCTTGGTTTGCCCGCTGATGGGCCGCGCAGCTACCAGATTCCCTATGGCCTCGAACCGCACTGGTTCAACCGTGGCACCGCGCCGCGCACCAGCGCTGGCGCAGATGGCACGGCCGCGAGCGCACGCAATCGGCGTGACGTGACCCTCGGCTATGCCGGGGCCCTGGCCGAGCACAAGGGGGTACACTTGCTGCTCGAGGCGCTCCACCATCTGGGGTGGTCTTCCACGCGCGTGCGCATCGCGGGCGGTGGTGACGATGCGGCCTACGCGGCTCGGCTGCGGGCGTTGGCCCGCGGTCTCAGCGTGGATTTCTGCGGTCGGGTTCACTCGGAGGACATGCCGGAGTTCCTCGCCGGGCTCGATGTGTTGGTCGTGCCCAGCCTGTGGCCGGAGAATCTGCCGATTATCGTGTTGGAAGCACAGGCGGTCGGAGTGCCGGTTCTGGCCAGTCGTGTGGGCGGGATCGCCGAGATGCTACCGAGCGCGCAGCACCTTTTCGACTTGAATTCAGCTTCCAGCCTGGCCGACCGGCTGGCCGCCTGGCGCGCGGGTGAGCTACCCCCAACGGTAGCGAACGTCAGCACGGCGGACGAAATGGTGGCGCGAACGCTGCGCGTCTATGAGCAAGTGGATGCCCGCCCGAACGCGCACTTCTCACGAGGGTTGTGACAGCGCGCCCGCGCATGCTGGACTAACGGGCGTGGGTGCGGGCTGCGGTCGGCTGTTCGAACGACT